>CAZVLN010000012.1:0-60865 GCA_964627995.1 uncultured Saprospiraceae bacterium
TTCAGATCTCTGTAGTTTATCTCTAATCTAAAGAATTCCTTTTTAGGGGCCTGCGTGCCCTGCGGGCGTCGGCGATACGTTTCGCCACTCGTTCAGTGAGTAACCTTTGTCAGGCTACCACGAAACGGGTTTAGTCGGAAATATGCCATCCAAGACAAAATCCTTCGTATATTTCCAGCGGTCCGTTGGTTTGGTGCCAAACCGTTCTAGAACACTTAAAGAACGAGGTGTTGCGATTAAATTGAATGTAAAGTCGATAAAAACTGACATGAAGTTTTATACATCTATGCTGAAAAGTTTGGAGCCTTTTTTTTCGAAAAAGAGCTCTCAGATTACCGAACGGGTTACTCCAACGGTAACTTTAAAAATGCCTGGAACCATTTAGAGCACGCGCACATCATCGGACAGCGGTATCCCTATTCACACAGCTATGTCCATTGGAAGATGCTTCAATTTGGATTCAAAATCAAAAGTGTTAAATAAATATTTGGACAAATCTCACGACTCGTTTTCGGGGGCGTGAAATCATTCGTCGGGAAGATCCCGGTTGGAAACCCGGGCGGGGCAAATATGCCCCCGTTAAAACCCTTCCCGATTGAAATAGAACTAAAGAAGATGTTTGCAAAAGAAGTAATGGGTAGGGTCATAAATATAAGGTGGTTATAAAAAGCCTTGCCATTTACTTTAAACCCGTCCCAAACTTGTTCTTTTGACCTGAATTATTTTTGGAAAGCATCGAAATCAAAACGTTAATAAAAGGAATTAAAAACTTAGGGTTGTTACTCTCTTTATACACCTGCTCTGCTTCTTCTATGATTTTTTGAGCTTTTTTAGGATCAGGGTATTGCTCTAATTTCACCATTGTGTAGTAGAGCATAATGTCACTATCTGAAATGGGTTTTCTTCCTTTTATTGAAGATCGCAGGTTTTCAATCTGTTCTATTCTCATGGTAATGGCAGAAGCTTTCCCATTTGCCAGGAATGTAGACTCATTAGCTATGATGTCATCATAGACTCGCTGATCATCAGGGAGAGCTTCTTCTGACTCTAGCGTATGCTCTAAAGATGCTTTTGCCTTATAATATTTTTCAATTATACTGGTTAGATAAGAACTTCCATATAAATGATGTAAATCTGTGGCCAGATTGCGTTTTTCTTTGTCAATTTGATACTTTTTATCACTTTGATCCGTGTCGGATAGCTGATTGGCTTGTTCTAATAAGCTTTTTACTTTAATCTCTAAAGAGGCTACTATTCCTGCTTTTTCAAAGTTTTCTAAATTTTCCAGCGCTTTTTTCTTTTTTTGTAATTGAATGGACATAGCTCTGAGCTCGTTAACTAAAGCCTCCTGATCAATGTGAGAAACGGAAGGGGTGAAACTTTCCTTAAACTCTTGCTGACTTAGACTTATATAAACTTCAACATCCAACTCTCTGGATTCCGTTATTTGTAGGTCAATTTCTACATCGGATCCCTTTACTAAGTCTCGTTCCAAATCTGAAGCTTTAATTTTTATAAAGCCAATTGATTTATTAGCGGCGGGAATATTATCAACGGGACCTTCAAGCACATTTATTATTAAACTGTCCTGAGAGTTCTTGAAAATATTCTTAGAAATTTGTTTTACAATTGTTTTTTTGAGGGGAAGGATATCTCCTTTCTTGAATACCAGTTCTAGATAGGTTTCTCCTTCTTGGTTATCTAACTCTAAAGAAATGTCAAAGGGGACTGGCTGACCATCTATTCTAAACTTTCCCTGGGTGATGCTGATCTCATCAATCGTATGCTCGAGTAGGTCTCCCTCCGGATTTTGAACTCGCAAATGAAATATATTGGTAACATTGCTGACCAAAGGAAGTCGCTCAGTAAATTTTGGTGTTAAGCGCTTAAGGCCTGAATCGAAACCACCATCTGACCTGTAAATCCTGTAAAAGTAATCCTCATTGGGGTTGACGACCTGAAATAAAACAGGAGCTTTACTCCTGGTCGTCATTTTATTGTAGGCAGACTTAATTTCGATCTGGTCTTTATCAAAAGAAGCTTCTTCTTGACTCTTTATTTGTTTTGTTGAAGTAGGCGGTGCAGTTGTTTTCTTTTTTACTCCGGCATAGTAGGCGGCTCCTTCCACAACGGCTGTGGTTGGGTCGACGTCAAGGTTTACCGCACAATTAAGCTGCGCATCTAGCTTTTGTTTTATATAGGGGATATAAGTTGAACCTCCTACCATTAAAGCGAAATGCAAATCTTCTTCTCTTAATTCATTTTTACGAATTATACCTTGCGTGATATCTAAAGTTTTTTGAACTATCGGATCTATGGCTAATTCCATTTCCTCTCGGGTCACATCAATAAACAATTCTTGTTCTGCACCATCTATGTCTTGGATTTCAATTTCAATTTCTACTTCTTTAGAATTACTTAGGCTGATCTTAAGTTCTTCTGCCTTGTACAATAGTAGGTTGTAGTATTTAGCAAAAAAACCTCTTTGGTTCTCCAACTCCTCAGCTATCCTCCCAAAATTACCCTGCGTTAAAATTTTTGGAATAATCACCTCAAATAAAATGGCTTTATCCAAATCCCTTCCACCTAAATAATTATCTCCTTCATGATCCACAACTTTCATTTCTCCATCTTGAATAGACAAAAGAGCAATATCAAAAGTGCCTCCACCGAAATCATACACTAGCCACTGGCCATTTTTGAGCTTAACGCTCGATTTATTTACATAAGCCAGTGAAGCTGCAATTGGCTCTTGTAACAGCACAACCTGAGAAAATCCAGCCGCGTGAGCAGCTTCCTTTGTTGCATTCGATTGCATTGTATCAAAAGAAGCAGGTATCGTAACAACTGCAGCGTCTAATTTTTCCTGTGTTTGAATAAAGTTTTTTAGCTCTTTAAGTATAAAGGTGGATAGCTCGACCGGGCTAATCTCTTTTTCCTGGGATTCCACCCAATAAGTGTCCGAAGTTCCTATTTTCCTTTTAAAAGCGCTGATCACATTTTTACTATCCTTATGGATCAGCTCTACAGCCTTTTCTCCTACCACTATTCTTTGTTTGCGGAAGCCTACTACGGAAGGCAGGGTTTGCTTAAGACTAATTGGGTTTTTAAAAATAAAAACATCCCCATTGTCAAATTTGGCAATAGAAGAATTTGTGGTTCCTAAATCAATACCGAAATTTATCGTATCATTCATATTTAAAAAGTTTGCAGAGGCGGTGGTAAGTTTTGTTCATGCTGAAAAGGAATTCAATTTATTTATTCAATCACGACAATTGCTCTTTGAATTAAAAGCATTCTTCCATTTTCCTTATGATAGATGATGGGTTTTATGACTTCGCTAATTACCATATGTTCAAGGTCGTTTGTATTAATCATAGCATCGCAATCCAGGCGAGTATCGTCAAAAACCTCTCCTACGGGATTGTGGTACTCTAAGCCCAGTCCTTGGAACTCTCTTTTAATTCTGTTGATACTTCGCGATACTGTTTTTTCTATATCAGCATTAGCTATTTTCTTTTCGATATCAAACACCTGATTAATAATTTCTTTAAGATCTGTAGCCTGCATAGTTATGGGTTTAAAAATTGCTGTACTTGATGCTCGTCTCTATGGACTTTCTGAACTAAACCGGATTCTAATCTATCTAAGCTCGGTCTTCTTCTTTTGGATACCCGTAGAACCTCTTTCGTTTCTTTATCTATAAGGTATTTGGCTAATATTTTTTTTTCACTGCTCGCTAAAATAAAAAAGTGATCAGGACTCATGCCATTTTCAATTTCTAATGTAATATCAGAACTGTTTTTAAAGAAACGGGACTCATGCGTTCTTGGTACTTTTTGAACTTCATCATAATTGAACACTCGATTCTTTAAAAAGAAGTAATCGTTAATAGAGCCCAAAACCACAGTTCGCTGTTTACTATGACCATCGAAGTGTTTCTCCGGTTCCAATAAGATGCTTTTATTGGTGATAAAACAATTCTCTTGCACGATTGAATCGTAATATGTTTTTATCATCATCCCGTTAATTTTAGTCCTTCCTGGTATCCGAGCTAAAAGGTAATTGCAACCAAAAGCTAAGCCTTCCCCTTCTTCAAATTCATAATTGATAGAAATAGGTTGAGCGAAATAAATACTATCCTCTATGGTAGGCAATATATAGTGAGTCGAGTCCGTGATACGTATTCTTCTCTCTATGACTACATCGCCTCCAATATAATTCACTTCAGCTTTTATTTTAAACTGATGGGTATCTGGGAGATAGGGTTCGAAAGCATCCCAACCCTTTTCAAGCAATTGATCACCACTTATGTCCCATCCTCTGAGATCACGAAAATTATAGCTTAATTCAACAGTGTTTGAATCTGGATTATAAGTATCAACCGAAAGGGCATATTGATCGGAAGGAAAAATTTTATCCCATATTGAATGATTAACTACATAATTCCCTATTAAATTCAAAAAAAACAAACCTAGAATTATCATGAAAACAGCCTTTAGCACATCATTTTTTTGCTTTTTCGATTCTGAGAAATAAATGACCTCTAAAATTTCATTATAATTCTTCTTCTGTGTCGGATCTTCCTTTTTTAAATAGAGGCAAATTGATTTCAGTTGTATAAGTGAGCGATAGGAATGAGCGCTTACATTTCCGCTAACGGAATTTAAGTACGCATTTAATAAAGTCTTTAAAAAATTATCGAAAATCGTTTTACCAAAACCAATAGGTCTCGCGTAAGCATGTACCAGTTTAGCTTTTCTGGGAGAGGATAGATGCTTGATTTGCTGAAAAGCCTTTAAAAAACCTACCTTATTTCCTGGGGGCTGATCAATAAATAAAAGGCGAGCATCTTTTAAAAGATCTCCCCAACTCTCATCAATCTTTTGCTTAGACTCATCGAGATAAGCAGGGTCTATTTCATTATTTACAGAATTTACTTTTTTTATGATTCCCTTATATTGCTTAGGATTGATATAGCTTTCTCTCTGAATGATATGTAATGCAGATCTGTAGAAGGCTTGGTTAAAGAAAGGCTTCAACCAATCTTTGAGCCCATTCTCTAGTGCCGTAAATTCATTTAAATCTAATGCTTCTAGATTTCCATTTACGAGAAACGCACTTAAACTTTTCTTTTTATGAATAACGGCATAATTAGAAATATTAGCTGTTAGATCATCAAATAGCTTGATTATTTCATTTCGGTCCATCTCATAGCCTTTCAGAACTATTGATGATTCTTGACCAAGATCAAAACTAAGTAGGAATTCCTCCTTCTTGTCCATTATGGTATCTCTGGATGACAAATCAGAGAATTCGAGATCAAAAAGATCGATTATATTTATAAATTGCTTCATGAATAGTTATGTAAGTAGTTTATCGGAAATAAATCCTAAGATTGAACACATGCTTTATTTATTCAAAAGATTCAGCGCCAAAATTTAAAGTTTAGCTTTTTGCTTAATTATTATGCAATCAAACTTACCATTTTTTCTCCTTGTGGTTCAATTCTGACCTATAGAGGCTTATTCGATACAATATCTCGTCAGCGTTGATGAGTTTACTTTCGTTGTCATAATGGCTGGCCCAGTGGGGCTACAATAATTTGTATCAGCTCTGGATGCTGTTCCCTTTCTGTAGGCTGCCTTCATTTTAGGATGTTCCAAAATTTGCTGCCTACGATGTAAGTGCTGAAGAATTAGAAAAATATTTAGGCGTTTATTCATCCGAAGAAATTCCATTAAAATTCACCATCACGAAAGAGGAGCAAGCCTTAATGGTACAAGCAACTGGACAACCCTCATTTCCGCTCGAAGCAACCGAAAAGGATAAGTTTAAATTTGAACAGGTTGGAGTTGTTTTGCAGTTTAATCCCTCAGAGCAAAAGATGATATTGAACCAGGGGGGTGCTCAATATACATTCGTGAAAGAATAATAATTAGTACTCCATAATCCGCAATTTGCCCCCAGTGAGCGGGCTAGCTGCGGAGGTACAGAGCCGGCAAGAGTTTCTTTCCTTTTATATTTTACAGTGTAATTAGCAATCTTTTCAGTGATTGGTATTGTTAAGCAATTGCAAAATCAGTGATACTGTTACACACAAGCGGCTAGGGTTTTACTTTCATAAGGAAAGATGAAGGTGTTCTGCAAAAAAAAGATGACGATTACGTGGAAGGCTTAAATCGCATCATTATTAAACTAAGGTATTAATATACGACTATTTAGCAGCGGCCTGCAGTAGAGGACAATTTTTTTCCTATCTTTAATCATCGACAATGTGGTAATAATAGTTGAGGATTCATATACTACCGTTGGGCTTCACGCTAACCTAAGATAAGGGGTGATGAATTCTCAAGAATTCCAATTTTTGATAAAAGTGGATTACAATGAAGAATTACAAGAAAATCATAAGAATCAGACCTGATATTCGATTTGGGAAACCCTGTGTCCGTGAGACGAGAATTTCTGTGTATGATGTTCTGAGTTGGTTGGCTTCAGGTATGACTCCAAAAGATATTATTGAAGACTATCCCGAGCTTTTAACAGAAGATATACAAGCTTGCTTGGCATACGCTGCTGATAGAGAACACCGTATTAGAGTGGCTTGATGAAATTACTTTTTGATCAAAATATTTCCTTTAGAATAGTCTCGAAGCTGGCGGATAAATTTCCAGAAGCTCGACAACTGCGTGAATTAGGGGTGGAGAATTCAACTGACAGATAAATTTGGGAATATGCGAAACAAAATAACTATTCGATAGTAACATTTGATGCCGACTTTTATGATATGTCAAATCTATATGGTCATCCTTCTAAAATAGTATGGCTTAGAACAGACAATCGACGAACATCAGATCTTGCAAACCTTCTAATAAATAAGAGTTTGATTATTCAAGCATTTTTGGAAGATAAATCATATGAAAATATTGCATGTATAGAGGTTGACGACTAATCAAAATAAAGCAAAGCTAATCCTATTGCGGTGGTGGCTTAGCGATCAATTCCAGGCTTTTAGTTTCTATTATAGTTTCTGGTTAATTTACCGCCGCTCAAAATGGGATAAACTTGGGGTTCGGCAGTTACTGCTGCAGTAACACCTTATTAAAATAATGATATTATGAATTACATATTAAGTGTTTTTTTCCTACTTTTTTCCTTCGCTGCATTTGGACAGCATGTCTCAGTGGTCGATATAAATGAGGGAGGGGTTCCTGCCAGCGAGACTGAAGTCTTTGACTATATTCATAGCGACTATGAGTTATCGAATGAGAACCTGATTGCAACGCTTCAGGGTTTTGTTACGGATTCAGAAAAAGCTGATTTATCCGATTTATTTAATGTTTTTTGGGATAAAGCCAATGAGTTAGGAGCCAATTCCTTTCGATGGAAAAAGGGGGGAAGGATTGGGGATACTATTGCGGTGGAGATTTCCATATTCAACTTGAATGATATGGAATTTGACGAGATGGCTTCATTGTACCCTTCAAATATGGTTTTTATCCTTGGTGATATTAGTAAAAAGCAGAAAACGAGAAAAATTAAGTTCAATGGGGACAAGATTAGGCTAGGACCGATGGAGTATATCGCCTATCAAAACCAGGTGGGCGAAGAGGCAATCCTGAAAATTGGAGGGCTCCTCGGCGCGAAAGTCTGGATTAGTGGGAGAGAGAATAGGCCGCCGAGCTTTTATTCACTAAGTAGTTTTGGGGTAGGGCCAAATAGACAAGGCCAGGTGGGCCTGTCCTTTAATACTGGCCGTATTTATCCCGCTCCGCTAAATTTTGGTTATTTTTTGATACATATTCTTTCAGAGCACAGGTAGCTCTTGCTCTTTTAGATTGTGTTCTTTGATGGTAATAACACGAGGGCAATTTCGTGTTCAATTCAATGACAGAATCAAAATGTTTATTTTCATTTCATTTCTTTAGATCGCAGCAAGAATAAACAACTATTGCGCTAGCGATGCGGCGGGTGCCGCCACCGGCGGCAGTCCAATCCCCAACTCGTTGGGGAGCAGGACCGAACGAAGGTGGAGCCCAAAGCGTAGCGCCGCTCTATCCGCCGTAGGCGATGGAGCGGAGCGCCCAAAAAATCAAAATAATCTAGGGCGGAATATCGACTGGACGAGTAAGGAACGTGCATTTTGATATCTGAGTGAAAGGCGGTATATTGAAACACATCCATAAGATCATAAAATATAATATATGAGTGAGCATCAGATACAATCCTGGGAAGAATATCAAGAGGTTTATAAAAAATCAGTGTCGGATCCGGAGGGGTTCTGGGCAGGGATCGCGGATAGTTTTCAATGGCGGAAAAAGTGGGATGAGGTTCTGGCATGGGATTTTGAGGGGCCAGATGTGAAGTGGTTTGAGGGTGGACAGCTGAATATTACTGAAAATTGTCTGGATCGGCACGTAGCGGAACGCGGTGACCAAACTGCAATTATCTGGGAGCCGAATGACCCGAATGATGATGAGGTGCGATGGACGTATCGGGAATTGCTGGCGAAGGTAAACCAGTTTTCGCATGTGCTGAAAGAGCATGGGGTGCAAAAGGGCGATCGGGTCTGCTTATATATGCCTATGGTTCCCGAACTTGCAGTGGCCGTTCTCGCATGCGCTCGAGTCGGTGCTGTGCACTCGGTTGTATTTGCGGGCTTTTCGGCACAGGCGTTGGCAGATCGAATCGATGATGCCAAGGCGAAGGTGCTGCTTACCTCTGATGGCTCATTCCGGGGAAATAAGGAAATACCAATCAAGGTCATTGCAGATGAGGCGGTGTCTAAAGTCGATTGCGTGGAGAGCGTGATCGTGTACAAGCGCACGGGTGAATTTGTGAATATGGAGGAGGGCCGCGATGTATGGTGGCATGATGCCATAAAAGGCAAATCGACCGAATTTAAGGCGGAAACGATGGATGCGGAGGACATGCTGTTTATATTGTATACTTCGGGTTCTACCGGGAAGCCAAAAGGTGTGGTGCATACGACAGCTGGGTATATGGTAGGTACCTACTATACTTTTAGTAATGTGTTTCAGTATCAGCCCGGCGATGTGTATTGGTGTACGGCAGATATCGGATGGATAACGGGCCACAGTTATATCGTGTATGGGCCTTTGCTGGCCGGGGCGACAACGGTAATGTTTGAGGGTGTACCCACCTGGCCGGACGCCGGGCGATTTTGGGAAATTTGCGATAAATATCAAGTCAATCAGTTTTATACGGCGCCCACGGCTATTCGCGCCTTGATGGCGAAAGGCTTGGAGTATGTTGCCGAGCACTCTTTGGGTAGCTTAAAAGTGATCGGTTCGGTTGGTGAGCCGATTAATGAGGAGGCCTGGAAGTGGTATCACCGTTTTATTGGTAAGTCAAACTGTCCCATTGTAGATACCTGGTGGCAGACAGAAACGGGGGGCATTATGATTTCTCCCATCCCGGGAGCCCACCGAAAGTTAAAGCCTTCTTATGCGGCTCAACCCCTTCCTGGTGTGCAGCCTATTTTGCTGGATCATGAGGGCAATATCATTGAAGAAAATAATACAGAGGGCTTACTTTGCATCAAGTTTCCATGGCCGTCCATGCTGCGAACGGTATATGGTGATCACAACCGATGTAAGCAAGTGTATTTTTCGGCTTTTGAGAATATGTACTTCACCGGTGATGGTGCCAAACGCGATGCGGACGGACGCTATCGAATTATCGGTCGGGTCGATGATGTCATCAATGTCTCGGGCCACCGATTGGGAACGGCCGAGGTGGAAGATGCCATCAATACACATGCTCGAGTGGTAGAGTCGGCGGTAGTCGGTTATCCGCACGATATTAAAGGGCAGGGTATTCACGCCTACATCATTGTGGAGGGTGAGGTTCGAAGTCCAAAGGCTTTACGCGATGAAATACTAAACACGGTAAATAAAGAAATTGGGCCTATAGCCAAGCCGGAGCGTATCCAGTTCGTCGAGGGATTGCCAAAAACGCGATCTGGTAAGATTATGCGCCGTATTTTGCGGAAAATTGCTTCTCGAGATACAGATCGTTTGGGAGATACTTCTACTTTACTCAATCCCGATGTAGTTACATCCGTTCTAGAAGGAGCAAAAGAGTTTTTCCCAAAGAAAAAAGATGACCAAAACAACTAGTATTTTATTCTTGTACTTTTTCCTAACCGCTGGCTTGTATGCTCAGGAGGGGACGCATATTGAGGTAGATTATACATTGCGATTGCAAGAAGCAGGTGTAATCCGGATTACCCACGAAGCCAGAGACAATCCGCATTTGTCTTATTTTGTGGAAGCTTCACCTCAGGATATGGCGAGCCTGCAATGGCGATTTTCGTCCATTGCGCCCTGGACGTCCATTGCCATAGATGAGCATGTGTCTTATGAGAAAGCGCACTTTTCCAGACTGCAGTTTTCCGAGCAGGGGCAAATCGATACGCTTTATCTGCGTACGGTCGGCGAGTTGACGAGTTCCGTTTTTTACCATCGATATTATCCGGGATCCACTACGGTCTTAGAGGATGAAGAAGTGGATTTGCGCGATGGAGACTGCGATTGTCCTCAGCCGGATATTCAACAGCGTGCAGAATGGTGCAGCAATTGTCCGACCACCCAGACACCGGTAGTAAACGAACCAACCCACTTGATCGTGCATCATTCGGCAGGACCCAATAGTTCCTCCGATTGGGCTGCGGTAGTGCGATCGATATGGGACTTTCACGTTAATGGACGCGGATGGGCTGATATTGGATATCATTACCTGATTGATCCGAATGGTGAAATCTATCAGGGACGGGCGGATGATATTCAAGGGGCCCATTTTTGTGCTCAAAATCGAAATGCGATGGGGATGTGTGTGTTGGGTACGTTTACCGATGTGGCACCGTCTTCTGCCGCTCGCTCCTCATGGGTCGATTTGGCAGCCTTTGCAGCTTGTAAATGGGAAGTGTCGCCTCTAAGTCGGAGTATTCACGCCTCCTCGGGCTTGGACCTTTTAGGGGTTTCGGGCCATCGCGATGGCTGCGCTACGGCCTGTCCCGGTCAAACCTTTTATGATCAATTGCCCATTTGGCGCGCTTCGGTGGCTGCTGCAATAGAAGAATGCGGTCCTACGGAAGACTCTTTGGTTTTAACGGTTAGTGGCACTCCATTTCCCTTTACGATTGATCTGGCTTGGTCTGGGGGAATGAGTCAGATTTCAGAATACCAACTTCAGGTTCGCCCGCTTAACGCTGGACCTCTAAGTGGATGGCGCGTCATACTTCCCGCAAATGTTCAGCAATACCGATTGGGATTACATGCTCAGACAGAATATGAAATTCAAATTGAAGGTTGGGATTCAAATGGCCAATTTCAAATATCGAACAAAGTTTTTTGGAAAACAGAAAACTGGAATGCCGACGCTTCAATTACACAACTTAGTCCGAACCCGATATTACCTGGGGAAGAAGTCCAATTCACCTGGACGAACAACTTTGAGGGAGATTTTAAATTACAATGGATAGATATGAATGGTAGGGTATACCCTATAGGTAGTCGACGAAAAATCCGCGATACTTATTTGGAATCACTTTCATGTGAAAGTCTTTCCAGCGGCCGATATTTATTGCACATTTCTTTTGAAGGAAACACATCTTACGTTTCCCTTGTTTTACTTTAACTCTTAACCGCGGAATCTCTTAGCTGCTTTTTTTCTACGGTCTTGTAAAAGGTTTGGGCAACTTTCATGAATGTTTCGCTCAAATCAACTCCTTCGGCTAAGGTGAATCGAAACGCTGAGAGTGTCCAACTGCCCAAATCTCCATATACTCCAGGGGTAGGAGCCTTTTCAATTTTTATGTAGTAGTATGTTGGATTAGTAAGTCCTTCCACACGAAACCAATCGGATTGCACTTCCGAGTAGTATTCTGCAGTTTGACTCTTAGGTCGTTTCCAATCTTCATAAGGTTCTGCAATGCGCTGGCAGGAATCCAGGGCGTGCTCGAAAAAGGATTGCAATGCAATGCGCGGAGTGATGGGTTTGCGCTGCTGTTTTAAGTACTCACCTAAATCTCCGAGATAAAAGTGAAACTTGAGCGGAGAGAACCATTCCAGTTTGACCTCTTTTTGCGGATGTTTAATTTCAATGCAGTACCCAGGATAAACTGGTGGTGGCCCAGGAGGTGTATAGTCTGAAATGGAGGCCTCCCATGGTTCGGGAAGGTCGAATGTAAAAACAGTTTGATGGCTAGTTTGAAGCTGTTGGATATGTGCGCCCCAATTCTGTGATTTCTCATCAGAAATTACCGTTGCAGACCTGCTATCAATAGCTTTTTGTTGTTTACTTCCAGTCTTGATATATTCCAGGTACATATATCCTCCAGCCCCTAAAGCTAATATTAAAAGGAATATGTAAAGAGAGGTGTTTTTCATGTGTGTTTTTAGATACTAATAATAACAATCTATTCAATTAAAATGCAAAGTAAAGAAATCCAATAGTTTTTGACTAATCAAAGACCGTTGGGCAATTATAAATCAAATAAGGTAAGTACACTTTTAAAGAAAAGCTCAATTAAGATACTTATTTTATTATTGAACGATTACATATCCTAAAATAATATAAAATATACTGCTAATTACTCCCGTAAAAAGCGCGTATGGTAATTGAGTGCGTACATGATCAATATGGTCAGTAGCAGCTGCCATGGAAGATAATATGGTGGTATCAGAAATAGGTGAGCAGTGGTCCCCGAAAATGCCACCACCTAGTGCAGCTGCCAAAATGGGGGCAGGGGGCAATTGTAAAGTCTCAGCAAGGGGCAGTGCTATTCCAACCATAATAGCAAATGTACCCCAGGATGTCCCTGTAGAAAATGCGATGAAAGCACTGATTAAAAATACCACCACAGGCACGAGCTGAGGCGACATCCACTGTTCGGCCAAATGGGCAACATACAAGCCGGTATTGAGTTCGTAACAAACCGTACTGAGCGCAAAGGCGAATAGCATTAAGAGCGCCAGCGGCAACATGTCACTAATTCCTTTAATACTATGATCGACCATATCGCCAATCCGCATGATGGACTGGACTTTGTATAAGAGTATAGCGGATAGAATGGCCAGGCTTACTGCAGTTAAGACAGCGGCTGAGCCTGATCCCTGACCAATGGCGTAGAAAAACTGCCCAAAGAAATCGGCATTCGGTCGATCCTCGAGAGCGGAGCTCCAGCCGGTGTATGCGAGCATGATGGGCATTAGAGCGACCATAATTGCCAGGGGGAGGATCATATTTGCGGGACGTAGGGGCGCATTTTCAACGGGTTTGGCCTCTGTAAGGTCCGTCGATATCATGGGTTGAGCTCCTTCGCGTAAAACACCCTGCCCCATCATCACCCGCGATTCCGCTTTTTTCATTGCTGGAAAATCGAGTCGGGTCCAAATAACGATGGGCACTAGTAATAAAGCTAAAATGGGATAGAAATTATAAGCGATAGAAGAAATTAATAGGGTAAAAGGCTCAGTAAAGCCCAGAGTGATGAGCAACCCCATGATAAATGCTCCCCAAGCGTTGAAAGGTATAAGAATGCAGGCCGGTGCTGAGCTCGAGTCGGCAATGTAAGCTAATTTTTCTCTGGATATTTTTAGCCGATCGAAAAGAGGCCGGAATAAGGTCCCAACAGTCAATACCGATATACTGCTTTCAACGAAAATCACCAATCCGCTGAGCCAGGCGGCAGTTTGCACCCATCGGCGCCCTCCGGCCCCGGCGGAAAAACGCGATAAAATTTGTTTTTCCACCCAATTGATAAAGCCAGCAACTCCGCCACTTTTTTGTATAAGTAGAATGAGAGCCCCCACTAAAGCGCCAAATAGTATGGTTCGTGTCTGGCCCTTATCTTGGAAAACATCGACGAGACCCTCTAGTGTGTTTAAAAAACCAATCCAGGGGTTGAAATCCGACAAAATAAACCACCCAGCCGCAATGCCCGTAACCAGTGATAAATATACCTTTCGAGTGAGCATAGCCAGTACAATAGCGACCAACGGAGGAATCAGAGAAGTCCAGGTGTAGGTTAAATCCATGAGCTATTCGCGTTTTAGTCGATCGATTAAATCAGAATTTTCATCCGATTTGCACCATGCTTTCAATGTCTTTTTATCCGTACACCAATCTGAACCATCATAGAAGGAGATGGATTTGAAGTCCCGGACTTTATATAAAGAATGAGGGCTGTAGCAGGTACCAATATAGAGGTGAGTTTTATTCTCCTCATCCGCAAGCTGGGCCGATCGCAGCATGGCGAACTTGCCAAGCGGCTTTGTAGTATCTAAATTCAAAAAGGCAAACCAGTAATGCCATCCTTTTGAACCGCAATGTAGAAATATAAAAGCCTGCCGTTCTCCATCGATAGTTATTTCCAGATAATGAGTAAGGTGCCGGTGTTCGCGAATGCGATCTAAACGATCGGCCGAAAAAGAAGTGCTAAATCGCTCATTCGCATAGGTGAGGCAGAATTCTGTATCTACGGATGTCCAGGAGAAATCTGATAGTTTTTGAAGTTTAAGCTTCACTTCAGCATCTTCGTATTTTCGTAGCACGCGGCGATTTTCTGAGCTGAGAATAAGGGGTTGGAGATGTATGCGAAGACTGCGAGCCAAATAATACACATCGGTAAGATCCAGATTCTGGCCCGTGTAAGGCAAAAAACCATTTTGGAGGGCTTCCTGACCATCTGCTGGCGACTCAGATTGTGCATATATGGCATAACCAAAAGAATAATTAGCATAATTGAGTCCCATCTCTGACCGAAAAACACGCATCCTATTTTTCTCTCAAAATAGAATTAAATCTGAGATTTGGGAAATTTGTGTCTCGCCTTTTCCTAAAAGACTTTTGGTGAAGTCCTGTATAACTGCTTATTCAATAGTGTAAACGGGTGAGAACTCCTTCAGGGGGAGGTGGGAGCATCCGATTCCGGACTGGCGTTCGGCCATCAACTCGTATTGAATTTTTTTAGGATGGTTGAATCGGATTTGGTAATAAACTGGTTTTTCCTGTATGGTGTAGGAAACTCGCTCAACTTGTAAAATGGGCGAACCAGCAGCCATTTCTAAATGATCGGCCCATTCAATATCCAGTGCCGATGCTTTTATTTTTAAACACCCTCGTTGAATCTTAATGTCGTACTTTTCTTCCAAAATCTCATAGATCGTTTGCTCTGTGAGGTTTTCACTATCAATGAGTTGGGCATAAAATATAGGCAAATAGGTTTTATCAATGGCTATTGGTTGACCATCGGCAAGCCTTAGGCGCGTGAGTTCAACTACCTTAGTCCCTTCTTTTAGGCCCAGGGCAAAAGAGACCCGCTGAGATGCAGAACACAGTTCTTTTTTTAATACTTGACTCGAAGCTGTGCGACCGGCAAGAGCCATGTCTTCTGTAAAATCTGTGAGTTCCAAAGCGGGCTGACTGCTTTTTGGGTCACATACAAAACTCCCTCGTCCTTGACTCCGCTGAATGAGTTGTTCATTTTCCAGAGTCTGGAGAGCCCTGCGGACAGTTATGCGACTTACTTCAAATTGTTCGGCCAATTCTTTCTCAGAAGGTAGCTTCTCTTTCGGTCCGTAGATATTTTTTTCGATGCCTTCCCGAAGATGGCGACTGATCTGTGCATGTCGGGGGAGTTTACTTGATTCTGCCATGGCCAGAGTTTTTGTGTGATAATTGATACAAAGGTAACAAATGTAATAACAAGTTGGTTGAAGATGGGTTAATCTTTATAAAAATCAAGTAAATTGTTTTAAATATATGGGTTGTAGCTTTGATTTGAAATCTGAAATAGGCTTGCTTTTTTATCTTTTTAAAGCGTAGTGAACTATTTTTATGGCCTAATGTTATGACAAGTGAAAAATGCATTGCATCTTTGTGATATATTACCAAACGAAATAAAAACGAACATATGGATTTTTTAACGCAGCCTTTCCCCTGGTATATTGGCGGACCGCTGATCGGTCTTACGATTCCCCTGTTACTCATATTTGTGGGACAGTCTTTAGGTATTTCTTCGAGTTTCCGGCATGTATGCGCCGCTTGTAACATTGGAGATGTATCTTTTTTCAAGTATGACTGGAAAACAACGGGTGCATGGAACCTGGCTTTTGTTTTAGGTATAACGATTGGAGGATTTTTGGCAGGGAATGTATGGATGAATCCCGAGCCTATTGACATTTCTGCCTCTACAATATCCGCATTACAAGATCTGGGCTTTTCTGATTTTTCCGGCTTCGTGCCCGATGAATTATTCAGTTGGTCCAGCCTGAGTTCGCCTACAAACCTGGCCATACTTATTATCGGTGGGTTTTTAGTCGGTTTCGGGACACGATATGCCGGTGGTTGTACATCGGGTCACGCTATCTCGGGTCTATCAGACTTGCAATTTGCCTCTCTTATCGCCGTTGTCGGTTTTTTTATTGGAGGCTTACTTATGACTCACGTATTGTATCCCATCATTTTCGGATCCTAAAAAATAAAATATGAATTTTTCAAAGCTTTTAAAAAGTCTGATTTTCGGTATATTCTTTGGCCTGGTTTTGGTCAAATCTGAAGTCATCTCCTGGTTTCGAATTCAAGAAATGTTTCGATTCGATTCCTTTCATATGTATGGAATTATTGGATCTGCGATTGTCGTAGGAATTATTTCCATACAGCTCATTAAACGACTTGGAATTAAAGATATGGATGGAAACCCCATTCGGATTGCACCAAAGGACGCTAGCCAAGTGAAACGCTACCTCATTGGTGGTGCTACATTTGGACTCGGCTGGGGACTGATTGGTGCCTGTCCGGGACCCTTATTTGCTCTTTTGGGCTCAGGTCTCACAGTTATGTTAATCCCCATTGTAGCCGCCATTTTGGGTACTTATACCTATGGCGTATTACGCGATAAATTACCTCACTAAAAAAACACTATAACATGTATTTCAAACAATTATTTGATAATAAACTGGCACAGTATTCTTATATCGTTGGCTGTCAGGCCAACGGAACGGCGATCATTATTGACCCGATGAGAGATGTCGACCAGTATTTTGAAATCGCTGCTGACGAAAATTTAGAAATTATTGGCGCAGCGGATACTCATATTCACGCCGACTATGTATCGGGCCTTAGAGAAATGGCTGAGCGCGGCGTAAAAGTCTATGCCTCAGACGAAGGCGACAAGGACTGGAAGTATGAATGGCTCATCGGCAGCGATTATGATCATCGTTTACTTAAAGACGGAGATAGCATCAAAATCGGGAATATTGAAATCAAAGCCTGGTATACGCCCGGACATACGCCCGAACATTTGAGCTTTTTTATAACGGATGGAGCCGCCGCTGACGTGCCTATGGGTATTGCTTCAGGCGACTTTGTCTTCGTAGGTGATGTAGGTCGGCCCGATTTGCTGGAGTCGGCCGCGGGTATGGAAAACATGATGGAATCATCGGCACGTACTTTGTACCAAACAGTTGAAAAGTTTAAAAATCTGCCTGAGTACATTCAGGTGTGGCCGGGACATGGTTCAGGAAGTGCTTGCGGAAAAGCCTTAGGGGCTGTTCCTGAAAGTACCGTAGGATACGAGTTGAAATTCAATAATTCGATAAAATCCTCCGATTCGGAGCAGAATTTCGTAGACTTTATCCTTGAAGGACAGCCTGAACCTCCTTACTATTTTGCACGCATGAAACGCGTCAATAAAGAAGGACAGGCATTAGTGGCTGACGGTATTTCACCCGTGCGTTTGGGTGCCAATGCCTTCATGAATAAAGTAGAGGCAAACGATAAAGCCGTTATTCTGGATACTCGTGATTCCAAAGACTTCATGGATAGCCATCTTCCCGGTTCTATGTCTTCGCCTTTCAACAAGCAATTTAATACGATAGCGGGATCCTACATAGAAGAGGACCAGCACATCTATTTAGTGATCGAAGAAGATCAAGTCGATGAAGCTGTTCGCGATCTGATCCGCGTGGGTTTAGATTATGTTCCCGCTTATATCACTCCTTCTGATTTGAAAAACTACAAGGGAGATAAGAATAAGATTGAAACTTTGACCTTTGGAGAAGTGGATCAGCAGATCGAAAATGGTAAAAAAGTGCTTGATGTGCGAAAATTGACGGAGTATGAAGAGCGCCATATCGATGGAGCGACCAATGTTGCACATACGCGACTGCTTCCCCGATTGGATGAAGTTCCAACTGATCAATCTCTTGTCGTGCATTGTGCGGCGGGCAGTCGATCAGCAGTAGCCTCAGCTTATCTGGCACACAAAGGGTATGATGTATCTGTAGTACTAGATGACTTCGACAATTATAAAACAGCCTAATCAATTTTAGTATGAGTTTTTTAAGCCGATACCTTCCCATTATAGACACCGTGCGAAATTATCGCCCTGCTTATTTGCAGGGTGATATTGTCGCCGGCCTTATTGTTGCTGTTATGCTTATTCCACAGGGGATGGCCTATGCAGTATTGGCTGGATTGCCTCCTGTCTATGGTTTATATGCCTCTTTGGTCCCTTTGGTGGTTTATGCCTTATTTGGGACCTCTCGCCAGTTGGCTGTGGGTCCTGTCGCCATGGTATCCTTGCTGGTCTATGCCGGGGTCGGCCAATTGGCCGAAGTGGGTTCGCCTGAATTTATTCGATTGGCACTCGTCACTGCGCTTGCCGTTGGAATTATTCAATTTCTTATGGGCGTTTTTAAAGCAGGTTTCCTCGTCAATTTCTTGTCTCATCCGGTTTTGAGTGGCTTTGTCTCGGCCGCTGCGGTGATTATTGGACTCAGCCAGTTAGGCAACTTACTTGGGCTTAGTATCGACAAGAGTATGCCCATTTATCAGCTTCCCACTTTTCTGTTTGAGCATATGTCTGATATAAACCCGATTACTGCCGGATTAGGGATAGGAGCGATTGCCCTTATGATGGCGATAAAAAAAATTAATAAAAATATTCCGGGCGCATTATTAGCCGTTATACTCGGGATTGTTTTAACAGCCACTATGGGTTGGGCTGATCGGGGTTTGCGTATTGTAGGTGAAATTCCCAGTGGGTTGCCTAAATTCACCCTGCTTTCCTTCGAGTGGTCTGAAATAGAAAGTCTTCTCCCGGTTATTCTCACCATCGCGCTTATTGGTTATATGGAGTCCATCGCTGTGGCAAAAAACATTGCTAGTCGCGAAGGCTATAAAGTTAATGCCAATAACGAATTGATCGGTTTGGGTTTAGCCAATATTTTTGGCTCATTTTTCCAGTCTTACCCCGCTACCGGAGGTCTCTCGCGTACTGCTGTCAACTATCAAGCTGGTGCTAAGACTGTGCTCGCTGCATTGATTACAGTAGTGCTGATAGTCATTACTGTACTCTTTTTTACGCCCGCTTTTTATTTCTTACCCATGACGATTCTGGCTTCTATCGTTATGCTCGCGGTCACCTCCCTCTTTGATTTCAAAGAAATGAAACATTTATGGCAAACCGATCGAAAAGACTTTGCTCTTTTGATGTTTACCTTTGTGGTGACGCTCTTCGTCGGTATCAAAGAGGGGATTCTCGCTGGTGTGGTTATTTCTTTGCTCGACATCATTTACAAGATCGCTAAGCCACACTCGGCAGAGCTGGGTCGCCTCGGTGATACGCATGTATTTAGAAATATTGATCGTTACCCCAAAGCGAATATTGATGAGAATATGCTTCTTGTCCGCTTTGACGCTCCTTTGTATTTTGCCAATGTGGAGGCTTTCCAGGAAGCTATCTACAGTCGACTAGAACAGCGCGATCAGAAGCCGGAAGTACTCATTCTTGAGGCGTCATCCATCAATATGGTCGACTCCACGGGGGTTATGGCCCTTCAAGAGCTCATGCAATTTTTAACAGAGCAGGATATCAAATTTTACATTGCAGGGGCGATAGGTCCTCTGCGTGACAAACTGAATCGCGCCGGCCTTTTGTCCGACGATACGGAGTGGAGTCACTTTTTTAGTCTCGAGGACGCCATGACTTACTATAAAGAGTCACAAAGAATAGGTGATAAAAAGCCATTCTCTCCCCGTCAATTTTATGATGTGAATTAAGAGGGCGTATCCCCGTCCTCGAGAGCGCCTCGCGCTCCTCGGGACGGGGCCGCTACGCTACGCAGCTCTCTATTCGCTCGGCCTTTGGCCGGGCCTTTGCCGCCGGCCGGCAGTCTCCTTCGCTCACCCACAAGTGGTCTCGCTCAGGCCTGCTGCGCATCGCTTACGCTTTCTTTCCTATTATTAAGAATGCAAAACCGGATTTTATGGAGTCATAAGATTAACTCTTGAAATGATTGGTGTTGGGTTTTAAAGTGAAGCCTGAAAGCAAGAAACAATAGAATGGAATCCGAACACAAAAAAAAGGCCGTCCAACGGACGACCTTTTATGAAAAGCTTCGTGCTATGAAACACTAGATCACTTCAACTCATAGCGATCCAACATCATCACCTTATCCCACGCCTTCACAAAGTCATTGACAAACTTCTCTTCCGATCCGGCTTGACCGTAGGCTTCTGCGACGGCACGTAATTCAGAATTCGATCCAAAAATCAAATCTGCACGGGTTCCATGCCACTTGACTTCGCCCGATTTGCGATCGCGGCCTTCAAATACTGTTTGATCATCATCAAGCGCTTTCCAAGTCGTGCCAAGATCGAGCAAGTTCTTAAAAAAGTCATTACTCAAAGTCTCTGGCTTCTTCGTAAATACACCGTGATTCGACCCGTCATAATTGGCATTCAAGGTGCGCATACCTCCTACTAAAACCGTCATCTCCGGCGTACTTAAGGTCATCAGTTGCGCTTTGTCGACCAACATCTCCTCAGCGGTGACGGGGTTTCCTTCCATGAAGTAATTTCGGAATCCATCTGCTACAGGCTCTAAAGCTTCAAAAGACTCTACATCTGTATTTTCTGCCGAAGCATCCGTGCGACCCGGTGTAAACGGAACGGTAATATCATGTCCCGCTTTTTTAGCGGCCACCTCTACGGCTGCACATCCACCCAATACAATCAAATCGGCCATGGAAACTTTTTTATCGCCAGACTGTGCTTGATTGAATTGCGTTTGCACCTCTTCCAGTTTGGATAATACCTTTTTTAATTCATCCGGTCGGTTCGCTGCCCAGGTATTCTGCGGTGCCAATCGAATACGGCCACCATTCGCTCCGCCTCGCTTATCTGAATGACGATAGGTAGATGCCGAAGCCCAAGCCGTGCGAACTAACTCAGGCACACTGAGGCCCGTGTCCATAATTTGCTGCTTTAGTGTACCCACATCGTTATCATCAACTAAGTCGTGGTCCACCGCTGGAACCGGATCCTGCCACATGAATTCTTCTTCGGGTACTTCCGGTCCTAGGTATCGGGAAATAGGCCCCATATCTCTGTGCGTCAATTTATACCATGCCTTCGCAAAAGCATCTTTCAGTTGGTCGGGGTTTTCGTAAAACCGACGTGAAATCTTTTCATAAGCGGGATCCTCCTTTAAAGACAAGTCCGTCGTCAACATCATAGGTTGATGCGACTTATTCGGGTCGTGTGCATCGGGCACAGTTCCAGCTGCGGCATCACCTTTCGGCTTCCACTGATAAGCACCGGCTGGTGATTTGGTTAATTCCCACTCATATTCAAATAAGTTCTTCAGGTAATTATTACTCCATTGAGTCGGTGTTTGCGACCAGGCACCTTCCAACCCACTGGTAATGGTGTCACCACCCTTACCTGTTCCATAATTATTTTTCCATCCCAGGCTTTGTTCTTCCATAGAAGCTGCTGCCGGTTCTGGTCCTACATGTTCTTCTGGTGCTGCACCGTGAACTTTTCCAAAAGTATGTCCGCCAGCGATTAGGGCTACAGTTTCCTCATCATTCATCGCCATCCGGCCAAAGGTTTCCCGAATATCATGCGCCGCCTTTTTCGGGTCAGGCTCGCCATTCGGCCCCTCGGGGTTTACATAAATAAGGCCCATTTGCACAGCGGCCAATGGATTTTCAAGGTTTCTTTCGCCGGAATAGCGCTTATCGCCTAACCATTCCGCTTCCGGACCCCAATACACATCCTCTTCCGGTTCCCAAAGGTCTTCACGCCCTCCACCGAAGCCGGCCGTTTCAAAGCCCATAGATTCTAAAGCGCAATTACCGGCCAAAATCATCAAATCAGCCCAGGAAATCTTGCTGCCGTATTTCTGTTTTACAGGCCATAATAAAAGGCGTGCTTTATCTAAATTCGCGTTATCAGGCCAGCTGTTGAGTGGGGCAAACCGCTGCGTTCCGCCACCGGCTCCTCCGCGGCCATCCTGTATCCGATACGTTCCGGCGCTGTGCCATGCCATTCGAATGAAAAAAGGACCGTAGTGACCATAATCAGCTGGCCACCAGTCTTGTGAGTCTTCCATGAGGTCGAAAATATCTTTTTTTACAGCCTCTAGATCGAGTTTTTTGAACTCCTCAGCGTAGTTGTAATCATCGCCCATAGGATTCGATAGATTCGAATGCTGCCGTAAAATGTGCAGTTTCAATTGATTTGGCCACCAATCCGTATTTCGAGTACCTCCTCCGGCACTTTCCTGATAGGCACCTCCCGTAAAAGGACACTTTCCGCTTCCCGAATTAATATTATAGCTGACATTGCTACTTCCGTTCTTACTATTGTTTTCGTCCATAATTTCGTGTTTGTCTATTGCTTTATTGCTACTCGCTAAAATACTAAAACTTTTGTGATATTTCCATGTAGAGAGGTATCTTGATTTTACATTTTTTATCAGGGCGTGCCCCTCGAGTCTCGCCAATGGCGGAGCCTCGGGGTCGGGCTATCCAGGGGTTTCGTCCTCGAGATCGCTTTCAGCGATTCTCGGACCCGCTCGCCGGGCTCGCGGCCCTTTCTATCCCTCACGCAGCCCTCACTCAAGGCAGCTTGTGGTGGCTGGGAGGGGCGCAGCTCCAGCTGCGCCTAAATTGGAGGGATTCTTTGAGATGCATCCTTTTCACTTGACACCTGAACTCATACCCAAAATAAACAAAAAGCACTGACTCATCCCTTGGCCGCCAAAGCATTCAGTGCGTAGGTGATCCCGCGATGTGATGCGGGATCACATGCAATAATATCGCTCTTGCAAGTAGCATCGGGGAGGGGCGGTGCTCCAGCTGCGCCCAAAAAGGCAAGCCGCGCGGAGCGCGGAAGCGTCAGGGATAGGAGGTGCCGCGACACCAGGAGCGGGTCCCGAGGAACGCCCGCGGCGTCCTCGAGGACGGAACCACCGCATAGCCCGGCCCTTAGCGATCCGGCAAAGGCGGAATCGCTGGGGAGACGCCCAAAAAAGAAAGAAGTCCGAACGTATTATAATCCCAAAACGAGAAGTTCGTATCTTGTGAAGATGAAATATATTATTGCGTTTTGGATAGGGTTGTGGCCGCTATTGGCGATTTCTGGACAGCGAAATGCGGGGCTGTCGTGGGGTGGGCCGTTGGATTCGCTGCACCGGGAGCTGACGGTCTACGAATACGACTTGCAACTGGAGCTGGACTTTAAGGAGCAGGAAATCGATGGTAAACTTGGTATTCGCTATCAAATGCCTGCTAAACAGACTATTTTGCGCCTTGATATTGGACCGTGGTTTGAGGTAGAAGGTGTCGATTGTCAGGGTGGTGACTTGGATTATGAGCGCGGGGATGAGTTTTTAGATATCCAGGTCCTTGCTGATTCGGGCTGGGTGTATGTGTCCTACTCCGGAACACCGCTGGTGGCGAAAAGGCCGCCCTGGAGTGGAGGCTTTACCTGGGCGAAGGATGCCAATGGGAATCACTGGCAGGGTCTGAGTTCACAAAATGCAGGGGGCATGCTGTTTATGCCTTGCGTGAATCATCCCGCAAAGCGAGCTCTGGAGGGCGTACGCCAGGAGATAACAGTTCCTAAGCCTTATGTGGTCGCCGCCAACGGGGTTTTAAGTGAGGTGCGCGAAAAGAAAAAGACGCTTACTTATATCTGGGAAAGCCAGTACCCTATAAGTACCTATAACATTAATTTCACGTCGGGAATATTCGAGCGCGGCGAGGAGTCCTTTATTTCCATCTCTGGTGATACGGTGCCGATGGTTATTTATTTATTGCAAACGGATGCCGATCGAATGCCGGAAATGATGCGGGTATTCAGGCAGGCAGCTCAAACGCAAGAGTCTTATTTTGGACCGTACCCCTTTTCGAAAGAAAAACTGGGATTAGTGCATACACCATATTTAGGTATGGAGCACCAAACGATTAATGCTTATGGAAATAATTTTCGTTTCGACACTTTAAATGGAGTCGTCTTTGATTGGTTGCTGCATCACGAATTGGGTCACGAATGGTGGGGAAATAAATTGTCCGTTGCCGATTGGGCAGATTTTTGGCTCCATGAAGGCTTCTGCACCTATGGTGACTGGCTAGCGCGAGAGGCATATGGAGGCGAGGAATTATATTTAGCTCACGTCCAACAAATGAAAGCAGGTATTCCCTTTTTGGCTCCGTTGGTGCCCAAGCGGCCAGCTGACTCTAAAACAGCTTACCACGGAGAGGTGTATTTTAAGGGAGCTTTTGTATTGCACAGCCTGAGATGGGTTTTGGGAGACGATGAGTTTTTTGAGTTGTTGAGGAGTGTAGCCAAAAAGGGGGAATTTACTTATGAAAACCAGTGGTCGACGCAGGACTTTGTAGAGGAGCTGACGAATTATACGCATTATGATTTAGAAGATATGCTGGATGTCTATCTTTATGGAACCGCCCCCTTATCAGTTAAGCTCAAGAAATGGCCGGAGGGATTATATTCGGTGCGTTGGGAAAATGTACATACTCCTCTTCCGCTTGAGATCGAGATGGATGGCGAGCTGCATACCCTGGAGCTCAGTGATAAAGATGTTTTTTTCTCTGTAGAAACGCCGCCAAAAATTGACCCTCGAGATTGGTATTTACTGAAGGTGATCACCGATTAACCCGGACGAGATTCAATAAAGAAGTGGAACTTTCGTTACATTAGCCATGTTAAATATATATTAACTATGTAAAGTTAATGTTAACAAAAGCACCAAAAGGAAGAGTTATGAAAGAGAAATGGCAAGTGAGCAGTAGTCTGAGAAGCATTTGGATATACATCGGCTTAGGTTTAATTGGGAGTTGGTATTTGATTGGGCTGGGGCGACAATTAGCGGCTGAAAACTCCATGATAGGCTTAGAAATTTTAATTCTTGGCGGAATCGTTGCGGGAATAATATGGTACATTTTACATCTCAAAATGGATATTAAAGTGGGTCGTAAAAGCCTGAAGGTTAAAACCAATCAATGGTGGGGAAGAAAGGCTAAGTTGAAATGGAGAGATGTAGTGGAAATGGAACCTTTTCATATTCCCGAGACACTCATGTGGACAGGGTATAGCATTAGTTTTGGGAAGGACATCAATCAATTTAGACTCGGCGATAATAAAGGAGTAATGATGACGATGGCATCCGGTGAGACCTACCTTATTTACTCATCGGACCTCTATCAAAAATTCGATCAGCTAGAACATCGATGGCAGAAAGCAACTTCAGTGTGAAACTGGTTGAGCAAGATCATTTTTTTGCATGACGATGCTCATTAGATTATCTAGGCCGCGACTCGTACCTTTAGCTCAGGAATATGCGAGCAGAATCAGATATTAAAGAAACTTTGGTTTGTACGCACTGTGGACAACAGATGCGTGAGCCTGCAGTGAGCGATTCATCGGGACTATTCTGTTGCTCGGGATGTCAGGCTGTCCATCATTTATTGAAAGAGCACCAGGTTCATAAAGATGGAGAGCGATTTGATATCACGGGTCCGAGAAAGCCCGAATATGCTTATTTGGAAGAGTCTGAAGTAATAGAGGATCTATGTGCCCATCGCTCCGGCAACTGGACTGTAGTTCACTTTTCCATTCCCGGCATTCACTGTTCCTCCTGTATCTATTTGTTAGAAAATATTATGCGACTGCATTCCGGCATTGCCTCCTGTCGAGTGAATTTTTTAGCCAAAGAGGCTTCTTTCACTTTTGATGAGGAAATGTTGAGCTTGCGCGAATTGGTGGAATTGTTAGAAGCCATTGATTATCCGCCTCAACTTCAATACGATCAGCTGGAGGGCAAAACTTCTACTAAGCGTAACTACAGTTTGTTTATAAAGATGGGCGTCGCCGGATTTTGTTTTGGTAACATCATGCTTCTGAGTTTTCCGGATTATATCGGTACCGTGGAGAGAGATTATGCCGCTATTTTCGGTTGGATCATTTTTACATTTTCAGTACCGGTCGTATTTTACAGTGCCTGGGATTATTTAAAATCTGCAAGTTTGAGTTTGCGATCCGGGCGACTCAATATTGATGTGCCCGTCACCTTGGGTATATTGACTCTGTTTTTTCGCAGTCTTTACGAGATTTGGACTGGAGGGGGAACGGGATATTTAGATAGTCTATCCGGATTTGTCTTCTTTTTACTTATTGGACGCTGGTTTCAGGACATCACTTACAGTTCCATGTCCTTTGATCGAGATTATAAGTCTTATTTTCCTATTGCTGTAATGAAGTGGATAGGAGGTGCCTGGCAGTCGACTGCGATCCGAAATGTAGAGATTGGTGATGAGTTACTCATTAGAGATGGGGAACTGATTCCTGCGGATGGTAGTATTCAATCGGGGAGGGCACGTATCGATTATAGTTTTGTGACCGGAGAAGCTGACCCTATTTCTAAAGAAATTGGAGAGGAAGTATTGGCAGGAGGACGTCAGCGGGGGGAGAGTTTCCGTCTGGCAGTTTCGGAGGAAGTTGATCAAAGTTATTTAACGCGCCTTTGGGACCAGGATCCCTTTCATATGCCCCGTGCCAATCGCTTACAACAATTATTAGATCGCATCGGCAAGTATTTTACCTGGGGCATCATAACAATTGCCGGACTCACCCTGGCCTACTGGTGGGGAAAGGATTTAGGTATGGCGTTTATTGCAGCTACAGCAGTTTTGATTATAGCTTGTCCTTGCGCTTTAGCTTTATCCACGCCATTCACCTATGGGAACATAGTTCGAATCTTAGGGCAGAAGGGTATGTTTTTGCGAAATATTCAGACGGTTACCCAACTTCAAGACATTACACATATGGTTTTTGATAAAACAGGTACCCTTACCGATCCCGGGAAAGACCAGATAGAATACAGGGGCCGACCACTCAGTCAAATTCAGAAAAAGGCGCTTGCTCTTCTAACGGTTCAAAGTCAGCATCCGATGAGTCGGGCGCTTTATGAATTGATGCCTAGCCCATCTTCAGATTTAATTTGTAAGAAGTTTAAAGAATTTCCGGGCCGGGGTATTCAAGGGTCCGTAGGCGGCGATTTTTTTCAACTGGGATCTGCTGATTTCATTCTGGGAAGTCCAGCTTCAGAAACAGGGGTTTGGTTGTCTATAAATGGGGAATACTATGGGTATTTTGCCTTTAGCACTGCAATGCGATCAGGTACAGGACGAATCATCGACTATTTAGATACAAAATACCAGCTGCATGTGGTGTCAGGCGATGGCGAACAAGATCAAGCGCGGTTGCGCGAGCTTTTCCCTGATGGGACAAAACTACTATTTAAGCAGAAGCCAGCAGATAAGCTCGAATATATACGTGGCATACAAGCCTCCGGCGAACGCGTATGTTTTATTGGGGATGGTTTGAATGATGCGGGTGCTCTGCGTCAGGCAGATGTAGGGATAGTGATTTCCCACTCCTCTCAACAGTTTTCACCCTCCAGTGATGTAATTCTAGACGAAACCTCCTGGTCTACTTTTGACCAATTTATATGCTATATAAACAAAAGTCGAACGCTTTTGCATCTTGCCTTTATTTTTGCGGGTCTATATAACTTAGTCGGCTTATATTTTGCCGTTCAGGGCTTGCTTTCGCCCGTTGTAGCCGCAATCTTGATGCCCTTAAGTTCTATTAGTATTATTGTACTTGGATTTCTGGGTTCTTATAGTCTTGCGATATTTGGTTTTTACAAACCAAAATAACAACTTATATTTGAAAAGGTTGAGAAAGATCATATTTAAGGATGATAACCGTCATCCATTGAAAGTATGAGCCTTTCTATATTGCGAATCAATAGCAGAACCCGCATTACATCTTGTATGTAAGGCATCAATAAAACAAATGGAAATCATTTTTTTCTTAATCGGATTGGGCGTTTTAGTAGCAGGAGGCTTTTTAGTGGCTTTCATTTGGGCGATGCGTTCAGGACAATACGAAGATGATTATACGCCATCTGTCCGAATTTTATGGGACGATGCAAAGAAAAAGTCAACGAAATAATTTAACAGTATGAGTAAGATCGAGTCATTCAGTTATGACAATAAAACCGTTAAGTGGTTTGCATATGCCACTATCATTTGGGGTTTAGTAGGTATGTTAGTTGGAGTTTGGGCCGCATTTCAGATGGTCTTTCCCGCTCTAAACTTTTCGACAGCCGAGATCAGTTTTGGTCGGATTCGCCCCCTACATACGAATGCGGTTATTTTCGCTTTTGTCGGTAATGGGATTTTTATGGGTGTTTATCATTCGATGCAACGCTTATTAAAAACGCGGATGTTTAGTGATGCCTTGTCCAAATTTCATTTTTGGGGCTGGCAGGCCATTATCCTGGCAGCGGCATTAACCTTACCCTTAGGACTGACGAGTAGCCACGAATACGCGGAGTTAGAATGGCCTATAGATATTGCGATTGCTTTGGTCTGGATCGCATTTGGAATCAATATGTTTGGGACGATCTTGCGTCGAAGAGAAAATCACCTGTATGTAGCTATTTGGTTTTATATTGCCACTTGGGTTACGGTCACTGTTCTTCATGTTTTTAATAACCTATCCATTCCATACAGTATTATGGGGAGTATACCGGTTTTGGCCGGGGTGCAAGATGCCTTAGTACAATGGTGGTATGGCCACAATGCGGTAGCCTTTTTCCTTACCACACCCTATTTAGGTTTAATGTATTACTATTTGCCCAAGGCCGCCAATCGGCCGATCTTTTCCTATAAATTATCAATCATTCACTTTTGGGCGCTCATTTTCATATATATCTGGGCGGGCCCTCACCACTTATTATACACTTCTCTTCCAGATTGGGCGCAGTCATTGGGAACTGTCTTTTCTATCATGCTTATTGCTCCGAGTTGGGGCGGAATGTTAAATGGACTTTTGACTTTACGCGGAGCATGGGATCGAGTCCGGCAAGATCCAATTCTGAAATTCATGGTGGTTGCTGTGAGTGCCTATGGAATGTCGACCTTAGAGGGGCCTCTCTTATCGATCAAATCTATAAATGCCATTAGTCACTATACGGATTGGACGGTAGCGCATGTACACATAGGAACTTTAGGATGGAACGGCATGCTAACTTTCGGAGTCTTATATTGGTTGGTGCCCCGCATCTTTAATACTAAGCTTCATTCTATGCGTTGGGCTAACATCCATTTCTGGATTGCCACGATGGGAATTCTCTTTTATGCTATTCCACTGTATTGGGCTGGATGGACACAAAGCATGATGTGGAAGCAGTTTGAACCAGACGGATTTCTAACCTACCCCAACTTTTTGGAGACCGTTACGCAGATCCTGCCCATGTACTTGCTTCGAGCTATTGGAGGTACGATATATTTAGTTGGCGCGATTTTAATGGGTGTCAATTTATTTAAAACAATGAACGCTGGAAATTGCGAGGATAATGAAGCTGCAGAAGCACCGGCACTTACACCTCACAAAAAAGTGAAAGGGGAATATTGGCACAAATGGATTGAGCGTCGACCTATACAAATGCTGATCGGAGCTACTGTACTTGTTCTCATTGGTGGCCTTGTAGAAATTTTCCCCATGTTACTCATCGATGATAATGTACCTAAAATTGCCTCTGTTCAACCTTACACACCCCTGGAGTTAGAGGGCCGCGATTTATATATACGTGAAGGTTGCGTCGGTTGCCACTCGCAAATGGTAAGACCTTTCCGCTCAGAGACTGAAAGGTATGGAGATTATTCCAAGTCCGGTGAATTTATTTACGACCGACCATTCTTATGGGGATCCAAGCGAACAGGACCTGATCTCCATCGGGAAGGTGGTAAGTATTCCAATAGTTGGCACTACTATCACATGTTAGAGCCGGAGTCGATGTCTCCAGGCTCAATAATGCCGCCTTATCCCTGGCTGATTGAAGATGATCTCAGCACCAAGTATACCGCTGCTAAGATCAAAGTTCTTCAATCGCTGAATACGCCTTATCCGGAAGGTTATGCCGATCAAGCAGTAGCTGACCTTGAAGCTCAAGCGAAAGAGGTGGCTGATCAGCTTCGCTCAGAAGGGGTGGAGCAAGAGAACCTTGAAAAGAAAGAGATTGTGGCTTTAGTGGCTTACCTACAGCGGCTGGGGACAGACATTAAGCCAGAACCTATTGTAGAACAATAAAAAAATAATACCATGGCTAAATACATATTAGAATCAGCTGGTAATATCAATTGGATGGCCTTGTTTTCACTAATCACTTTTTTAAGTGTATTTGTGTTGGCTATCGTATTGGTTTTTCGGCGAAGTGATGACCATATTCGTCATATGGCTTCATTGCCCCTTGATGATGAATCCGTAAGCGAAGATCAAACAGAGAAAAAATAATCCCTATGTTAAAACAAGTGAGTTTATCCGTAATAGGTTTAATGATTTTATCCCAACCTGCCAAAGCTCAGAGCAGTTTGACTGCTGCCTTTGAAGATATGGAGTGGCTGAGTGCCGCCATGGATGTGCTATTGGAGAATATAGTTGTATTTCTAGCTGCCCTGATCATTCTTGCAGCCTTATTGGTTATGTATCGCACCTTAATGGTGATCTTGAATGAGGAGAAAATTAAGGCTTATGAGGAGGCCGGCTTGCAATTAGAAGATGCAGGATCTCCTGAGCGAGGTCCTTCTTTGTGGAGTCGAATGATGGACATGCTTACAGCAGCAGTGCCCGTAGAGCGTGAGAAAGAAGTTGATCTTGGGCATGAGTTTGATGGCATTCGGGAACTAGATAATCGGCTTCCTCCCTGGTGGTTAGGTTTGTTTTATGGCTCTATCATTTTTGCCTTTGTATATATGTATTACTACCACTTCTCTGGCGCTGAGTGGAGCTCTAGAAAAGAATATAGAGAAGAGGTAGCATCTGCTGAACGGGCTGCAAGACTATATCGGATTCAGCAGGCAGATGTAGTTGATGAAGAAAATGTCCAATTCTTAACTGATGAGCTGGCTTTAGAACAAGGAGAGGTCATTTTCCAATCCAATTGCGCCACTTGCCATGGAGAAAATGGCGAAGGGGGTATTGGGCCTAATCTGACTGACCCATATTGGATTCACGGTGGTACCATCAATGATGTATTTTCTGTAATCAAGTATGGTGTTGCTGAAAAAGGAATGGTGTCCTGGCAAGCCCAAATTCGCCCGTCGGCCATGGAAAAAGTGTCGAGTTTTATTATGTCGCTCCAGGGTACGGAACCCGCTGGCGCGAAAGAGAAAGAAGGTATATTCCACGATCCTGAAATCATCACACAAACTGAGGTGGAAGAGGGCTAAGTCAGCCAAAACTGATAGAAGAGAAAATAGAATATGTCAAATGAACCCAGAGATCCAGAAGATAGCTTTAGAGACAGCATAAGTTCTGTTGATGAAAAAGGGAAAAGAATCTGGATTTACCCCAAAATGCCAAGCGGTAAGTTTTACAATTATCGCAAATGGCTTTCCTATGTCTTATTAATTGTATTATTTGGAATGCCGTGGATTAGGATCAACGGCAAACCCTTTATGCAATTCGATATTATAAATCGGGAGTTTTATCTATTTGCTCAGCATTTTGTTCCGCAAGATTTCCATTTGTTTGTTATAGCGATGCTTATCTTTTTGATTTTTATCGTATTATTTACAGTTGTTTTCGGACGGGTTTTTTGTGGATGGGTATGTCCGCAAACCATCTTTATGGAAATGGTTTACCGTCGAATTGAATATGCTATTGAAGGCGACTATACAGCGCAGAAAAGGCTTAATAAAGCCCCATGGAATTGGGATAAAATTTGGAAGAAAACACTTAAGCAGACACTGTTTTTCGGCATCGCCTTTTTAGTGGGAAACACTTTTCTCGCCTACATTATCGGTACCGACAACTTACTAGAAATTATTCAATCACCGATATCGGAACATTGGCAAGGCTTTACGGCCATGCTTATTTTTTCAGTTGTTTTTTATCTGGTTTTTTCACAATTGCGCGAGCAAGTGTGCACAACAATCTGCCCATATGGTCGATTGCAAGGTGTGATGTTAGACAAGCAGTCCTTAGCCGTGTATTACGATTGGATCCGCGGGGAGCCTAGAGGGCGTATTCGAAAAAATGCAACCGAGTTAGAAAAGCAAGAGCAAGGAGATTGCATCGATTGCGACTTATGTGTTAAGGTATGCCCAACCGGTATTGATATCCGAAATGGAATTCAATTGGAATGTGTGAACTGCACGGCTTGCATGGATGCTTGCGATGAAGTCATGGAAAAAGTAAACCGTCCTAAAGGACTCATCCGTATTGATTCTCATGATGGAATAGCCAAAAAGTCACATCGTATTATCAACCCTAGATCTATTGCCTACAGCATTGTTTTGGCTGTCTTGGTGGGAATTGAGATTTTTCTCTTTAGTGCGCGAACAGATGTGGAAACGATTTTACTCCGCACACCGGGAAAATTATTCTATGAGCGTGAGGAAGGTATTATAGAAAACCTCTACAACTATCAGTTGATCAACAAAACAGACAAGGAAATGCAAATCGAGTTTGAGTTAGTTGATATGGAGGGCGAATTCGAGTATGTCGGTCAGCAACCCAAAACCGATCCCAATGGCACCGTTTCAGGGTCTCTTTTCATTAAAATACCAGAAGAGGAGTTAGATGGTAGAAAAACGAGGCTCCGTATTGACATAAAATCAAATGACGAAGTCGTAGAAAGTATAAAAACAAACTTTTTAGGCCCTGTCCAGTAAATTCATAATAATGAAACTACATTGGGGAAATGCAATTTTTATTTTTTTCGTAGTGTACATCAGTATACTTGGATTTACTTTGTATCAATCCACTCAAGTCGATCACAGCTTAGTAGCTGAAGACTATTACGCAAAAGACTTGAGTTATCAGGAACAATATGAAAAGTTGGAAAATTATGCAGCTAGTTCTAAACCGCTGAGTCTGCTTTTCGATTCTGAGAAAGAGCTTATTTCCATCCATGCTCCAGAAGCGACAGATGCAATGACGGGAACGGTCACTTTTTACCATCCATCGCGATCAAATCAGGATGTTAATATTGCCTTTTCTGTTTCAGGAGGCGATAAAGCTGCATTCTCTATTCCAGAGTTGTCACCCGGACGTTGGATAGCTCAGGTCGATTATAAGGATAGCAAACAGTCCTATTATTTTGAGAAAGATATTTTTGTACGGTAGATGTTGTCAGTACCATTTCTTCTGGGGTTTTTGGGTTCTGTGCATTGTCTAGGTATGTGCGGTCCCTTAGCGATGGGTGTTGCCCATACAGGGGAAGGGCAATGGGGAGCTCTATTGAGAAGAGCATTTGCTTACAACCTGGGTCGCGCCCTGACCTATGCCGTATTGGGTTTATTGGTAGGAAGTATCGCGCAGCAATTTTTAGAGTCCGGATGGCAACAAAATATATCGATAGGAGCAGGCGGTATTCTTATTCTTTTCTTTTTTTTAGCGCTAACACCTGAGACCGTATTGCAAAAATTTAGCTGGTATAGAAATGGACTTCAACGCTGGCAATCACAATTGGGAAATGCCATGCATAAATGGGGTCAATCCTCAGCTCTTATTCTTGGTCTACTAAACGGATTGTTGCCTTGCGGACTGGTCTACATTGCCCTGGCCGGAGCACTTGCCTTTTCAGCCGCATGGCAAAGCGCCCTTTTCATGTTCATGTTTGGTTTGGGCACGATGCCCTCTCTGTTTATACTCATGACAGGTTCTGGGAAGTTGCCCATTTTTAAAAACGGATTCTTCCGCAAAGCCCTACCAGCTGTCCAATTGGCTATGGGTGTATTTTTAATATATCGGGGTGTTGCTGTGGAATTACCCTTTGATCTTAGTTGGTATCTTCAGGTCGAAGAGCCTCCCATGTGCCACTAATACTTTCATTATAATTTATCGATTTTTTGGGGCCTCCAGAGCCGCCTTTTTGGCGTCTCTGGCGCTACGTTTCGCCACTCGTTCAGTTACTCTCCTCCGCCCAAAGGGGCAGAGGAGCTTCTCTCGGTCTCCTTCAGTATCTGAAGGAGACTCCGATGCTTGAAGCATCGGACGGCTGCACATCGCTAGTCCGAGCAAGTTGCTCATTAACAGTTGAAATAATTAGTTTTGCGGTGCAGGATGATGGGCTAGGTATAACTATTCGTGGATGACTTCATTCACAGACTAAATGCCTAAAATGTTAGGATGATAGATACTCGGGTTTTGTAGACTGCGAATGACTCCTCTTTCGAATACCTCTACGCGAAGTTGAGGGACTTTTTTCTGGCAACAGCGCAACGTGTGAGGTGCTATCCATAAGTTCTCGCAGGTTTGGATAGGCCTGTCGTAGTTGAGGCTGCAGATTTGAAGAATTTAAAAGCAAGATTGTGTTTTCCAGCTGATCTGAGATTTGATCGTTACCATCTTCCTGCACCCACCGCAATGAAAAGTCAGTATGAGTTTCGAGCTCCTTGATGGCAGAAAGCACGGAGGCTTTCTGTTTTCTTGATGCTACAATGGTAAGGTTCAAATCGTACCAGCTGTATAGCTTCAGTAAAGCCTGAAGTGTTTGTGCGTTTACATACTCAGGGTCAATCCACCATTCAGCTCTCATTTTTGAATGATAGGAGCTATTGCTACCGATGCTGAGAAGGGGTGCCGAAAGATGCGGAAGAATTTCACTGATCTCCTGATCGCAAAGCGCCCATACCGAACTAGGTACGATTAGTGGTCGATCTTTGTTATCCACCACGTATTGCACTATGTAGTCACAAATATTATCATGGACTACTTTATGTCCGATAATAGGTCGGCTTAAAATTTGCCCCATGGGCTCTTCGTTTGTCATTTGCACCTTTTTCGTCAGTGACTCAAACGCTATTTCATTTTGAAGCTTATCTGCAGTAATAAATTGTAGCTCCAGGCAAGACTGTAAGCGATTAGCTAATTGATAACCGTAGAGAAAAGGTGTGTTGATGGAAGCCAAATCCGTAAAAGGCAATGCAATACATGGCCAGTCACCGTAATTATGAGATTGGAGGAGATAAACAATTGCTTTCTTGAGCAATAGGTTCGATTCGTTTCCCGCTGAAAAGTTAAACACAGTATCTTCAATTTTCAAGGAGGGAACAGTATGAATCTCTGCCTTCAATATCTCCTGAATATTAGTTATTTCATTTAGAGTAACAGGCAGCTTAGCTCTTTGGATGACCGCTTCCACCACTCTTTTTATATGCAAAAAAGTGGTGGAGGGCATCCCGTAAAGTAAAATGTCTGTATTGTGGCTTTTCATGCTTGCTTATTCAGCTAAGGCATTAATGATATCGAAAGTAGTGATCATGCCCACCAATTTATCGTTTTCGACAACGGGAATGGCGTGAAACATGTTTACCTTGAATACTTCAAGTGCAACATTTATCTTATCTGTAGGCTCTAATTTAGCTATGCCTTTTGTCATGATTTCTTTTACACGATGCGTTTTCATGCGAAAGTTTTCCAATTCCTCTTCTCGTTTGGTTTTCGAAAAGCCTTTTTGGAAAAATAGGAAATCTGACTTGCTCAAAATACCAGCTAGCTTACCCGCATCTAGGACAGGTATGTGGTGAAAATCATTTTCATCAAATACAGTCTGAACCTTTGTTAAAGGGTCGTCTGCGCTAAGTGTTACGAGTTGAGTGCGCATGATTGTGCTTACAGGTTGTGTAATATCCATATCTATATGTTATTTTAATCTCCAAAGTAAGGCGCTTTTCATTATGACAAAATGATATCTATCAGATGGTAAAATGATTTAGGTCAATCTTGTTATATTAGAGTGCTTGTTTTAAGCTTTTAAATGATTACAAATAACGATTTTTATGCGAAGCGATTGGAAGCCGTCATTAATACGGCATCCGATGGTATTATTACCATAAACGTAAAAGGCCTGATCGAATCTATAAACCCTGCCGCTCTCAAACTCTTTGGATATAATACAGAGGAGGTGATTGGTGAAAACATAAAGATGCTCATGCCTGAACCCGACCATTCTCAGCACGATGGTTACATGAAGAGGTATTTAAAGACAGGGGAAGAGCAGATTATCGGCAAGGGCAGAGAGCTATTGGGTAAGCGAAAGGATGGCACCCTTTTCCCATTTCGTCTTTCGGTTAGCGAGGTGCAGCTCGGCACAAAAAAAATATTTACGGGTATTGTTCATGACTTGAGTGATATCAAAAATGCACAGGAGAAAATCGTTCGTATGAATGCCACCTTGGAAGATAAGGTGGAAAAACGTACTAATGAGTTAGAATCGGTGGTCAATCAGTTGCTTATTGCGAACCGAAAGCTAGAAGAAAAGGAGGAGCGCCTGCGCAAATCTCTGGCAAAGGAAAAAGAATTGAATGATTTAAAGTCCAGATTCGTAAGCACAGCCTCTCATGAATTTAGAACGCCCTTAAGCACCATATTATCATCGGCTTCCCTTATCGAAAAATATCCAAATACCGAACAGCAGCCCAAGCGTACCCGTCATACTCAGCGAATTCGTGATAGCGTCAATCACTTGACGGCTATTCTCAATGATTTTCTATCTATCAGCAAATTAGAAGAAGGCGAATTGGAGGTTAATTGGTCCGAGTATGCACTGGACAAGATATTGGAGTTAGTAAAAGAACAAGTATTTGATCTTTTTCAGCGAAAACAAGAGCTTGAATTTTCTTCACCGGCCAGCTCTTCAACTTTAGTGACAGACAAACATATCTTGAGTAATATTTTAATCAACCTTTTATCAAATGCTGTTAAATACTCTCCAGATGGACAGGTCGGTCTCAGAGTGGAGGAGAAAAGCAAGCATTGGTTGTTTTCTGTTTGGGATAATGGAATTGGTATTCCAAAAGCCGAACAGAAGCATTTATTTGAACGATTTTTCAGGGCTTCAAACGCCATAAATATTCAAGGGACAGGACTGGGACTAAACATTGTAAAACAATACGTGAGTCAACTCGAAGGTCAAATTTACTTTGAAAGCTCCGAAAATCAAGGCACTCAGTTTTTTGTAGAGCTGCCAAAAAAATCGATATGAAAAAAATATTGGTAATTGAGGATCAACGGGAAGTTCGTGAAAACATCTGCGAAATTCTGGAATTAACTGGGTATGAGGTCTGCGCAGCTGAAGATGGCAAGCGAGGATGTGAAAAAGCAGTAGAGTGGCAGCCCGATTTAATCTTGTGTGACGTTATGATGCCCGAGCTAGATGGTTTTGGAGTTTTGAAGATATTGAGAAAACGTACAGATACCCAAACCATCCCACTCATATTCTTAACTGCAAAGGTGGAGATAGAGGATTTGCGAAAAGGCATGGGGTTGGGAGCAGATGATTACCTCATGAAACCGTTTGATGATACGGATCTGCTTGAGGCGATAGATTTACGCTTAAAAAAGCGTGAATCAGATCTCGAGCGCTCCCTTCAATACAAGTCAGAAGTTGGAAATCTTCGTTCAACAAAGCGAGAGCGTGAGACACTAAGTGCGCTTTTGGACTCAGGAAAACCAATATCGATAGCGCAAGGGGATAAAATATGGCGGTTAGGAAAAGAGCCTAGAGGCCTGTATTATCTTAAGTCGGGCGCTATCAAGCTATTTCGGAGACATGATAGTGGTAAAATATTCATGGTTCAGTATATTCATTCCGATGCTTATTTTGGTGCCCAGGCCTTTCTAACTCAGCAGCCTTATAAAACATGGGCAGAGGCGGATAAAGATGGTGAGGTCGTCTTTCTTTCTGCAGATTTAGTTACACAGCAAATGTTTGAAGAACGAGATATCGCTATGTTCTTTTTACACCAAACCATTGAGTTTTCCAGTCATATGGAGGATAGAGCTCTTGATTACGCTTATAGTTCTGTGCGTCAGCGGGTAGCCGCTGCAATACTTGAGATGTGTAAGAATGAAAATCTTAGCGGCCTTCATGTATCTCGTGAGGATTTAGCAGCCTGGGCGGGAACGGCAAAAGAGACCACCATACGAATGCTTTCCGATTTCAAAAGTGAGGGGATTATTGCGATTGAGGGCCGGCATATTACAATCTTAGATGCAGAAGCTCTGGAACAAGAGCGCCTATAGAACCTAGACTATTCAACAGCATTTAAGATGAATGCGTCAGCGCTGCGAAAGGTCCAAGTCTATGGCGATTCAATTACTAGCCGAGTAGTGAATTAAATATTGGTTGGCAGATTAGCTAGCAGGGTGAAAATCTGTAAACCACCTAAGGCCATAGACGCAGGAGTGCGGCTCTCAGAGCCGTACCGGTAGCCTGTAGCATAGCGGCGCCCGGCAGTCGGGCGCGACGCCCTCCAAAGCGAAAAAGGACTTAATCTAAATCAAAGTGAAAATGATTTGGTCTATAAAAAATGCTATTTGGTCTAAGTTGATGTAGTTTTTAGCCGTTTTCCACAATGAAATGAGACACGTATAGTTATAGGTTTGTGCATTTTTTGTTTATCAAGATTTGATGTAATTCATGGGTAAAAATTATACAACCTCAGGTTCGGGTACCACTCAGCCTATAGATTTAGATTCGACTATCGGTTTTCAAGCATCTTTATTAAGCTCAAAATTGAGAAAATCTCTGCTTGATATTTTAAACCATGACACGATAAAGGTAAATCCCGACGAATTGGGCATATTGACCTTATTGGCAAAAGCAGATTCAATAACTATGAGTGATCTGGCTAAAAATATGATGAAAGACAACGCCAATATGACGCGGTTGGTTAAAAATTTGCGTCAATATGGTTTTGTGGATCAGAAGAAAGATCGATTTGATCGGAGGAAAAGCTGTGTTTTTTTGACCCTACAAGGGAAAGAAGAGATGAGCCGTGCCTGGAGCCTTATGGATCAAATGATTTCTCATGCTTTACATAATATTTCGGAAGCAGACCACGACATAGCTCGTGGAGTTTTAAAGAAGATTAATGAGAATTTGAGTGAATTCATGAAAGAAAATAATTAGGGCCATAATGAGGTTCGACAATAAGCGCTTGATGAGATTTCTCGGCGATGAGCTCAATTATTTTTCTTAAATTGCCCTTTCATAATTTTGATCTATGAGAGGATTTAAGATATATTTCAGGCCATTATTTACGATAGGATGTATATATGCATTCGCTTTTCTTACTGCAAATGTAAGTAGTGCTCAAAAAACAATTAAGGGTCAAGTACTTGACCAATCCAATGGTGACCCCTTGATAGGAGCAACGATTATGATCCGTGAAACAGGCGAAGGTGAAATTACAGACTACGACGGTAATTTTGCTTTAGAAACCTCTGTGGACTTCCCTATAACCCTCGTGATAAATTTTATGGGGTATGGTGAAGAAACATTGACTATCCAAAATTATTCAGAGCCACTCCAGATTGAGCTATCAGAAGGAGGTGTGCTATTAGAAACTATCAATGTCAAAGGCCAAAGACTTTCTGAGGAGAGAAAAAAGGAGCCACTCAGTATGGAGACGCTGGATTTATTGGCTATTAAGGAAACACCTTCCGTAAGCTTTTATGAAGGACTGGGTAACTTGTCAGGAGTGGATTTGACTACTGCTAGTTTGGGTTTTACGGTGATCAATACCCGTGGATTTAATTCAACGAGTCCGGTGCGTTCCCTGCAAGTAATAGATGGCGTAGATAATCAATCGCCGGGATTGAATTTTTCACTGGGTAACTTCCTGGGCTCGCCGGAATTGGATATTTTAAAAGTCGATCTGGTTCAAGGGGCTGCTTCAGCATTTTACGGTCCTAACGCCTTTAATGGGGTGATTGATATGCAGACCAAAGATCCTTTTATACATAAGGGTCTTGGCGCTATGGTAAAAGTGGGCGAGCGTAGTTTGGTTGAGACAGCTATTCGCTACGCTGATGATGTAAAGAACAAGGAAGGCTTCGCTTATTTTGCCTATAAAATCAACTTTTCTTATTTGACGGCTAACGACTGGGAGGCCGATAACTACGATCCGGTAGACGCTTCAGAAGTGCCCAGAGACAACCCCGGAGGCTTCGATGCCGTCAATATTTATGGGGACGAATTCTTTCCAGTCAATGATGCCAGCGGAGCAACGCCCTGGGGTAACTCTGCAGGTTTAGGTACCTTTTTTCGAACAGGCTATCGTGAAATTGATTTAGTGGATTATCGAACAGAAAACATAAAATCGAATGCCGTGTTTAGCTTTCGGCTTAATCCAGAAAAAGAGTCCGAGTCTTCGGTCATTGAACTGGCGTCCAATTTTGGATCGGGTACGACGGTCTATCAGGGAGACAATCGGTTCCGATTGGATGATATTTTATTTTTTCAAAATCGATTGGAATGGAGGAAACCCAATAAATTCTTTTTGCGGGCTTATGCCACTCATGAGGATGCCGGAAACTCCTATGATCCATATGCAACAGCATTGCGTCTCCAGGAAAATGCAAAAAGTGACGAAAATTGGGGGCTAGATTACCGCCGATTTTGGCGCTCTCCCGGCTTGGGCAACATACGGGGCCGAATGCGAGACGCGGGTTACCCGGACTTGACGTTTGATCCGGAGACCGGAGGATTTGACTTTGATAATGGAGCGGCTGAAGAGTGGTTTATGACCTTTTCGGATTCATTGCGAAGGTGGCATCAACTATCCGAATCATTTGCAAATGCAGATGGGGGATACTTGACTCCAGGCACAGAAGAGTTTGACGCGGAGTTCCAACGATTAACGACTTCTAAAAATAATGAAGAGGAGGAGGGGACGCTATTTTTTGATCGCTCCGCACTTTACCACGCCCAAGGCGAATATCAGTGGGATATTTCTTGGCTAGATAATTTCCGAACAGGTTTTAGTTCGCGTTTATATCGGCCAAATTCGGATGGTACTATTTTTATAGATACAGCCGGGACTACAATTTCAAATTTTGAGTATGGTTTCTATACTGGATTCGATAAAATGTTTTTCGATGAAGAGTTGACCTTAAGTGCATCTTTGCGTGTCGATAAAAATCAAAACTTTGATTTTGTATATAGTCCGGCTCTTAGTTTTGTTTGGAACCCCATCCCTGACAATTATTTTCGTTTTTCTTTCTCTTCAGCGGTTCGAAACCCAACCTTATCTGACCAGTATCTATTTCTCGATGTAGGACCGGCTATTTTATCCGGAAATCTTACTGGAGTGGATTCACTGGTAACCTTAGAGTCTTTTTCGGATTATCGGAACACGCTAAATACCGATACTCTATCTTACTTTAATATTAATCCGATTCAACCCGAACAGGTACAGACCTTTGAGTTGGGTTATCGGACGATTTTATGGAATGATGTTTTCATTGATGCAGGTTATTACTACAATTTTTATCGCAACTTTTTAGGTTTTAATATTGGAATAGATGCAGATATAGGCGATTTTGGCTTGCTTGAAGATTTACAGGTATTTAGATATTCAGCTAACTCTGAGCAGCGCATTACCACGCAAGGGACTTATATAAGTTTAAAATATTACTTTGGAAAGTATAGCTTGACAGGCAATTATTCCTGGAATCGTCTGAACTCGATAGAAGAAGATCCTATTATCCCCGCCTTTAATACACCAGAACACAAGTTCAATATTGGATTCGGGGGCCGAAATTTGATATTGGATGTTTTCGGAGCCACAATAAAGAATTTAAGTTTTAATTTCAATTACAAATGGATTCAGGGCTTCTTATTTGAAGGGTCTCCGCAGTTCACCGGCTTTATTCCCACCTATCAATTGTTGGATGGACAATTGAGCTGGAGAGCTGAGTCCATTAATACTACCTTCAAGTTTGGCGCAACAAACATTCTTAATAACCAACAATTTCAAACTTATGGTGGCCCAAGGATTGGGCGATTGGCTTATTTTTCATTAACTTACGATTGGAAAAATCAGGATTGATTCACTATTATTCACAAACAAAAAGCAAAAGAATATGAAACAAACAATTACATGTATAGGTATATTAATTTTTCTGACTTCACTTATGTCAGCTCAAACTCGTTATATCGATGAGGTATTTTCTGATGTTGAAGTTACTCGAGATGTAACATACGGCGTTAATGCTACAGTTCTCGCACTACCTCAGGTAGGAGAAGCTATTCCGCAGGAATTAAAGCTGGACTTTTACCAGCCTGTTGGTGATACAGTATCAGAACGACCTTTAGTCATTATTTTCCATACGGGAAACTTCTTACCACATCCTCAAAACGGAAGTACGGGAGGAACGCGAACAGATTCAGCCATTGTTGAAGTGGCAAACCGTCTGGCGCGCATGGGGTACGTTACAGCTTGTGCCAGCTACAGGTTGGGTTGGAATCCGACTGCCCAAGAGCAAGAGGAGCGAATTTTCACTTTGATAAATGCAGCTTACAGAGGCGTGCAGGATGCACGGACAGCGATTAAATTCTTTCGTCGAAATGCAGCAGAAGCTGGAAATACATACGGCGTAGATGCTGATAAGATTGTTTTGTGGGGAAGCGGTACCGGAGGGTATGTTACCTTAAACACGGCTGTTTTGGATGATTACAATAAAATTCCTGCAACACCTGGCGGCAAGTTCTTAACCGAAGTAGGAGGGCAGCCTTTCCCAATGGTGTTAGAAGCAGTTAATGGTGATATAAACTGTGACTCTGTGGGAGTTGTTCCTCAGAATTTCCCAGGATTTCCAGCGGGTGACACCTTAAATTACCCCAATCACGTCGGTTACAGCGCTGACTTTAATCTTTCTGTAAATATGGGAGGTGCATGTGGCGATACGTCTTGGATTGACCCGGGTCAGGTTCCTATCATTTCTTACCATGTACCTACCGATCCAAATGCACCCTACATGGGAGATATTTTGCTGGTTCCAGGGTTCAATCTACCCGTAGTAGAGGTTTTTGGAGCCTATACCGTTCAAGAGTTTACGAACCGATATGGCAACAATGATGCTTTTGCCGGAATGACTTTCGAGAATGACTTCTCGGATGTAGCGAATAGCAGAAATGATGGCCTTGATGGATTATACCCGATTATCGGAACATCAGGTCCCGATGATTCTGCCCCATGGCAGTGGTGGAATCCCGATGAAAATGCGAATCATGGGAATGGTATCATGTCTAATCCGGGAATGAGTGCAGAGAAAGGACGTACATATTTAGATACCATCATCGGATATTATGCGCCTAGAGCATGTGTGGTTTTAGGTTTGGATTGTGAAGAAACTTCTTCGGCCGAGAATCCGACCGAAAGTCAATTTACAGTGGCTCCGACACCCGCTCTAAATGTGATGCGCATTCAATCAGATAGAGATGATTTGATAACAGATTGGCAATTGGTCGATATGCAAGGAAAAGTCATGAGAGAACGACGGGGCATTAACAACCAGAATGACTTTGTTCGTAGAAATGGGCTGGCCAGCGGGCAATATGTATTGCGCGTTCGTTTTGCTAGTGATAAGGTGCAATCTAAATTGGTTATTTTCCAATAATAGGTAGCAATGAATCAAAAAAAGCGGCTAAATTAATTTAGCCGCTTTTTTTTTGCCCTCGATAAAAGCCTGATCTACTCCTGATTGTCCTGGAAATTTAGCTCAAATCCAATTTTTTGATTTGGTTCGTCGTCGTCAAAATCCTCCATCAGAGTGATTTCGGAAATAAACTCTTCCATATGCCGAATGAGATAGGGTTTTTTAAGCTCTTCAGGACGATAAATCGCTAAGGTTTTGGGTTGATGAGGTTGACCGTAATTTTCTATGTACGGATAATTTATCATAACCATAATTTTTCCGTTAAAAAGCTGCTGGTATAGCAGAGCTCCATTATGTTTGATCATATGGCGATCTACATTTTCACTAACTTTTTGAAATAGTCCGCTTTTGGATTGACCTAAAGTAAGAACTACTGCCTCGAGATTTTCGATTTGAGTTTTACTAATAACTTCAGCATCTAAGCCGCTTAGTTCTATCATTTCTTCCAGGTCCTGGATGATTTCGTCTTTTAATTGCTCTTTCCAGACTTTCCTATAATTCAGGGTGTTTGAGGTGACCTCTTTGTACTTTTTTACCTTTTGGACGAGGTTTCTTACTTCTGTTGGGTTCATATGTTTATTTTAAGTTGGTACGAATATTGATGAATATAATAATAATTGAAGGATGATTCAGCACATCTCATGTGGTTTGTTGTAATATGTTAATAGTGAACAACTTATATTAATACATGTTATAAAGACATGGCAAGTAAAAAACACCTTAAAGAAGAAGCGTTGGCAATGATAGACTCATTAAATGAGAATATTCATGAAATTGAATTGAGCATTAAATCAGGCGCGGATGAAGTTGATCAAGAAATCACCACTCATCTAACAGCTTTGAAGAAAGTTAGACTACAATTACGTCTGGTATTAGATAAATATAATTTGAGCCAAGTAAATGATGATGCTGAAAAAGCCAACGAAATTTGGGAGATAATTTCTGATGGCCGAAAAGTACTCTCAGAAAAGAAAAGAATTTTTGATAATAGAACAAATAAATAAGTTATGAAGAAAGGAACAAAATTTGGATTAGGATTTGGATTAGGAGCTATAGTAGGTGGTATTGCAGGTTATTATCTTTCAAGTGATGAGGGAAAAAAAATGCGTAAAAAGGCTGGGAAAGAGTTTAGTAAATTTGAGAAAAATTCCAGAAAAGTACTGCAGGAAAAGTCAGATGAAATTTCTGAGAATATTCAAGGGTTTATTGAAAAAGCCGAAGGGCAAATTCAAACAGCTGTTTCTAAATTTGACGAGTTAAGGGAGTCATCCGTCAAGCGAGCTAAAAAAGGCATAGAGGCTTCAGAAGAGCTAGTTTCTAAGGGTACAAAGAAAGCCCAGGAAAAAATAGAAAAGTCAGCACAAAAAGCTAAAGAGGCTTTGGACGGGTAAGAACTATTTAATGTGATTTAATGAAAAACTATTTATCAGAACTATCAGTTCTTCTCAAAAAGTATATTGAACTCAGTGTTGAAGAGTTAAGACTTGGGCAGACACAGATGTTTGTTAACTTATTGGCAGGCTTAATGGCTTTCTCTTTAATTGGAGTGATATTATTTATTATTGTTATTCTGTTAACTCTATCGCTTTGTTTATTCTTGGCAGATCTTTTTGAATCTTTACCCTTGGGCTTATTAGGGGGAGCTGGAATTTTGGCTATATTTTTCATTATTCTTCAAGCTTTTAATTATCGGCTTCTTTTACGACCGATAAAAAATATGATTGTCAACATAATTTCTGAAGACTAACTAATGAGTAAGTATTCGTCATATCAAGATATCGTCCGGCGCAAAAAAGAGGTTCATCTTCAACGTAAATTTTTATGGGATGAAATTTCTGAATTGCATAAGTCGAATTCGAAAAATCAATCGTCTTTTTGGGTACGACAACTTTTGTCGGTCGACCCCTCGGTAGTGCTACAAACGTGGAAAGTGGCAGTCAAGGTAGGACAGTTTTTCAAAAGCAAGTCTAAAAATGAAGATTAGAAGGTTTTTAAGCCATCTATAGAGAATTTGGGCCACTTTTTTAAGTTTTCTTAGATTAAGGAAAGCGAATAAGAGCTCTATTATAAAAGTATAGTTTTACAAATTCAGTGTTCTAAAAAAATAAGATTACATTTCCTCTCCGCAATTTTTGCAATAATTAGCCTTTAAATCGTGACCATAAGTTGCGCAATTAGAGCAATGTTGAGTGTTTTTTTGAATACTTTTCTGGTGACTCATTTCTGAAGTTACAATTCCAGTTGGTACAGCAATAATTGCATAACCGAGTATCATAATTAAAGCGGCTAAAGATTGTCCGGGAATCGTTTGAGGAGCAATATCTCCGTATCCTACAGTTGTGAGTGTGACTATAGCCCAATAAATGCTAATAGGGATACTTGTAAAACCATTTTCGCTTCCTTCAATCAAATACATTAAGGTTCCAAGAATGATAACGGAGGTGAACACCGTAAATAGAAAAACGATAATTTTTTCTCGGCTAGCTTGTAAAGCACGTTGAAGTAATGAAGCTTCTCCGATGAATCTCGACATTTTGAGGATTCTAAACACACGTAATAACCGAATACTACGAACTACTATCAGAGATTGCGTTCCTACTAAGAGTAGGCTTAAGTATGTGGGTAGAATAGATAATAAGTCAATTATTCCATAGAAACTGGTAATATAATTCCAGGGCTTCTTAATAATAACAATTCTAGCTATATATTCGAGCGTAAAAATAACAGTAAAAACCCATTCAATAATATATAAAAACCATCCATATTCTGTTTGTATTTCCGTTACACTTTCTAACATAACTACAAATACGCTGAGAATAATTGCAACTAGCAATCCGACATCAAAATATTTGCCAGCAGGTGTATCTGCTTCAAAAATAATGTCATGCAGAAGACCTTTCCAACTTTGATGATTCGATTTTTTCTCTTCCTTCATACTCTATTCCTTCGCAAAGTAAATTCGTGTGTTGGCTAATATACTATGAAAAGTAGTATAATAACAATGTGTTATGCGACTGTATTCATGGCATGAAAGTATAATCTCGGTAAAAAATAAAATTTGATAAACAATGATACTTGTTTTTTCATATATTGAGTCAAAGAAAAAAGTATGCTGGCTAGTTCAAGTTTGACATATTCATATGCTGGGGGGCCACTTTTATCATTCCCTGATATTTCTGTTGAACCTGACAGCTGTTTATTAATTCTTGGGGAGTCGGGTAGCGGTAAAACAACCTTATTGCAAATAATAGCAGGCATGCTTCCTCCTAAATCCGGAGAAATCTCAGTCGCAGGTAAGTCTTTGTATACATTATCGAATGCTGAACGAGATCAGTTCAGGGGCCGTCAAATGGGCTTAGTTTTTCAAAAGTCTCTTTTCATTGAGTCGCTGACAGTTATTCAAAACCTCCAGGCTGCTGCTTTTTTTGCGGGTAAAACATTGAGTAGGTCAGAAGGTGAACATTTGCTTGAGCGCTTAAATATTAATGACAAAGCTGATAGCCTGCCTCAACGATTAAGTGTAGGTGAGCAGCAGCGTGCTGGAATAGCAGCAGCTCTTGTCAACGAACCACAAATTATTTTAGCGGACGAACCGACATCGGCTTTAGACGATATTCATGCTGAAGCAGTTTATAATTTATTGACAGAGGAGGCGAACCGTCTTCAGGCTGCCTTGGTGGTTGTCACTCATGACCAGCGATTGAAAGATAAAATACAACAAACTTTATCTTTATGAATCTTTTTTTTATAGCCTGGCAAAATATTCGACATCGGCCTACATCGGTGCTATTGAGCCTTATTTTATTTGCGTTGGGAATAGGCTTAGTTTCTTTTTTATTACAGACAGATCGTCAAGTTCAACAAAAATTTGAAAATAATTTAGCTGGTGTTGATTTGGTCGTAGGAGCAAAGGGAAGTCCACTTCAACTCATTCTGAGTAATATGTATCACATTGATGCACCAACCGGCAATATATCCCTAAAGAGTGCTCGCCCTTTTTTGCGACCTGGGCACCCGCTTATCGAATTAGCTGTTCCCCTTTCTCTAGGAGATAGCTATAAAGGGTTTCGAATAGTTGGCTCGACGCACGACATCTTAACCCTTTACAATGTAACTGAAATACCAGATCGCCTTTGGGAAACAGATTTTGAAGTAAGTTTAGGGAGAGCGGTAGCTGAGAAGCTAAACCTTAAAGAAGGAGATCGATTTCAAAGTTCACACGGGTTTACAGATGACTTTCACAGTCATGACAAGGAGTTACTTGTGGTAAGCATATTGCCTCCCACCTCTACGGTTTTAGATCAGCTCATTTTGACTACGCCCGGCACATACTGGCATATGCACTCAGACCATGAGGAGAACGTTGTTCCATCTGAAGACACCTCGGATCATCAAACGGCACATGAAAATAGAGGCTCTAATGGTCATCAACATGATCATAAAGAAGCTCATGAAACGGAAGGCCACGAGCATACGCATTCAAAAAGCAAGCACAGTTCGGAATCGGCGAAGATCAGTGCACATAATGATGCTTCTAACGAAAATAGTGCCGAGCAGGACTTAATTTCAAGCAAGGCGCAACCTCCAACTCAAGCCTCGGTCTCTTATTTGCTAAGTCAATCAGATAAATCAGATATCACAGCGATGCTGTTGCGTTTTAAAGGCCGAAATTTTCAGGCTTTAAATTTGGGCAGGAATATAAATGAAAATACCGATTTACAGGCGGCCAGTCCTGCTATTGAAATCAATAGATTATTTTCACTTTTAGATTCAGCTACTGCAGCCATAAAGGCTCTTGCGTGGGCAATTGTTTTTGTATCAGCTATAAGTATTTTTTTAGCTTTATATAATAAACTCAGAACTCGAAAATTTGAGTTGGCTTACATGAGAGTAAAGGGTGCTTCCCGAAAACAAGTGTTTTTTCTTATAACAATTGAGGGCTTAATGATTGCCTTTATTGGGATTCTCATCGGCTTTGGCCTTTCATATATAGGTCTATTTGCACTTTCCTCAAACTTGGAAAGCAACTACAACTACAGTTTGTCTACTCTACAGTTAACACAAACTGAGCTTTGGGTGGCGCTTGCCGGCTTAGGTATTGGATTTCTCGCTTCCCTTATTCCTTCCATTCAGGCCTCGAGAACCAATATTTCCCTTATCTTAAATGAAGGGAACAGAAATTCCTAAAAAGTTCACTACTGATGAAACAATTGCTTCTGCTACTTTCAATTTTGACTATTTGTTCCTTTATATATTGCGATGTCGATTCGACCTCGACCGAACCACAAAAAGATCGATCCAAAACCGCCATGAATCATATTATAGACAGTATATATGATAATATAAACCCTAGGTTTGCGATTTATGATAATAGGAAAAGAGCTGAATTATTAGCCGAAAAGCTGCGTCAGTCTCAATCTTCAGGCTTGGTATTTAGTTTCGCAAAAGAGAAGTTAAATGCCGGAGATACAAAAGATGCAATAGCGATAATTGAGAATGTATTCCAGAACAATCCCTCATTGAAGGAAGTCAATGAGCGGTCAAAAATGCTCCACGAATTTTTGGGTATTTGTTACTTGCGGTTGGCAGAACAAAATAATTGTTTGAATTATCACAGTCCAAATTCCTGCATAGTTCCTTTAAAGGATGGTGGAATTCACGTCGAGAAGGATCCTGCTGAGCGAGCACGGAAAATCTACACGGACCTTTATAATTTAAATCCCTCTGATTTCGAGGTCAGGTGGTTACTAAATATCTCCTATATGGCATTGGGTAAGTATCCTTCGGAGATCCCGGATGATATATATATTCCATTAAACAATGTCCCTGGCATTGATGAGCTACCTAACATTGCTTCAAATATAGGTGTGGATGTAAATGATTTATCCGGTAGCGTTATCGCTGATGACTTTACCAATAATGGCTATTTGGATATTCTTGTTTCCTCATGGGGACGTCACGGCTCCATAAAATTATTTCAAAATAACGGTGAAAAAGGGTTTGCTGACCAAACGGTTAAAAGTAATTTAGATAGCGTTTATGGAGGGCTTAATATAAAGCAAGCTGATTTCAATAATGATGGGTGGATGGACTTCATTATTTTAAGAGGCGCTTGGAAATCAAACTTGGAGTGGGGAATCCCTCCCAACTCGCTTATGAAAAACAACGGTGATGGTACATTTTCAGACGTTACTCTTGAAGCTGGCTTATATAGCAGATGTCCCACTCAGTCTGCCGTATGGCTTGATTATGATCTAGATGGATTTATTGATGTCTTTATTGCCAATGAAACAACTAAATCCAGCAGGCAGCCTTTTCCTTGCGAATTGTACAAGAACCAAGGTGATGGTACATTTATAAATGTAGCGAAAGAGTTAGGTGTTGACTATGTCGGTTATTTTAAAGGAGTGGTAAGTGGCGACATTGATCGAGATGGTAGACCAGATGTTTTCTTGTCAAATTTAGATGGAGATAATATTCTCTTAAAAAACCAACTACTTAATGGGAAAGTCAGTTTTGCTGATGTCACTAAGCGTGCGGGTGTGCATAATCCTTTCTCTGCTTTTCCAGCTTGGTTTTTTGACTATAATCAGGATGGGTTTGAAGATATTTATATAGCGACTTTTGACAGTACCGCTTTTAAAGACCAATCAGGTCAGTTTGCAGCAGCTATGTTAGGAGAGACTGTAAATTGTGAACCTAACACGCTATATGAAAATCAAGGTGATGGCACCTTCCTAAATGTAACAGCAAAGGTTTTTGGCACCCACGCAATATCCACTATGGGGTGTAATTATGGTGATATGACAAATACGGGCTATCCGGATTTTTATTTGGGGACTGGCGCACCAGATTATCGAGCCGTTGTACCAAACCGATTATTTATTAATGAATCCGGCCAGACTTTTAAGGAAATAACTTTTTCTACACATACTGGACATATTCAAAAAGGACATGGGATTGCTTTTGCTGACTTTAATCAAAGTGGCAGTCAGGATATTTATGCAGTAATGGGTGGAGCATTTTCTGGAGATGTTTTTCACAACGCAATGTATGAGACCCCAAAAAGCTCTAAGGCTTGGTTGAAATTGCGATTAGTAGGAGCGACAAGTAATCGAGTAGCATTGGGAGCTCATATACAGGTTTATGGAAAAAATTCCCAGAGTGACCTGATAAAGCGCTACAGCACGGTATCATCCGGAGCTAGCTTTGGTGGGAATCCTACTGAAGTTCATATTGGATTGGATGAGATGACTATTATTGATTCTTTGGTTATCAGATGGCCTAACGCAATTTCTACGCGTAGTGTTTTTGACAATATTGAAATAAATGAACGATATCGCGTACAAGAAAATGGAAGTTATACAAGATTTCCGATTCAACCATTCACCTATCCAGAAAATGGACACAGTCACGGCCATGATCATCATATGTAAGGCGCTAAAATAGGGCTATCCCTTAAATGTTACTGAAATAACTATTGGTTTGTTACAACTAGTTGTTACTTTTGCGTTTGATTTCGACAAAAATTTAAAAGGCTACAACAATAGAAATACTTGCACTATGATAGATATTTGGTTCAGGCAACGGAGTGCTTTCTTCATTTTAGCTTCTTTTCTCTTATTAAGTATGATTCTCTCATGTGAGTCAGACATGGAGGATTCAGACAAAAATATGGCAGAAGGAATGTCTGCGTCAATGGCAGATGAAGCGCGGGGTTCAGACAATATAGTCTACAAGTGGGCTGCTAAAGCTTTAGATGCGACAGCCTGGGATACAGATAGATTTGCCCCCCGCCCAACCATCACATCTCGTTATCTGGCACTGACAATGGTAGCTATGTATGACGCATGGTCCATGTACGAACCAAAGGCAAAAGCTATTTATTATCAAACAGAATCATCTGTTCCTGCAGCTAATCACAAATTATCGCATAAAAAAGCAGCCATTAGCTATGCCGCTTATGAGGCATTGAAAGAGTATTATTATTCGGATTCAGTAAGATTCAGAAACTATTTGGAATCTCTGGGATTTAATCCAGACACGATTGTAGAAGACCCATTGAGTCCAATTCAAGTTGGTCGAAATGCAGCAAAAGCTGTTATTGAAGCCCGGAAGGAAGATGGAGCCAACCAATATGGCGAAGAAAAAGGTTCAGAGGGCAAGCCTTATTATAATTATTTAGGTTACCAGCCCATTAATACGCCTGACTCGAACGTTGATATAAACCGCTGGCAACCTAAATACTTTACAAACGAGACAGATGGGAGTCTTTTTGCTCCGGAATGCCTTACACCTTATTGGCAACATGTCGAACCTATTACATTGGACTCTGCAAGCCAATTTCGGTCTCCACCACCACCCATGTATGGAGACGAGCAGCTTCAAAAAGAGGTTGCTGAAGTGGTTGAGATGCAGGCAAACTTAACTCCGGAGGAAATTGCACTCGTTGAATTTATGCGTGATGGCCCACTGTCTGTTCAGCAAGCTGGTCACTGGTTGAAGTTTGCTCAAGAAGTTTCTATTCGCGATAGTCACACATTAGACCAGGATATTCAAATGTATTTGCTCGTCGAGCTTGCGGCAATGGATGGTTTTATTGCATCATGGGATACAAAAATGTATTATGATTATGCTCGCCCCTACGCGCTGGTTCATGAATATTTTGAAGGAGATACTATTTATGGCTGGGCTGGACCCGGGAAAGGGTTTAAGAAAATATTAGGGGAAGAGTGGATGCCGTATTCGCCCCCTGTTTTTTTGTGTCCGCCATTCCCCAGTTATGTCTCTGGACATAGCACGATAAGTGGCGCTTGCGCTGAGGTTCTTAAATTATACAAAGGTAACGATGAGTTTGGATCTCAAGTTCGATTGCAGCCCGGATCGCTCACCGAGCCAAATCCTTCTTACGATTCTGTAACGCTGTATTTCCCAACATTTACAGAGACTGCAGAAATGGCTGGTGTGTCTAGAGTTTTAGGAGGGTATCATATCCAAGCAGATAATGTTGAGGGATTAGAATTAGGTCGCAATGTAGCTCACCACGTATATGATTATTATCAGGAATTGACAGGCAAATCGGATGAGGACGAAGCAAAACCCTAAATCAAACGATCGACAGAAAATTGCAAACTAAATATCATGAATTTCAGCTTTTCCTATAAATTTTTGGTTCTTATCCTGGGTGCAGTAACCTTACTTTGGCAATGTTCACCAGATGCAAATCAGGACAGAAATGCTGAGAAGGCTGAACAATTATTTGAGTTAGTTGACCCTAAAGAATCCGGTGTTGACTTCATCAACACCCTAGAATCAAACCCAAGAACTTCAAGAAATAATATGAATTTTGACTTCTACTATAACGGAGCCGGAGTGGCTGTGGGTGATGTCAACAACGATGGACTTCCAGATATCTTTTTTGCAGCGAATGAAAACAAAAATCGGCTATATCTAAACGAAGGAGACTTCAAATTTAAAGATGTAACGGAACGCGCACAAGTGAATCCAGCTGGTAAGAATTGGAGCACCGGAGCTATTATGGCTGACGTTAACAATGATGGTTGGTTGGATATTTATGTGTGTCAAGGCGGATACGTTATACATAAGGATCGTAAAGATCGAGCGAATCTTCTTTTTATTAATAATAAAGATGGAACTTTTACTGAATCTGCGGACGCATTTGGAATTAACGATGCAAATGAAAGTGTTAGTGCCGCGTTTTTTGACTATGATAGAGACGGAGATTTAGATTTATATGTTCTCAATGAATCCAGATATGCAAAAAAAGTATTTCGAGATATACTCATTGAATTAGAAAACCCTGACAATCTTCGGCAGGCTAGCGGCAGTCTATATCGTAATGATGGAGATATATTTGTTGATGTTACCCAAAAGGCTGGCGTAATGAACTTTGGATATGGTTTAGGTTTGGCCGTATCGGATATTAACGACGATGGCTGGCCGGATATTTATGTTTCAAATGATTATTATATTCCGGACTTTATGTACATCAATAATGGTGATGGAACCTTTTCCAATGAAATCAAAAAGAGGACCAAGAACATTCCATTTTATGGAATGGGTTGTGACATTGCAGACTTCAACAACGACGGTTTCCTAGATATTGCCTCAGTTGATATGGCCGCTAAAGACCACGTAGACGACAAAACGCTCATGGCATCCATGAATGTTGAAGAATTCCGATATTGGATTGAAAAGAGAAAATATCATTATCAGTATATGTTTAATGCGATGCAATTGAATCATGGCAATGGCACTTTTAGCAATATTGCAGGTTTGGCAGGCGTACTTCGAACCGAATGGAGCTGGGCGACTTTATTAGCTGACTTCAACAATAATGGTTGGAAAGATTATTTTGTTTCTAATGGATACAGAAAAAATACAATGCACAATGATGTAACAAGGAAATTTCGTGAAGAATCAGAAAAGTATGGTGGTAATCTTCCCTTAGATCGAGTAGCAGAAATTTATAATAGCTACCCCGAATTTCAATCGACAAACATCATGTTACGCAACAATAAGGATCTGACCTTTACGGATGTGTCAAGCGATTGGGGTGTAGGGCAGCCCTCGTATTCTAATGGAGCGGTGTATGCCGATTTAGATGCCGATGGAGATTTAGACCTGGTCGTCAATAACATTGATCATAAAGCCTTTGTGTTAAAGAACATGAGTCGCGAGAAGAAGCGGGGTGGCTATCTTCAATTTTCATTTAGTTCCGACATGTCCCATGCAGCGGCCTACAACGCAAAAATACGCTTGCAGCTGGGAGATAGTGTCCAATATCAGCAGTTTCACCCGACACGCGGGTATGCGGGGAGTGTGGAGCCTATCGTTCATTTTGGATTAGGGCAGCATTCAAATGTAGATCGGGTTGAAGTGGAATGGCTGAATGGCAAGGTTCAGGTGTTAGAGAATGTATCTGCCAATCAAAGGATAGTGTTGGACATTGCAGATGCCGGAATGACGAGTTCGGATTTGGTTGAGGTGAAGATGCCGGTGTTATTTGAAGAGGTAGACTTAGCATCCGTTGGGATCGACTTTGCACATCAAGAAAACGAATTTGATGACTTTGTTCGCGAGATACTATTGCCTCATCGTCAGTCTACGTTGGGCCCTCCAATTGCTGTGGCTGATGTAAATGGTGATAATCTAGATGATTTTTACATTGGAGGGGCGCATCTACAGCTAGGAGCGCTGTATGTTCAGCAAGCAAATGGTCAATTCCGCCGAGTGCGCGAAGGTGCACCTGCAGATGAAATAGATGTATATCACGAAGATCAGGGCGCTCAATTTTTTGATGCTGATGGGAATGGGACTCCCGACTTATTTGTAGTAAGTGGCGGCGGTGAGATTCCAGAAGGCGATCCAATTTTAAGTGATCGTTTTTATATCAATGCTACCAATGATAAAGAAGGTGTTCGATTCTTCAAGGTAAATGCTTTAGATTCGGTGTTTACCGCGGGAAATGTGGTTCGAGCTGGCGATTTGACAGGAGATGGTCGAATGGAGCTTTTTGTCGGTGGCGCAGCTAGACCGGGGACTTACCCCTATCCAGAGCGTTCTTATATCTTGCAACTACAAGGGAATAAATATGTAGATATCACGAATGAGGTCAATCCTGATTTACAGAAGCCGGGTATAGTAAAAGATGCCGTGTGGACAGACGTGAATGGCGATGGTGCGCAGGACTTGATTACAGTTGGTGAATGGATGGCCGTTCGTGCATTTATCAATGATGGTTCGGGCCAACTTACGGAACAGTCCGAAGAATTAGGCTTAAAGGATACCGAAGGGTGGTGGTATAGTGTTGAAGCGGCGGACCTGGATGGAGATGGTCGGGAAGATTTGATCGCAGGAAATGTGGGCTTAAACACGAAGTTTACAGCTTCGCCGAAGAAGCCGTTTCATGTTTTCGCCGATGACTTTGATCAAAATGGTGTGGTCGACATCGTTTTAAGTAAGGAGTATAAAGGCAAACTGGTTCCAGCTCGAGGTCGGGAGTGCTCATCGGATCAAATGCCATTTATTAAAGATAAATTCCCAACATATGAAGACTTTGCCTTGGCAGGATTGGATGATATATATGGAGATGATAAACTCGAATCGGCCTTGCATGAACAAGTAAAGACGTTTACGTCAACTGTTTTTATGAATCGGCCGGATGGTTTTGAAGCGATCGCACTACCGAATCTGGCACAGATCAGTCCGATCATGGGCATAGAGGTATTGGATATCAATGAAGATGGCAATCTCGATATCATAGCAGCGGGCAACATGTATAACACCGAGGTGGAAACACCGCGATATGATGCAGGCAATGGAGTTGTTCTTCTCGGGGATGGCACAGGCGCATTCCGTGCGTTAGATGTGCATGAAAGTGGGCTATATGCTCCCCAAAATGTAAAGGATATAGCTATCTTAAAGTCGACAGGCGAGCGGCGCTATTTGCTTATCGCTAATAATAACGACAAACCGAAGTTATTTAAAATTCGATCGCAAGAAGCATTGGGTGCTATTGGCTCCCATTAGATTGGCGGATTAGTTTGTGGTCATATAGGTCATCAGCTAAAAGCTAAAAGAAAACGTTTTTTTAGGGTGTAAGTACTTTAGAGTTAGTATAGAGCAAATGCCCTAATTGATCTATGGTTTTGATTAGTCTTGGATTATAATTTATTGGTAATCGAATATTTGTCAAGTCTAAAACTTAAAAAAAGTATGAAAACCTCTCAAATTCAATCGACTTGTTTATTTTTTTTCATCATCATCATTTCATTTTGGCAATGCAAAACTGATGATGGTCAAAAACTAGATTCCAATGGATCTAAGTCTGTGTTTGAGCTACTCGATCCTTCAAACACAGGTATCGATTTCGTAAATACTTTACAACCTGACGCTACCTCTGAACGCAATAACATGTCGTTCCCACATTACTATAATGGTGCCGGAGTAGCAGTGGGGGATGTTAATAATGATGGACTTCCCGACATTTTTTTTGTTGCCAATGAAGATAAAAACAGGCTGTATATCAATCAGGGTGACTTAAAGTTTAAAGATATTACGGAACAGGCTCAAATAAATCCGGCTAAAAAGAAATGGAGTACAGGTGCAATTATGGCCGACGTGAATGACGATGGCTGGTTGGATATTTATGTTTGTCAGGCAGGGTATGCTATTTATGAAGACCCTACTGATCGAGAGAATCTTCTTTTTGTAAATAATAAAGATGGGAGCTTCACCGAATCTGCAGAGGAGTATGGACTAAATGATGATAATGAAAGTATAAGCGCTGCCTTCTTCGATTACGATAAAGATGGTGATTTGGACCTTTATGTTTTGAATGAGTCTGAGTATGCGATGAAAATATTGAAAAATGTTTTTGATGATCTGCAAGATCCAGATAATTTACGTCAAGCCAGCGGGAGCCTATATCGAAATGATGGAGCTGTATTTGTAGATGTGACAAAGGAAGCCGGAGTTTTAAATTATGGTTTTGGTCTTGGTCTAGCAGTATCTGATATTAATGATGATGGTTGGCCTGATATTTACGTGTCTAACGATTACTCTGTTCCTGATTTTATGTACATCAATAACGGGGATGGAACGTTTACCGATGAGATAAAAAAGAGGACAAAACATATTCCCTTCTTTGGAATGGGCTGCGACATCGCCGACTTAAACAATGATGGTTTTCTTGATATTGCTTCTGTAGATATGGCTGCTAATGATCATGTTCGAGATAAAACGTTGATGACCTCAATGGATATTAAAGGGTTTTGGTATTATGTAAACACAAAAGGGTATCAGTATCAGTATATGTTCAATGCGATGCAGTTGAATCATGGAAATGGGACATTCAGCAATATTGCGGGCCTAGCCGGCATACTTCGTACAGAATGGAGTTGGGCGGCCTTGTTAGCAGATTTCAATAATAATGGCTGGAAGGATTACTTCGTATCAAATGGATACCGAAAATATAGCCGAGATAATGATTTTCGCTTGATGATGGAGGCAGAGCGTAAAAAATATGAAGGTGACATTCCGCCTGAACGACGGAAGGAAATTTACGATGAAATCCCTGAAATTCAATCGACAAACATCATGTTCCGCAATAATAAGGACCTGACCTTTACGGATGTGTCAAGCGATTGGGGTGTAGGGCAGCCCTCGTATTCTAATGGAGCGGTGTATGCCGATTTAGATGCCGATGGAGATTTAGACCTGGTCGTCAATAACATTGATCATAAAGCCTTTGTGTTAAAGAACATGAGTCGCGAGAAGAAGCGGGGTGGCTATCTTCAATTTTCATTTAGTTCCGACATGTCCCATGCAGCGGCCTACAACGCAAAAATACGCTTGCAGCTGGGAGATAGTGTCCAATATCAGCAGTTTCACCCGACACGCGGGTATGCGGGGAGTGTGGAGCCTATCGTTCATTTTGGATTAGGGCAGCATTCAAATGTAGATCGGGTTGAAGTGGAATGGCTGAATGGCAAGGTTCAGGTGTTAGAGAATGTATCTGCCAATCAAAGGATAGTGTTGGACATTGCAGATGCCGGAATGACGAGTTCGGATTTGGTTGAGGTGAAGATGCCGGTGTTATTTGAAGAGGTAGACTTAGCATCCGTTGGGATCGACTTTGCACATCAAGAAAACGAATTTGATGACTTTGTTCGCGAGATACTATTGCCTCATCGTCAGTCTACGTTGGGCCCTCCAATTGCTGTGGCTGATGTAAATGGTGATAATCTAGATGATTTTTACATTGGAGGGGCGCATCTACAGCTAGGAGCGCTGTATGTTCAGCAAGCAAATGGTCAATTCCGCCGAGTGCGCGAAGGTGCACCTGCAGATGAAATAGATGTATATCACGAAGATCAGGGCGCTCAATTTTTTGATGCTGATGGGAATGGGACTCCCGACTTATTTGTAGTAAGTGGCGGCGGTGAGATTCCAGAAGGCGATCCAATTTTAAGTGATCGTTTTTATATCAATGCTACCAATGATAAAGAAGGTGTTCGATTCTTCAAGGTAAATGCTTTAGATTCGGTGTTTACCGCGGGAAATGTGGTTCGAGCTGGCGATTTGACAGGAGATGGTCGAATGGAGCTTTTTGTCGGTGGCGCAGCTAGACCGGGGACTTACCCCTATCCAGAGCGTTCTTATATCTTGCAACTACAAGGGAATAAATATGTAGATATCACGAATGAGGTCAATCCTGATTTACAGAAGCCGGGTATAGTAAAAGATGCCGTGTGGACAGACGTGAATGGCGATGGTGCGCAGGACTTGATTACAGTTGGTGAATGGATGGCCGTTCGTGCATTTATCAATGATGGTTCGGGCCAACTTACGGAACAGTCCGAAGAATTAGGCTTAAAGGATACCGAAGGGTGGTGGTATAGTGTTGAAGCGGCGGACCTGGATGGAGATGGTCGGGAAGATTTGATCGCAGGAAATGTGGGCTTAAACACGAAGTTTACAGCTTCGCCGAAGAAGCCGTTTCATGTTTTCGCCGATGACTTTGATCAAAATGGTGTGGTCGACATCGTTTTAAGTAAGGAGTATAAAGGCAAACTGGTTCCAGCTCGAGGTCGGGAGTGCTCATCGGATCAAATGCCATTTATTAAAGATAAATTCCCAACATATGAAGACTTTGCCTTGGCAGGATTGGATGATATATATGGAGATGATAAACTCGAATCGGCCTTGCATGAACAAGTAAAGACGTTTACGTCAACTGTTTTTATGAATCGGCCGGATGGTTTTGAAGCGATCGCACTACCGAATCTGGCACAGATCAGTCCGATCATGGGCATAGAGGTATTGGATATCAATGAAGATGGCAATCTCGATATCATAGCAGCGGGCAACATGTATAACACCGAGGTGGAAACACCGCGATATGATGCAGGCAATGGAGTTGTTCTTCTCGGGGATGGCACAGGCGCATTCCGTGCGTTAGATGTGCATGAAAGTGGGCTATATGCTCCCCAAAATGTAAAGGATATAGTGCTATTGAAAACAGCTGGAGGAGGAAGATATTTATTGATTGCGAATAATAATGACAAACCTGATTTATTCCGCATTCGACCTCAGGAAGCTATTGGTGCTGTCGGTAGTCAATAAAATTTTATATTTTAAAGGACTAAATCGAAACCACCATGAAAAAATGTATCTCAGCACTTTTTATTTCGGGATTTCTCCTTTTACTTGTTCTTCCTAATCGGACTGTCAATGCGCAAACCGACAAAGGGTCTATTTTAATAAATGGAAGAACCAATTTGAACTTTCAATTCGAAGATAATGCACCCCTGAATGTTGGCATTCTGGGTGGTTACTTTTTCGCCGACAATTTTGTTGGAGGACTCGATATAGACTACGATAGAAATGAGGCATCAAGTTCAACATTAATTCGTCCGTTTGTCCGGTATTATTTATTTAAAAGAATCTTTTTCGGGACCGGACTTAGGTATGAAATTGAGACCGTTCAAAATGCCTCTAATCCTGACCCGGAGTTCTCCTGGGATTTAGAGTTGGGAGGCCTTATTATGCTTACAGATCAAATTGGTGTTGAACCCACACTTCGGGTACCCATACCGCGCGAATCAAATGTGGCACTCATAATTGGTTTCTCTCTATTTTTCTAGTAATCTTTACGGGAATATCGCAATTTTACAAAGCTACTACATGAGTCAAATAAACTGTCGTTTGGCCGCATTCAGCGGGCAACTTCTTTTTCTCTTACTATTTACTTTAATTGGCTGTCAGTCGGGATCAGAGAATATGGTAGATAAAAACCGTCTGTCCGATTCGCAAAGTCCATATCTACTTCAACATGCAGATAACCCAGTGCACTGGCAGCCCTGGGGAGCGGAAGCACTAGATCGAGCAAAGCGAGAAGATAAACCGCTCATTATTAGTATTGGCTACGCTGCCTGTCATTGGTGTCACGTTATGGAGCGCGAAACCTTCAAAAATG
>CAZVLN010000013.1:0-55706 GCA_964627995.1 uncultured Saprospiraceae bacterium
AAGTTGCTTCGCAGCCATTGGCATCCGTAATAGTTACATCATAGGTGCCGGCCGGCAGATCATTAATTTCTGTAGTACCGGCTCCTAGGCCAGTTAGGGTTCCGGAAGCACCATCATTATTATCATAAAATAAGGTATAGGGTGGAGTTCCTCCAGAAATATCAACTCCTCCAATGCCGTCCTCTGCGCCAGGAAAACTTTCGCCTTCAATTTCCGTACAGAATAACACTAAGGGGTCGGGTTCTGTTAATTCAATATCCGCTGTTGTGGTACAATCATTCACGTCAGTGACTGTTACGGCGTAAGTGCCGGCGGTCAGTCCGGTAATATTATCTAAGCCGTCAAATTGAGGATCGGACCAATTGTATTGAAAAGGTCCATTTCCCGAATTCACAATTACACTTATTTCACCTGTGTTATCACCTGTGCAAAGTACTTCATTATTTATGGTCAATTCTATATCAGCACCTTCAAAAATGGTTACCTCAACGGTGGTGTCGGGTCCGGCGCAACCATTTTGTGTCCCGGAGACAATGTAGTTGCCGGCATCCTGCAATTCTGCTGAGGAAGTGACTGTAGGATTTTGGATGTTGCTGGAGAATCCATTAGGGCCGCTCCAATTATATTGGGTGCCCGTAGGGCCATCAACCATTAAGTTTAGGGGTTCACCCTGGCAAATCTCTACAGGTGTTTCCGGATTCAATATGGGTAAAGGAGTGACAACTACTGTTGTCGTGGCGGGTTGAGAACTGCAGCCAAATAAAGAAACTACTAAACTGTAAACGCCGTCTGCGGCTGGAGGCGCATTGGGAATTCTGGGATCCTCTTCACTAGAGTTGAAACCATTGGGGCCCGTCCAGTTAAACTCAATGAAGGGAATAGGAATGGGAAAGGTGTAATCGAGCTCAATCGTTTCTCCTTCGCAATAGGGCCCTGAGTTGCTAATAGGAGGTGTTACGGGAATATCTATTACGTCTACAGTTACCTCCTCGACACTAGAGCAGCCGGTATCATCATCCGTTCCCACCACCCAAATGGTGGTATTAGAAGTAAAAGAAACCGGGCCTGTGATCTGGTTGCCACTGTTCGTTGGAAAACCATCGTGAAAGGTATATGACAAGTTGGGATTGGTTGGATCAACAACCGTATCTAAATCGACTTCAAGACCTTCACAGACCGTTACGTCGTTGATCACATCAAAGTCGGGTTCCGGGTTGAGAATGAGTTCTACAGAAACCGTATCAGAAGTACAGCCCGATGCAGGGTCAGTGGCACTTACATACACATCACCACCGGATGAGGAGTAATCAGCAGGGTTTGAAATTGTGCCAGTCCCGTTTGGATTTTCGAACCAGTTAAAGGTAAGTGTTGGATTATCATTGAGGTCAGATTCCAGTTCTGTCAAATCAAAGTTATCTGGAGCGGGCTCACATCCCTCCAAGCTCAGGCCGGAAGCAATATCTGGGCTATTGAAAACAGAAAAAACAACAGCCTCTACGTTTGACAGACAACCACCGTCATCTGCTTGCACATATACTGTAGTGGTTCCGGTATTCAAAGAAAAACTGGCAGGTGTCCCAATGTCTTGTGTTAAGCCAACATCCTCATACCAATTAAAAGATAATCCGGGTGCAGGATTGAGATCGCTGTGGTATTGTGTCAAATCTACATCGATAGTCGAAGCTCCGAAAGGAATACATAATGTGAATGGTCCGATAGGATCCAGCATGGGGCCGGAGGTTATCATAGGATCGGATAAGTCAAAACTTAAGGTGCATGGCGAATCTCCATATAGAATCCATAAGTCAACATTAGTGAGGTCTGCAGAGGTGGGATCGGATATTTCAGTGCCACTACTGCCTGGGTTTCCATCGTAAAAAACTACGGAAAGTCCACTTCCATCATTTATAATATCGATAAGATCTGTCAGATCGTAATTCTCGGCCTCCGATGTACATAAAGGTCCAATGGCTGGATCAATAGGGTCATCGGGCCCGGGGATGATTTCAATGAGGATCTCATCTCCATAAGTTGATAAGTTCGTTACATCAACATCGATACCGCAATCGTAATCGCATGCCTCGTAATCAGATATTGTCTCTACATCAGAAATGCAGGGATCACTTAAAAAGCTTATTAAATCCTCTTCCCCGTTTACGTATAGAAAACTCACTCCCCAAACCCGATATGTACCTTGCGCAAGGCCAGAGAAGTCAAAATCTCCTGTGAGGTTGTACTCTATGATAGCGTAAGGCGGGTCCGATTCACTTAGTACATAGCCATATTCAAAATTAAACAAACTTATGTCGGGTTCTACTAAACCGGGGCTCGACCATTCAGGGTTAAAGGCTCCAATATCATTGCCTTCACAAATTTCTAGAGTAGTGGCCGGTCCCGGGTCCCCATCCGGTGGCCATACTAATTCCCCCGCGTCGGTTTTTCTACAACTGGCAACTTCCCCGTCATAGGGGTAGGTTCCGTTTGCTATTGAACTAATCCAGCTCGAATTTTCAGGAGTATTGCTCCCGCCAGGAGTTGAGTTACCCGCAACCGGTTCATTTCTGTAATTAGTTACATCCAACCAGTTATCGTTATTCTCGTTACTAAAAAATACGACCTGCCCGGATAGTGAACCGTAGCCCGTATTGACCAAAGTTGGCGAATTTGTTATTTCACTTGTTATGGGTTGTGTACCAAAGACGATTACATGGTGGAGAGTCCCGCATCCATCACGTACCTGGATTACGTCCCCACCATTTCTCATGACGATGCTTTCCCAATCATTACCGCCAAAACTTTCACAAGGGCAGTGAAATTCATTGGTGGGGGAGACGGGGTTAGTGCTGCACATATTAAGACAGGCAGAATTGTGTGGAATGATATAAACATCATCTCCGTCGCTGTCCTCCGGGTCATCCGGCGGTAATGAAGCATTGACATCATCTGCGTTATATATTACTATGATGCTGCCCGGTGCGACTGCATCGTAGCAATCACCCAATCTAAAATGGCCCTCTGATGTCCCATTGCCTGACTCCGGAAAATTATTATCGTCGAGGATAAATCCCTCTAAATTTACATCTGCCAACGGATTAGAGGGTGCACCCACAACAACATACTCTATGTACTCTTTCTGTCCTGAATCTCCCTGACTAAACTCATTGATCACCAGCCCTCCATTCTCTCCCGCATAAGGGCTGGTATTGATATAGGGACTTTGGGCAGAAAGGGTGCTTATAAAAAAGAGCGCAACGGAAAAAAAAATAGCTCGTTGAAGTCGAATCATAATTCGTTTGCTTGTGGTAGCTTCAAATATACAGTCTTCATTCTATTTAATTGACTTCCTCAGATTAAACCTTACATAATATTAGACTGGATTTGAGAGGAATTTGCTGCATGAAAGACGCTAGAACTCTTTCTATTTTGCTGTGTTTTTATTTTATCCCATGAAATACATCCTATATTTGTATTTCATTATCAGTAGAGTAAAAGAAAATTTAAGGCATGACGCAACGTTCAGAGCAAGAACAAGTAAGAAGAGAAGCTTTAGAAGCTATCCAGGATTTGGGGTTTAATCCCTACCCTCCAGAGCAATTTGAGGTGAATACTAAGGCAGCTCAAATTACAAAGGAGTTCGAAGAAAGTGGAGACGAAAAAGGGGGCCTCATTTTAGCAGGCCGACTCATGTCTAAACGTGTAATGGGTAAAGCCTCTTTTGCAGAGTTGCAGGATGCTTCAGGCCGAATCCAATTATATGTAAACCGAGATGAAATCTGTCCCGGTGAGAACAAGGACTTATACAATAAAGTATTTAAAAAACTTTTGGACATTGGCGATATTATTGGAGTGAAGGGGCGTGTGTTTTCAACGCGGACAGGGGAGACCACTATCCATGTAGAAGAGTTAACGGTTCTTGCGAAATCTCTACGGCCGCTGCCTATTGTAAAAACAGATGCAGAAGGGAATACCTACGATGCTTTTACAGATCCGGAGCAGCGCCATCGCATGCGTTATGTTGACCTTACAGTGAATACCGGTCGTCGAAAAGTTTTTGAGGATCGAGCAGCATTAATCAATAGTATGCGACATTACTTCAACGAACAAGGATGGTTAGAAGTAGAAACGCCCATCCTTCAGCCTGTGCACGGGGGAGCTGCAGCTCGGCCATTTAAGACACACCACAATACCTTGGACATTCCGTTATATTTGCGAATAGCCAATGAACTCTATCTCAAACGCCTCATTGTGGGAGGTTTCGATGGGGTTTATGAATTTGGGAAAATGTTCCGAAATGAAGGGATGGATCGAACCCACAACCCCGAATTTACCTCCATGGAAATGTACGTCGCATATACCGACTACAATTGGATGATGGATATGGTGGAAGATATGCTCGAACGAACTATTTCTGAAGTGAAGGGGGAGACAACCGTTACTGTCGGCGACAATAAAATTGACTTTAAGGGGCCTTACAAGCGAATGGCTTTACTCGACGCCATCGAAGAATATGCGGATCAGCCCGTAAAGGATTTGGATATCAATGGATGGCAAGCATTAGCAAAAAAATTACATATAGAGATAGATGATTCCATGGGTAAAGGAAAACTCATCGATGAAGTGTTTGGTGAACTGGTAGAACCTCACCTTATACAACCTACATTTATCACAGACTATCCGATTGAAATGACACCGTTGGCGAAGAAACACCGCTCAAAAGAGGGACTAGTGGAGCGTTTTGAGTTATTTGTCAATGGAAAGGAAATCGCAAATGCCTACACGGAGTTAAATGACCCTATTGATCAGCGGGCTCGATTTGAACAGCAGTTGGAATTGGCTCAGGCTGGTGACGAAGAAGCAATGGTGCTGGATGAAGATTTTTTGAAAGCACTGGAGTACGGAATGCCTCCTACCAGTGGATTGGGAATAGGTATTGATCGACTGGTCATGCTGCTCACGGGTGAAAAAAGCATCCAAGAAGTTCTTTTCTTTCCTCAGATGCGTCCTGAAAAAGCGGAGGAAAAGCCTGAGGACGAGAATGAGTAGAAATTGTATAAAAAAAAGTATTTATTGCAGTTCAGCAATCTTACTTTCAAGGCCTTTTACCTTGTCTCCAATATTGACCTTAATTTCTGAATCTAAGGGTAGGTACAAGTCAACCCGGGACCCGAACCGAATAAAGCCCATTTCCTGGCCCTGTTCGACCTGAATACCTTTTTTATGGTAATTGATAATGCGACGTGCTACCGCACCTGCTATTTGGACCACGACAATAGAGGTTGATTCTCTTGCGATCAAACTGCTCATCCGCTCATTCTCTAAACTTGATTTGGGATGCCAGGCGACTAAATACTTTCCAGGGTGATATTTTGCTTCCTTTATTTCTCCCGAAATCGGATTCCAGTTGATATGCACATTTAAGGGAGACATAAAAATGGAAACAAGACGAGCTTCAGATTGTAGAAATTCATTTTCAGTTACAGTTTCTATAGCTACCACTTTGCCATCAGCAGGCGCCACCACGTAATTAGTTTGTGGTTGGAAGTCTCTTTTAGGTACTCTGAAAAAGTAAGCGACGAAAAAAAACAAAACAGCAAGAACTACCCAAATGGGGATCCAGGCCACCTCTGAAAACCGAAATGCCGTTCCGCCGATAACAATGCAAAAGGCAAATACATAGGATACAATTTTCTTTCCTTCCTTGTGAATCATAAAAGTCGATTTTAGAAGAGCAAATATGCCACAAAAGGTTGACAATATAAATAGGCATCTATACGATCTAAAACACCTCCGTGTCCGGGAATTATGCTACCCGTATCTTTGACGCCGGCACGTCGCTTGTAAGCAGAGGCAAATAAATCACCCATTGTGCCGGTAAGAGGGATAAGCAGTCCAAAAAGAATTACGCGCTCTATTGCCATTTCTCTAAAGTAGGAAAAAGCTAATACCACAAGTAGACTGGACAGAATGCCACCTACCAGGCCCTCCACTGTTTTTTTTGGCGACAATTTTGAGTGCAAAGTAGTTTTACCTAATAAGGTGCCGGCAAAAAAGGCGCCAATATCTGCAGCCCATATCGAAAACAATACTAGCAAGGTCAACACAGGCTCATAAATCATCAAACCTACAGAATAGGTGAAAATAGTTCCAAAAGAGAGCCCGATATAAAGAGCGGCCCGCAGCCAACTCGGCCAGGAAAAATACCAGGACTCCTTCCCAAACCACAAAGCCGCAAAAGCAAATAAATGATGACCCATTCCTAAAAGAAGAAAGAATTTTACTAGCTGCAAAAAAGATAAACTGGCCGAACAAAAAAAGAAAAAGCCCGATACAGCAAATGAGGCCAGCAGATAGACACCATACTTATAGTAAATACCTGTACCCAGCCGCTCTAAATTTCGAAATTCTTTGATGCTTAGAAGAAATAAGATGAGCATCGCAACTTGAAAACTCCAAATGTTCCATCCTAGCCCCACGAGCATAAAGGCACCATAAGCCAGCGCTCCGCCAATACGTACTTTTAAGCCCGGGATTTTTTTCATTTTAGAGCTTTTCTATGAAGTAATAGGATTATTCCCAACACGCCTAGCCCTGATAGTAAAGGCCAAATGCTCCAGCTTACCTCGAGAGGCTCACTTTCTATTTCTATAAAATCTCCGTAAAAATAACTAATAAGAACTTGGCCTCCATTGTGAATGAAGTGAATGAGTATGGGCCAAAGTAGTGACCGAGAGTAATAAAACGCAAAACCTAGAATTAAGCCTAAAATCCAACGGGGAAATATACCCTGAAAATCTAAGTGGATCAAGGAAAAAAAGAGCGCCGTAATAATGATACCAACAATATGAGACCGCACTAATTTCTGAATTTGTGGCTGCAATAAGCCTCTAAATACCAATTCTTCGGCTACAGCGGGGAGTAGACCAATTACAGTTAGATTGGCCAAAAGAGCCCATGGCCCTTCTTGCGCTAATAGCTGAAAAATCTCTTCGGGAACAGCTTCAACCGCAAAAGGCCACCAGTCCGGCACGGATAAACTCATATTATAAGAGTAGGCCCAGGTGAATAAAGGTAGGGAGACAAAATAGGAGAGCACTACTACCCCTGGAATCCAGTTATGCGAAGAAGATTCAAATAGTTGATCTCTATGCAACCCCCATAATTGTAAAAGTAAAAGACCTGGAATCAAAAACCCCAGGAACTGGCTCACAAATAGAACAGATCGCAAGCTGTTTGGTGTGAGCGCCCCTAAGTCTCCATCCTCCGAGCCGGACACGCCAAAAAAGCTCAGTAACACCACCGCCACAAGCACCTGCCCACCTAAAAGAGCTAAAAAGAGCGTAAAAATGCGAAAGCTCGGTTGCAGTCCGCCCATTATAATTATATTTGAATTTATTGCCTAAAGGTAAACATACATTATGACTCGACTGAGTGTAAATATCAACAAAGTAGCCCTTATTCGCAATGCGAGAGGAAGCAATTTTCCAAATATACTTGATGTAGCTCGAGATTGTGAAGATTTTGGAGCACAAGGAATTACAGTGCATCCAAGACCGGATCAGCGGCATATCAGATATGATGATTTGCAGCCCTTGAAAGATCTTGTACAGACGGAATTTAATATTGAGGGAAACCCACGTCCCGAATTGACGAAGCATATCATGGCCGTCCAGCCCCACCAGGTCACCTTAGTGCCGGATGATCCCAATGCGATCACTTCAGATCACGGATGGGATGCCGCCGCTAACATGTCTTTCCTAAAAGCACAGGTTAAAAGATTTAAGCAAGCTGGTATTCGCACCTCACTTTTTATAGATCCCGACCCAGATCGCATCAGGGCGGCTGCGGAAACAGGAACTGATCGCATAGAATTATATACCGGTCCCTACGCCGAGGCATTTGCCGCTGATGACTATCAGGCCCAACTCGACATGTACGCCCGGGCTGCAGAAGTAGCGTATGAATGTGGCTTGGGTGTGAATGCCGGTCACGATTTAAATCTCGACAATTTACGCCCTTTCAAAGAAGCCTTAGATCCTCACCTGGCAGAAGTCTCTATAGGTCATGCACTCATCGTCGACGCCCTGTATTTGGGGCTGGAGAATGTGATAAAGATGTACCTGCATAAACTTCGTGCGATAGAATAATAATTGTTTTAATAGGTTGGGCGTGCCCCGCTCATCCCAAACTTAGGCTGAGCGGGTCGGGCTATGCGTTCTTAGTCTGGATTTCATGCGCAAGCATCCATACGGCTGCGGTGGCTTCAGTTGTCGCCTCCTCGCTCTACGGCTGCTAAGCGCCTGTATTCCAGCCTGCCACTTCTATCCCTCACGCAATCTCTGAGTATCAGAAATAGAAAAGAAGATCCTTGCATGACCAGAAAAGCATGGCGAAGTAACCACATAGGAGTGCCGCAATTATGGATATAAAAATAATTTTTTCCAACTGGAATGTAACCCGTTATTCGGCACGCTCCGGGTTACATGTCATACAAAGGGATGCTACAAATTATATTGGACTATGGCATGATGAAATACCTGGGCATATAGTGCGCTCGATAAGATCAGTATTTAATTGGGAGGAAGATGAAGCTGTGATCGGATATATTGTTCATTTTGAAAAAAAATAATTATTTACCAACCTTTTAATGACATTACTCCGTATATATTGGTAGATAACAAAAATATTGTGCTTAAATCCTAGCGATTTATCCGCTAAATGGCACCCCTAAACCGCCTCACGCCAACCAAATTATAATTGGCGAAATAAGAATATATCCCCACTTTTCTAATATAATATTTTGCTCGACTCTCTATTTGCTCTCTTTTTTATTGTTAAGGTCTTGTTAAATTCAGTGAGTAAGAAATAATTTATATTTTTTTAAAGTACTGTAAAATACTGAAAATCAACAAATTATAGATAAATAAAACAAGCCGGTTTTGAAAAAAAACTGTATCGATATTAATTTTTTGTTAAAATCTCTTATAATTGTGTGAAATGGCGAAGTTCTATTGGATTTTGCTAATTAACTGTTCAACAAAACAAAACAATATGAAGAATGCATTACTTCTATTCCTCGCGATGAGTGTATCGGTGGTGCTGTATGGGCAACGTACGGTATCCGGAACGGTCACAGATGTTGACGGGGAGCCTCTAATTGGGGCAAACGTTACAGTAGTCGGAGAAGAGGGCTATGGAACCATCACGGACTTTGATGGGTTTTTCGAGTTGCAAGTTCCTGAATCAGCAGAGATGCTGGATGTATCATATATCGGATATCAATCCCTCCGATTGGAGTTAGGTGAGTCCAGTGAGTATGATGTGACTTTGGAAGAATCTGGAGTTGTTATGGATGAAGTGGTAGTAGTAGCGTACGGTGAGCAAACTCGACGTAGTTTGGTGTCTAGTGTATCGACATTAGATGACAAAGCCGTTAGTAATATACCTGCCGTTTCACCTCAGGAAGTACTGCAGGGTCAGGCGTCTGGAGTACAAATCGTCCAGTCATCCGGTGTTTTAGGTGCGGCTACTAATATTAGAATTAGAGGTGTAGCCTCTTTATCCTCTGGTGGTGATCCACTATTTGTGGTAGATGGTGTCCCTTTAAACCAAAATGGTAACGGATTAGGTTCAAATGAGCTTGGTGCATCTGCCTCATTGAACCCCTTATTGAATATTTCAATGGAAGATATTGAGTCCATTTCAGTATTGAAGGATGCTGCTGCTGCATCACTTTATGGATCCAGAGGCTCAAATGGCGTTGTATTGATTACTACGAAACAAGGAAAAGCCGGTACAAATAATGTCAGTTTCGGAACCTCCTATGGTGTTGGGGAGGCAACTAATCTATATGACATGACAAACACTGAGCAATACAATGAGATATCAAATCGCTATGGACTGCCTTTTGTGTCTCCCGACGATAATTTTTTCGATTGGCAGGATGCGGTGACTCAGCAGGCTCAGACCTTTAGAGCAAATTTAGGGTTTGATGGAGGTACAGATAAGACCAGGTACTACATCGGTGGGGCATTTACTGATGACCAAAATTATGTGTTTGGAAATGATATGGAAAAATACACAGGTAAAATGAACCTTTCCCACCAGGTCAGTGATAATTTTAAGGTAGGAGCTAATGTTTCTATTAGTAGAGTGAACATGAACCGTATTTATGCGGAGAACAGCACCTTTGCTCCTTTAACATCTTCCTATTTGCAACAGCCTTGGGTAGATGCATTTAACGAAGATGGTTCATATGCTCGGACGGGATTCATCGCCAACGTATTAGCTATTAATGACATTGGACTGGCCGAGTTCATATCTCGACGTAATTTTGGGAATGTCTATTTAGAATATAACATTGCCAACATTGGAGATGGAACCATTACTCTTCGATCAGATTGGGGTATAGATGAAGTTCAAACGGAAGAAACATTCCGGGATCCAGAGGAAATTTCCCCCGGTGGATATGGATACCGCAGAATTTTACGTGACGACAAATGGTTAACTACCAATACAATTTCGTATAACACGCCACTTGGAGATAGATCTAATTTTGCAATAGTATTGGGTCAAAGTTTTGAAACAGCACTACGGGAAAGTATCGCTGTCGAAGGAACTGGCTTTGCAGCTGACCCATTGAGAAATGTAGCATCTGCAGCAAATCCGAGTATCACTAGTGCGACTCGTACCGAGTGGGCTTTGGCCTCATTCTTTGGAAGGGTACAATATGATTTTGACGATCGGTTCTTCGTTGAAAGTACAATTAGGAGAGACGGATCCTCTCGCTTCGGTGCGAATAATCGCTGGGGTAATTTCTGGTCTGTTGGTGGTGGATGGAACTTGATTAATGAAAGTTTTATGCAAGATCAAGGCTTCTTTGATGAATTGAAGCTTAGAGCTAGTTATGGTACAACAGGAAATCAGAGTATAGATAATTTTGAATCCTTAGGCCTTTTCGGGGCGGGAGTTGTTTCAGACTATAATGGATCGCCAGGACTGAGACCTATTCAACCGGCCAACCCAGATTTGAAGTGGGAGCAAACGGCACAGTTTGATATAGGGGTAAATATGAGAATCAAAAACTTTTTTGATTTAGGTGTTTCATTTTGGAATAAAGAAACTACTGACCTTTTATTACCCTTTACAGTACCGATGTCAACTGGATTTACATCTATATTCAGAAATGCAGGTGACATGACAAATACTGGAGTAGATATCGACTATAATTTTGATGTATTGAGAAATAAAGATTGGTATATTTCAATAGGAGGTAACCTTAGCTTCTGGAGAAATGAAATAAATAATCTCCCAGACGCTTCTGTAGACCCAGATGGCAATCAATTTATTCCAGGTTCTGCAAGTCAAAGAGCGGTTGTTGGGAGAACTGCTAATGAGTTTTTCTTGATACGATATAATGGAATTAATTCTGAAACCGGCGATGCTGAGTGGTTAACAAAGGATGGAGAACTTACAACATCCCCACAGCAAGCAGACCGTGTTTTTGTTGGATCAGCAATTCCTGACTTTATTGGAGGCGTTAACTTTAATGTGGGCTACAAAGGATTGAATTTAAGTGGATTGTTTAATTACACTTACGGGAATCTTATCATGTTAGACGATTTGCGTTTTACTGAGAACCCTGCGAGTGGATTCAATCGATCTACAAGATTATTAGATGCTTGGGAACAGCCAGGTGACGATGCTTTTGCACCAGGAGGAGATAGTCCTACTTTCTCTAACTTTGCTCAGCGTTCAACGAATCAGCTCATGGATGGATCATTTTTGAGATTGAGAACATTGACCTTGTCTTATGACTTACCTGTTAGCTCATTGGGTATTGATTGGATCAAAAATCTGAGCGTATATGCAAGAGGTAATAATTTATTGACCATAACAGCATCTGACTTTAGAGGCCAAGACCCGGAAGTTTCAGATTCAGGTACAGACCCTTTAGTTCAAGGTGAGTCCTTCTTCGTTGTTCCTCAACGAAAAATGTACACCTTTGGACTTAACGTAACCTTTTAATCAAACCAAAAATAGAATAATATGAACTTTAATATAAAATTATCTTTAATCGCTCTTTTAGCTCTGTTTGTATGGGCTTGTGAGGACGATTTGGAGATACAACCCGAGCAGGATTTAAGTCCTGAAGCAGCATTTGCAAATGAAGCGGCCGCAGCTGCAAGTTTGACAGGTGCATATGGACGCATGCTTGACCTCGATGTTTTTGGCGCCATGCCTCAAATCATCGGAGACTTTCAAGCTGACAATGTCGACTTTATTGGATCTTTTCCTACACTTCAGGATATTAACAATAGTGCAGTTATTGCCGATAATGCTACGATAGAAGTAATCTATCGGGACCATTACCGGGCAGTTTTAGCAGCTAATGCCGTTATTGCGAATGTTCCTAACGTAAATGATCAAGGATTTTCCGATGAGGAGCGAGCTCAGTTTATTGCTGAGGCTAAATTTGTCCGAGCTATCACCTTCTTTAATTTGGTGAACTTATTCGGTCAACCTTATACATTAGATAACGGTGCTTCTCCGGGGATCCCTCTCCGTCTAGAGCCAGAAGCTCTAGATGGGAACTTCCAGCCTATGGATAGAAATTCTGTAGCTGAAGTTTATGATCAGATAGAACAGGATCTTTTGGATGCCGTTCAGGACTTACCCGAAGTGAATGGCCGAGTGCTTGCAAGTACTGGTGCAGCAAACGCTTTATTGAGTCGTCTTTATCTATACAAAGGAGACAATACCAATGCTGCAGATTATGCTCAGCGTGTATTGGATGAGGGCAACTATGAGTTAGCAAGTGATTATACTTTTTTCAATGCTTTGACGCCGGAGACTATATTTGACATTGCTATGTCATCAATTGATAACTCTAGAACCGGTTCTGGTGGATGGGCATCTTTTTATAATCCTGCTGAATTGGGTGCGCGAGGAGATTGTCCATTTACTCAAGACCTCCTGGATGCTCATGAGGATGGTGATCGTCGAATCACTGAATTAACTCAAGTAGGAGATAATGGCAGAACGTACACGACCAAGTTTCCTGATTTTGTGACTAACGCAGATAATGCACCTATAATTAGAACGACAGAAGTAGTTTTAAATCGTGCAGAAGCTATAGTGAAAGCATCAAATGCCGTTGAGTCTGAAGCTGTAGACGTATTGAATACTTTGCGAGCTAGAGCAGGTCTTGATGCATTTGAAATGTCCGATTTTGCCAGTGCTGATGAATTACTTGTAGCTATTGCTGATGAGCGAAGAAAAGAATTGGCTTTTGAAGGACACCGACGTATGGATCTTTTACGTAATGGTGAATCAATAATCAATGGCTTAATGCCTGGTGATGACCAAACCGTAATGCCCATTCCAGTGGAGGAAACAGATCAAAACTCCTCTTTACCTCAAAATCCTGGCTACTAATATAATAGTGCTCTAGGAAATCTAACCGGCAGGGAACTTTCTCTGCCGGTTTTTTTGTTGTAATAATTGAATATTAAAGATATTGTCGTACTTTTGCGACGCGAAACTAAAAAAAGACTATATGTTGATAATTGACGTAAAAGATGGTGAATCAATCGATAGAGCGCTAAAGAAATATAAGCGCAAATTCGAAAAATCAGGTGTATTAAAGGAGCTGCGTAATCGCAAACACTTTACCAAGCCGTCCGTTGAGCGCCGGAAAGAATTATTGAAGGCAGCTTACAAAAATGAAAAATTCGGCGACCAATAGTTGCGTTATAACTTTAGCTTCCGTATATTAATTCGAAAGTTGAAGATTGGAACTAAATCGCTACATAAATTTCCTGACGTTTGAAAAGAGATTTTCAAAGCATACTATAAAAGCTTACAAAAGTGATATAGTTAGTTTTCTAAGCTTTTTTGAAGATACATTCGGTCTTACTTCCTTTGAGGAAGTGAGACCTTTGCATTTGCGGTCATTCCTGGCTACCCTTCTTGAAAAAGGTCTATCTGAAACGACGATAAATAGAAAAAAATCTGCTCTTCATAAGTTCTTTGCCTACCTCCTTAAAGAAGAGACTATAAAAGAAAACCCTGTTATACGCCTTCCAGCCTTAAAAAACAGGAGAAAACTTCCAGATATTATACCTGCTTCAGATCTGGATAAGCTCATGGAGAATACTTCCCAGTTATCTGATTTTTGGGATATTAGAAATCGCATGATATGCATTATGCTGTATAATACCGGTCTGCGGCGATCAGAGCTTATCTCTTTGCTCGCAAGTCAAATTGAAGGAGATGGCATTACGATACTTGGAAAGGGTAATAAAGAAAGGTTTATTCCAATTTCTGGACGCTTAGTGAAATACTTGGCCTGGTATCAAAATAAAAGAGATAAAGAGTTGAGCCAGGCTCAGCAGACATGCCAGTTTTTATTTTTTTCTCTCTCGTATACCGAATTAGACCCAAAAACAGTTTATGAAATTGTAAATAAAGAATTAGGTCCCATTACCTCAGTGCGCAAGAAAAGTCCACATATGTTACGCCATGCTTTTGCCACACATCTTCTGGATGAAGGTGCAGACATATCTAGCGTGCAGAAATTGCTTGGGCACGAGGGGTTAGGAGCAACACAGATATATACTCAAGTATCTATTAATCGATTGAAAAGCGCCCACTCGAAGGCGCATCCTAGAAACAATAATCATTCACCTAAAAAGGAATAACATGAAAATTTTAATTGAACCAGTTCACTTTACTCCTGATCAAAAATTAACAGATTACGTAAATGAAAAAGTTGGGAAGTTAGAGCAATTTTTTGAGCGTATTATAAGCGTAACTGTGACGCTAAAGCTTGAAAATACGGGTCAGATCAAAGATAAAATTGTAGAAATATTAATTAGTGTGCCTGGAGATAATATATTTAGTAGTGACACAAATAAAACGTTTGAAGAGGGGGTAGATAAAGTAACCGACATTCTAAAGCGCCAACTTGTTAAGCGTAAGGAAAAAACGCGATCCTATTAATTTAAGATCCTACGCTGTTCATCCCTTATTCTTGGTGATGTTTTATTGGCAAGGGCTACAAAACATATCGATTGCATGTCTTTTACAATGAAAGATTGGCTCTTTCCGCCCGATACTGAAAGATTTTCGCAAAAAAAGGGCTGTAAGTTTTAATCTATCAAGGAAAGTTGTATTTTTGCCATCGCTTTGAAAGAAAAGTGGTCTGATATAGGACATTAGCCAGCATAGCTCAGTTGGTAGAGCAGCTGATTTGTAATCAGCTGGTCGGGGGTTCGAGTCCCTCTGCTGGCTCACCTATTTGAATAGTATTGAAATAATGTTATAAACGCGGGGGTGCGCCGGAGTTGGAGAGCCGGGGCAGACTGTAAATCTGTTGCTTTTAGCTGAGTAGGTTCGAATCCTACCACCCCCACATGTAACAGGAGTTATTTTAAGCGGGCGTAGCTCAGTTGGTAGAGCATCAGCCTTCCAAGCTGAGGGTCGCGGGTTCGAGTCTCGTCGCCCGCTCATTTTGCAACTCTAAATCGACTGTAAATACAGTCTGTTGTGTCCATTTGGCCACTTTATAAATTGTGAGTGAAAAGGGTTTTTGACCCTCCTATATATGATATTTTTCGAGAAAGCTCGAAATTCAATAGTTGTCTCTTTTATTTGAGGGTAGCTATCCATCTGGGTCTCTATTTTCTTGACCTATAATTGTAAGCCGATGTAGCTCAGGGGTAGAGCACTTCCATGGTAAGGAAGGGGTCAAGGGTTCAAATCCCTTCATTGGCTCTAAGAGCTGATTTTCACTCTTTTGCGAATTAATTAACTGTAAAAAAACTTGTAACCGATGGCTAAGGAAACTTTCGAACGGTCAAAACCACACCTTAATGTAGGTACAATCGGTCACGTAGATCATGGTAAAACTACACTAACTGCCGCTATTACGACGGTATTGTCTAGTGATGGAGTCACCAATAAAATGGACTACGAATCGATTGATGCTGCTCCCGAAGAAAAAGAACGGGGTATCACGATTAACACTGCTCACGTTGAGTATCAAACTGCAAACCGACACTATGCACACGTAGATTGTCCAGGTCACGCCGACTATGTGAAAAACATGGTTACTGGTGCGGCTCAGATGGATGGTGCAATTCTTGTTGTTGCAGCAACTGATGGCCCCATGCCTCAAACGCGTGAACACATCTTGTTGGCTCGTCAGGTAGGTGTACCACAAATCGTTGTCTTTCTAAATAAAGTAGATTTAGTAGATGATGAAGAAATGCTTGAATTGGTAGAAATGGAAGTTAGAGAGCTTCTAGACCAATATGAGTTTGATGGAGATAATATAAAAATAATTGCGGGTTCTGCCCTTAAGGCACTTGAAGGAGATGCTGATGCTGTAGCTAAGATTGAAGAGCTTATGGCAGCAGTAGATTCTGAAATCCCAGAACCAGAGAGATTGATTGATCAAGATTTCTTGATGCCTGTTGAAGATGTGTTCTCTATTACAGGTCGAGGTACAGTGGCTACCGGTCGTATTGAGCGTGGCGTAACCAATGTAGGAGACAATGTAGAGCTAGTAGGAATGCAGGAAGAAGGCGCTAAGCCGCTTACTTCTACCATCACGGGTGTTGAGATGTTTAGAAAGATTCTTGACAGAGGAGAAGCTGGTGATAATGCAGGATTATTGTTGCGCGGTATCGACAAAAAAGATATCAAGCGAGGAATGGTTATTTGTAAGCCCGGTTCTGTAACTCCACATGCACACTTCAAGTGTGAGGTATATGTGTTGAGTAAGGAAGAAGGTGGTCGACACACGCCATTCTTTAATGGTTACCGTCCCCAGTTCTACTTCAGAACTACTGATGTAACAGGAGATTGTTCTCTACCTGAAAACGTTGAAATGGTTATGCCTGGAGATAATGTTTCTCTAGAGGTGAAACTTATCAACAAAGTGGCTATGGAAAAAGGTCTTCGTTTCGCCATCCGCGAAGGAGGACGTACCGTAGGTGCAGGTCAGGTAACGGAGATACTTGATTAATATTGGCCGTAATATAGTTACAGCCAGGCTATAAGTTTTGAGAAAGTTTAGCACCTAAAAAGGTGCTAAATTTTCTCATATATAAGGATTTGAATCCTTGAATTAGGAGAGTGGCTCAATTGGTAGAGCAGCGGTCTCCAAAACCGCAGGTTGCAGGTTCGAGCCCTGTCTCTCCTGCTAAATTTTTAAATAGTGGATCGAATATCACTTTACATTAGAGAAAGCTATAATGAGCTTGTCAATAAAGTTACCTGGCCGACCTGGTCTGAGCTACTGTCTAGTACGCGTGTTGTACTAGTCGCTTCAGTAATCATTGCCCTGTTGATTTTTTTGATGGACTTGGTATCTAAACAGGTACTGACCTTTATCTACGATCTGTCGAATTAAAGTTAGAAGATGTCTGAAGATAAAAGATGGTACTCATTGCGCGTAATCAGCGGAAAAGAACGCAAGATTAAGGAGCGCATTGAATTGGAAATCCAGCGATCTGGCTGGGATGATTTTGTGACTCAAATTGTAGTACCTTCTGAAAAGGTCTATAAAATTAGGGCTGGAAAAAAAGTCGTTCTGGATCGCAATATTTTACCGGGTTATATTTTGATTGAGGCTTACCCCTCTAAATTGACAGGTGAAATTATCCAATCGATTTCTAGTACACCGAATGTGATTCATTTTTTGGGAAAGGACAATCCTATTCCAATGAGAGAAAGTGAAGCAAATAGAATGCTAGGGAAGGCGGATGCTTCACAGGATATGACAGAGGAGCTTATCGAACCGTTTATCGTAGGAGAGCCCGTCAAAATAGTTGATGGCCCCTTCAAAGATTTTATTGGCGATATACAGGAAGTAAATGATGAAAAGAAAAAATTGAAAGTAATTGTGAAAATTTTCGGTCGAGGTACAGAAGTTGAATTAAACTTCATGCAGGTCGAAAAGAAATCATAACAACAAGTAATTAAGTAAATAGTAAACCATGGCAAAGGAAATTGAAGGTTTTATAAAATTGCAGGTGCGCGGTGGTGCTGCGAACCCTGCTCCTCCCGTAGGACCTGCATTAGGTGCGAAGGGTGTCAACATCATGGAGTTTTGTAAGCGTTTCAACGCAGAAACACAAGATCGACAAGGGCAGTTGCTTCCCGTAGACATTACAGTGTTTAAGGACAAAAGTTTCCGTTTTATCATCAAAACACCTCCAGCGGCAGCCCAATTACTTGAGGCAGCTAAGCTTAAAAGTGGTTCTGGTGAGCCTAACCGAATTAAGGTAGGAAAGGTTACTTGGGATCAGATTCGTGAGATAGCAGAAAACAAGCTGTCGGATCTAAATGCATTCAAAGTTGAATCAGGTATGAAAATGGTAGCTGGAACAGCAAGAAGCATGGGTCTCACGGTATCTGGAAAACCACCCTGGGAGCAATCTTAGGTTGCATTATAATTTCACATAGAGGAAGCTTCATTAAGCGTTATACCTCAAAATAATTGAAAATGGCAAAATTAACGAAGAAAAGAAAAGAGGTCAACGAAAAAGTTGATAGCACAAAAACCTATCCACTAGGCGAAGCAATGAGCTTGGTGAAAGAAGTTGACATGACAAAGTTCGATGCTTCAGTGGATCTGCATATCCGTTTGGGTGTTGACCCGCGAAAAGCAGACCAAGCAATACGAGGAACTGTTAAACTTCCTAATGGGACGGGTAAAACAAAACGTGTTTTGGTTTTTTGTACACCTGAAAAAGAGCAAGAGGCAAAAGATGCTGGAGCTGATTATGCAGGACTAGACGAGTATGTGGAAAAAGTACAAAATGGCTGGATGGATTTTGATGTGGTAGTAGCTATGCCTCAAGTGATGGCTCAAGTAGGACGATTAGGTCGCGTTTTAGGACCCAGAGGTTTGATGCCTAATCCAAAGTCGGGTACAGTAACTCCTGATGTAGCAAGTGCTGTTGATGATGTAAAAGGGGGTAAAATAGCCTTCCGGGTTGATAAATTTGGAATTATTCACACATCCATTGGACGGACGTCGTTTACGGCAGGTCAATTAGAAGGGAATGCTCGAGAACTTCTCACGACATTGAACAAAATGAAGCCTGTTAGCTCAAAGGGAATCTTTATGCGCTCTATCACGGCAGCGACTACGATGAGTCCCGGTGTGAAAGTTGATCCTAAATCTATTTAATCTCCTTAAAAACTTAATGATATGACAAGGCAAGAAAAAGCAAACGCAATAGAGGAGCTAAAGAATAAATTTGAAGATACTGAATTTTTCTATCTCACAGATGCTTCAGCGATGACTGTAGCAGAAGTGACTGACCTTCGAGGTCGGTTATACGAAAAGGGAGTGGAAATGAAGGTTGTTAAGAATAAATTGGCCATTAAGGCCTTAGAAGAGTTTGAAAGTGACCGTAATTTTGAAGCGGTATATCCGTTTTTTAAAGGTCCTACAGCTCTTTTATTTACTGAAACGGCTAATTTACCGGCCAAGATTCTCAAAGAATTTAGGGAAGATCACGAGCGTCCTATTTTGAAAGCGGCTTATATTCAAGCTGACTTGTACGAAGGAGACGATCAGATCAAGCCCCTAAGTGAATTGAAATCTAAAGAGGATTTGATTGGCGAGATTGTTGTTTTACTACAATCTCCAGCCAAGAATGTTATCAGCGCGCTTTCTTCAGGGGGTAAGACTATAGCAGGTCTTGTTAAAACTCTGCAAGAGAAAAAAGCAGCTGAAGCATAATTAAGTTAGGCTTCCAAGCTTTACGCACCTTGATATGAATAATCTTGGTGAATAAAATTTTCGAACAATAAAAATTAAACAAAATGGCAGATTTGAGTGCGATGGCAGAACAACTTGTAAACCTTACAGTAAAAGAGGTTAATGAGTTAGCTGGCATATTAAAAGAAGAATACGGTATCGAACCTGCAGCTGCAGCTGTTGCTGTTGCTGGTGGTGGAGCTGGAGGCGGCGAAGGTGCTGCTGAGGAGAAAACTGAATTTGATGTTGTCTTGAACAGCGCAGGTTCAGCGAAATTGAAAGTTGTTAAAGAAGTTAAAAACCTTCTTGGTTTGGGCTTGAAAGACGCTAAGGAATTAGTTGATGGAGCTCCTAACACCTTGAAAGAAGCGCTTCCAAAAGAAGAAGCAGAATCTATTAAGGCTGCTTTAGAAGAAGTAGGCGCTGAGGTTGAATTGAAGTAATCCTCATACATGCTGAGGTTGAACGCAACCTTTACGCGATAATGACAAGGCTTAACTGACTTAGGGAACTAAGTCGGTTAAGCCCTTCGTTGTATAATTTTACATTTGGTAGTAATATGACTAAAATTTCTATAGGTCATCGCTAGTAAATGAATTTTGAACATCCGATTAAAATATTTTTAGATGGCATCTAATGGCAAAATAACCTCGAAAAGCCTTGAGCGCATTAATTTCGGGAAAATTAATATGGCTGGCGTCAGTCCTGACCTTTTAGAAATTCAACTTCATTCATTTAGGGAGTTTTTTCAACTAGATACTACGCCAGAAAACAGAATGAATGAAGGACTATACAAGGTCTTTCAGGAAAATTTTCCCATTACAGATGCTCGAAATATCTTCGTTCTAGAATTTCTTGATTATTTTATTGATCCTCCACGATATACAATTGAGGAGTGTATGCAAAGAGGATTAACGTATAGTGTGCCTCTTAAGGCCAAATTGAGACTATCATGTAATGATGAAGAGCACATTGATTTTCAGACCATTGTTCAAGATGTTTTTCTTGGTAATATTCCTAATATAACTCCCAAAGGAACTTTTGTAATTAATGGTGCTGAGCGTGTTATCGTATCTCAATTGCACCGTTCACCTGGTGTGTTCTTTAGCCAATCATTCCACCCGAATGGTTCAAAGATTTATTCAGCTCGCATCATTCCGTTCAAGGGGTCTTGGATGGAATTTGCTACGGATATTAATACGGTCATGTATGCGTATATCGATCGTAAAAAGAAATTCCCTATCACCACGCTTTTACGTGCTATAGGATATGATTCTGATCGTGAGATTTTGGAATTATTTGATTTGTCTGAGGAGATTAAAGCAAATAAAACACAACTCAAAAAGGCAATTGGTAGGAAACTAGCTGCTCGTGTATTGAAAAAGTGGGTCGAAGATTTTGTTGATGAGGATACCGGTGAGGTAGTGTCTATTGAGAGAAATGAAATTATTCTTGAACGCGATATTGTACTCGATAAGGATAATATTGAACTTATACTCGAGGCTGATACTGATATCGTTGTGCTTCAGAAAGAAGATGTTGAAGAAGACTACTCTATTATTTATAATACGCTTCAAAAAGATCCGTCAAGTTCTGAGATCGAGGCTGTACAGTATATCTACAGACAGTTGCGAGGAACGGACCCACCCGATGAGGAAACGGCTAGAGGTATAATTGATAAAATGTTCTTCTCTGACAAACGATATAATCTCGGAGATGTCGGTAGGTATAAAATTAATACCAAGCTTAAGCAAAATGTACCTGAGGACACATTGGTGCTAACCAAAGACGATATGATAAATATCGTTAAATATTTGGTGCGTCTCATTAACCAAAATGCAGAGTTAGATGATATTGATCATCTAAGCAATCGCCGTGTGCGAACTGTAGGCGAGCAATTGTATGCGCAATTCGGTGTTGGTCTGGCTCGAATGGCTAGAACGATCCGGGAGCGGATGAATGTTCGCGATAATGAGGTTTTTACTCCTATTGATTTGATTAATGCCAGAACCTTGTCTTCTGTCATAAATTCCTTTTTTGGAACAAGTCAATTATCTCAATTTCTAGATCAAACCAACCCTCTATCAGAAATTACGCATAAGCGTAGGATTTCTGCCCTGGGACCAGGTGGTTTATCTAGAGAGAGGGCAGGTTTTGAGGTGCGTGATGTTCATTATTCTCACTACGGCCGTTTATGTACCATTGAGACCCCTGAAGGGCCTAATATTGGTTTGATTTCAACCTTATGTGTGCATGCCAAGGTTAATAAAATGGGCTTCCTGGAAACACCTTACCGACGTGTAGATGAAGGTAATGTTGTTCTTGCAGGTGAGCCTACATATTTATCTGCCGAGGGTGAGGATTATAAAAAAATTGCGCAGGCGAATTCACCAATTGATGAAAAGGGTGCCTTTTTAACAGATAGAGTGAAATGTCGTGAGCACGGTGACTTCCCAGTGTTAGAACCAGATAATATAGAGTATATTGATGTAGCCCCGAATCAAATTGTGGGTGTATCTGCATCACTTATTCCATTTCTTGAAAATGATGATGCCAACCGTGCACTCATGGGATCAAACATGCAGCGTCAAGCATTACCCTTAGTGAAGCCTGACTCGCCGGTAGTGGGAACTGGACTTGAAGGAAAAGTGGCTCGAGACTCTCGTATGATGATTAATGCGGAAGGTCCAGGTGTGATAGATTATGTGGATGCAAACGAGATAGTAATTCGTTATGACCGTGATGAGGAAGAGGAATTGATATCATTCGAGGACAATATAAAGAGCTATAAACTTATAAAGTTCCGTCGTACGAATCAGGGATCATGCATAAACTTGAAACCCATTGTTAAAAAAGGTGACCGTGTTGAAAAAGGTACTATTTTATGCGATGGGTATGCTACGGATAAAGGAGAATTGGCTTTAGGTCAAAACCTAAAAGTGGCATTTATGCCATGGAAAGGATACAACTTTGAGGATGCCATCGTGCTATCTGAGCGAGTCGTTAGAGAAGATACTTTCACCTCTTTGCACATCGAGCATTTTGAGATGGATGTGCGTGATACGAAATTAGGAGAAGAAGAGTTGACTAACGATATTCCGAACGTTAGTGAAGAAGCTACTAAGGATCTCGATGAGAATGGAGTTATCAGAGTAGGAGCTTGGGTCAAAGAAGGTGACATCATAATTGGAAAAATTACGCCAAAAGGTGAATCTGACCCTACACCAGAGGAGAAATTGCTTCGTGCTATTTTCGGAGATAAAGCTGGTGATGTGAAAGATGCATCGATGAAAGCCCCACCTTCGACCAAGGGAATTATTATCGACAAGCAACTTTTTGCGCGTGCTAAAAAAGATAAATTCCAAAAAGCACAGGAAAAAGAGCTGTTAGCAAAACTGGATGAGCAATTTGCAATTACCTTAAATGAGCTCAAAACAGTGCTAATTGATAAACTAATGACATTAGTGAAGAATAAAACTTCACAAGGCGTTATGTCTATCTATAATGAAGAATTGATTCCAAAAGGAAAGCGCTTTTCTCAGAAAGTTTTAATGGATCTAGAATTTACACAGGTTGATTATGGAGGATGGACTACTGATGATGAAACCAATGCGTTAATCGGTCGACTTCTTCACAATTACAATCTGAAGGTAAACGAAGAAACTGGTCGATACAAGCGTGAGAAATTTAATATTAGTATTGGAGATGAATTACCGTCAGGTGTGCTAAAACTAGCTAAAGTTTACATGGCTAAAAAGCGTAAACTTAAGGTAGGAGATAAGTTAGCCGGGCGTCACGGTAATAAAGGTATTGTTTCTCGTATAGTTCGTATGGAAGATATGCCTTTCTTGGAAGACGGAACACCAGTTGATATTGTGTTAAACCCATTAGGTGTGCCTTCTAGAATGAACTTAGGACAGATTTTTGAAACTGTACTTGGTTGGGCTGGACAGAAACTAAACCTCAAATTTTCTACGCCTATTTTCGACGGTGCAAGTATGGATGAGATCGAAACCTATGTAAACAAAGCAGGACTGCCCAGTTTGGGTCAAACCTACCTTTACGACGGTGAAACTGGAGATCGATTCCATCAGCAGGCGACAGTTGGCGTGATTTACATGCTTAAGTTATCGCACATGGTCGATGACAAGATGCATGCGAGATCTATTGGACCTTATTCTTTGATTACGCAACAGCCTTTAGGAGGTAAAGCTCAATTTGGAGGTCAGCGTTTTGGTGAAATGGAGGTTTGGGCACTTGAAGCATTCGGTGCTTCTCATATCCTTCGTGAACTGTTAACGATAAAGTCTGATGATATTCAAGGACGAGCCAAAGCCTATGAGGCTATAGTAAAAGGTAAAAATTTACCCGAATCTGGAATTCCAGAGTCTTTTAATGTACTAATTCATGAATTGCGTGGATTAGCTCTCGATATCAAATTTGATTAATTAGAACCCATTATATATGCCATTTAAGAAAAGTAGTCTTTCGCCAAAATCGGACTTTGACAGCATTACACTAACCTTGTGCTCACCAGATGATATTCTGGAGCGTAGTTACGGAGAAGTGCTAAAGCCGGAAACGATTAATTACAGATCCTATAAACCTGAACGAGATGGTCTCTTCTGTGAGAGAATTTTTGGTCCGGTTAAGGATTACGAGTGCTATTGTGGTAAGTATAAGCGGATTCGCTATAAAGGAATTGTGTGCGACCGCTGTGGAGTTGAAGTAACAGAGAAAAAAGTCCGACGTGAACGTATGGGTCATATTAGGCTTGTAGTGCCCGTAGTGCATATTTGGTTCTTCAAATCCTTACCCAACAAAATTGGATATTTATTGGGATTGAGTTCAAAGAAACTTGAATCCATTATTTATTATGAGCGCTATGTAGTGATCCAACCGGGTCTCAAAGAGGCGGAAGGTGTTATGAAAATGGATCTGCTGACCGAAGAAGAGTATTTCGAGCATCTTGAATCTCTGCCTAAGGAAAATCAGATGTTAGATAATTCTGATCCGGAAAAATTCGTAGCCAAAATGGGTGCTGATGCGGTTCATGATCTTTTGGAACGCTTGGATTTAGAAGCGCTAGCTTATGCTTTGCGCCACCAAGCTGCAACTGAAACATCTCAACAACGAAAATCTGAAGCGCTTAAAAGATTACGTGTTGTTGAGGCATTTAGAGATGGACAAACACGAATTGAAAATCGACCTGAATGGTCAATTATTCAGTATTTACCTGTTATTCCTCCTGAATTGCGACCGTTGGTGCCTTTAGATGGGGGTCGATTTGCATCATCCGACTTAAATGATTTGTACAGACGGGTCATTATCCGAAATAATAGATTGAAGCGTCTGTTAGAAATAAAAGCTCCCGATGTCATTTTGAGAAATGAAAAACGGATGCTACAAGAAGCGGTCGATTCGCTTTTTGATAATTCTCGAAAATCTAATGCTGTTAAAGCAGAGGGTGGTCGTGCCTTGAAATCCCTTTCAGATATTTTGAAGGGTAAACAGGGACGTTTCCGTCAGAATCTTCTCGGAAAGCGAGTAGATTATTCAGGTCGTTCTGTAATCGTGGTCGGGCCGGATTTGAAATTGCATGAATGTGGGTTGCCAAAAGGAATGGCATCCGAACTATTCAAGCCGTTTATCATTCGAAAGCTTATCGAACGCGGGATAGTCAAAACGGTAAAATCTGCTAAAAAGCTTGTTGACCGCAAAGAACCAGTCATTTGGGAAATCCTTGATAATATTCTTAAAGGTCATCCTATCTTGTTGAATCGTGCTCCTACGCTTCACAGATTGTCCATTCAGGCATTTCAACCTCGTTTGGTAGAAGGGAAGGCCATACAATTGCACCCATTAGCATGTAGTGCATTTAATGCCGATTTTGATGGTGACCAGATGGCCGTTCACGTTCCATTGAGTCAACCTGCTATTCTAGAGGCACAAGTATTGATGTTGGCCTCTCATAACATGTTGAATCCACAGGATGGTTCACCTATTACACTTCCTTCTCAGGATATGGTTTTGGGATTGTATTATCTAACTAAAGAGAAGCCTTCAACAAAAGATGATCCTGTCAAGGGAGAGGGAATGAAGTTTTACTCAGCAGATGAGGTACGAATAGCCTTTAATGAGGAAAAAGTTGACTTACACGCTGCGATAAAAGCACGTGTTCCCGTCAAACAAAAAGATGGCTCGGTCAAAGGAGAAGTAATTGATACAACTGTTGGTAGAGTATTATTTAACGAAATGGTTCCCGATAGTGTGCCATTCGTAAATATGGAACTATCCAAGAAAAACATTAAAAAGGTTATTGCCGAAATTATTGACGTCACAGATTTCAGGCAGACAGCTGAATTTTTGGATGGAATTAAGGATGCAGGTTTTTATTGGTCATACCGTGGAGGTTTGTCCTTTAACCTGGGAGATCTTATTGATCCTTCCAATAAAGAAGAAATGCTTGAAGGCGCTCAAGAGGAGGTAGACGAAGTGTGGGATAATTACAACATGGGATTAATCACCAATAACGAGCGATATAATCAGATTATCGATAAGTGGACATATGCAGATAATACCATAACAGATACCTTGATGAAAGAGCTTGCTGCTCACAAAAAAGGGTTTAACTCTGTGTATATGATGCTTCACTCTGGTGCGCGTGGATCAAAACAGCAAATTAAGCAGCTATGCGGTTTGCGGGGATTGATGGCAAAGCCTCGTAAATCCGGAGATACGGGAGGAGCAATTATTGAGAATCCAATTCTATCTAATTTTGTTGACGGTCTATCCGTATTAGAGTATTTCATTTCGACACACGGTGCTCGAAAAGGTCTTGCTGATACAGCATTGAAAACTGCAGATGCAGGTTACCTGACGCGTAGATTAGTAGATGTGTCTCAAGATGTAGTTATTTCCGAAGAAGATTGTGGAACCTTGCGTGGAATTGAAGTAGTAGCCCTCAAAGAGAATGATAAGGTTATTCAAACCCTAACTGATCGTATCGTAGGTCGTTTTACATTACTTGATGTAACACACCCCGAAACAGGCGAGGTAATTATTGATGCTAGTGAATATATTTCACCAAGCATTGCTAAGACAATTGAAGAAGCTGAGGTGGAGTCTGTAAATATCAGATCTGTCTTGAATTGCGAAACCAAGCGAGGTGTATGTGCAAAGTGTTACGGTAAGAACCTGGCAACGGGACGAATGGCAGAGAAAGGTGATGCTGTTGGTATCATAGCCGCTCAAAGTATTGGTGAGCCGGGTACACAGTTGACTCTCCGTACCTTCCACGTGGGTGGAGTGGCATCTGTTTCTAAATCTGAATCAGAAATAGTAGCTCAATACGATGCTGTTATTGAAACAGACGACCTGAAAACGGTAACCTATACAGGTGGAAATACACCGTCTGAAGTGGTTATTAGTCGTTCAGGCGAATTACGACTCTATGAAGAAGGTTCTAATAGACTATTAACAACGCACCACATTCCTTATGGAGCGACGCTTTTCGTGAAAGAAGGAAATAAAATAAAGAAAGGTGATAAAATCGCTGACTGGGATGCGTTCAATAAAGTAATTGTGTCTGAGTTCGGAGGCATTGCCCAATACAAGGACCTTGAGAATAAGGTAACTTTTAGAACGGAACGAGATGATCAAACCGGTAATGAAGACCGGATAATCATTGAGTCTAAGAAGAAACGTAAAATTCCAGAATTGAATATTGTTTCTGCGGATGGAGAAGTCATTAAATCTTATAATTTGCCGGTAGGAGCCTACCTTCAAGTTGAGGATGGAGATGAAATCCAGGCTGGAGAAAGAATTGCTAAGATTCCGAGATCAGGTGGAAGTATTGCTGATATTACAGGTGGTTTGCCTCGTGTAACCGAGTTGTTTGAGGCAAGAAACCCATCAAACCCTGCTGTTGTTGCGGAGATTAATGGAATCGTCAAATTTGGAAAAATTAAGCGTGGAAACCGAGAGGTGTTTATTGTCGATGAGAAAACAGATCAAAAGAAAAAATACCTTATTGGTCTTTCCAAGCACATTCAGGTTCAGGAAGATGATTATGTAAAAGCCGGTATGCAATTATCTGACGGGGCTATTGCTCCTAAAGATATTCTTGATATTCAGGGACCGTATGCTGTTCAGAAATATCTTTTAAATGGTGTTCAGGAAGTATATAGATCTCAGGGTATTACCATTAATGATAAGCACATTGAAACTATCGTACGCCAAATGATGCGTCGCGTGCAAATAGAAGATCCAGGTGATACCAGTTTATTAGAAGGAGAAGCAGTGGAGCGTTACGACTTTTTTGCTGAAAATGACTGGATTTGGGATAAGAAAGTTATTGAAGACGCAGGAGGAAGTAATGATGTGAGTCCGGGACAAGTTGTATCTATGCGGAAGTTAAGAGAAGTAAACTCTTATCTGAAGCGCAACGACTTGGAGCTTGTTTCAGTTCGAGATGCTGTTCCTGCTACTTCGAAACCGGTCTTACAGGGTATTACGAAGTCTTCATTAGGAACTGAAAGTTGGATTTCAGCAGCTTCTTTCCAGGAAACAACTAAAGTGTTGAGTACAGCTGCTATTGGAGCAAAACGAGATGGCTTATTAGGCTTGAAAGAGAACGTAATTGTTGGAAAACAAATTCCGGCAGGTACAGGACTTCGCGAGTTTAGAGACTATAAGGTCGGATTGACCGAGCAAATGAAGGCTGAGGATGCTGCCGTTTTTGACGAGGAAAGCGAAGAAGCAGCAGAATAGCTTCTATTAGATATTTATACGACACCCTGAACTGAGATATCAGTTCAGGGTGTTTTTTTTTAAGTCAGGTTGAAAAATGATTATATCACCTTAGATTTCTTATTGTGCAGTTGGTCGCTAAAGGGTGAATAGTAATCTAAGGCATTGGTTGCAGACTATAGACTATTATTAGTTATCACCTGAGGCCTGGTTCAGGAACAGCGTCAAGATATTTATTTCGGATCTTTACGATTAGTCCATTTGCTTTGTAACCATCCGTTGAATATATTTCCCTAAAATATCAAACTCCAGGTTTACCTGGTGACCAATTTCCAAATCTGAAAAATTGGTAAAATCATAGGTGTAGGGGATAATAGTAACAGTAAATGAATCCGTCTGGGCTTTAATGATAGTCAAACTTACTCCATTAATGCAAATGCTCCCTTTATCAACTAGTAATTGAGTATGTTCTGGGGGATATTTGAATTTAAATAACCAGGACCCATCAAGTTTTTTTATTTTGTCGCAGATACCTAAACTATCCACATGACCTTGAACCATATGGCCATCAAGTCGATCACCTACTTTCAAGCTTCGCTCGATATTGATGCGATCTCCCACTGTCCAGTGACTCAGATTTGTTTTTTGTAAGGTTTCGTCAACTGCTGTTACCCAATATCTTCCCGACTCGATTCTTGTAACAGTTAAACATACACCGTTGTGCGCAATACTTTGATCTACCTTAAGCTCTTCGAGTATAGGGCTCTCAAAACAAAAGTGAATATTACTTCCTTCTTTTTGAATTTCTTTAATCACGTGCGTGTGTTCTATAATACCTGTAAACATTTGCAAATAAATTTATCTTACGAGTTCAATGTAGCCGCTTCGAATGGCTGCCTCGTTGTTTGCACCACCACTGCTTGCAGACCCATCGAAAAATAATCTTGCTGAATAATAGTATGTTCCATCGGGAACGGGGTTGCCATTTAAATCTTTTCCATCCCATTCAATATTGGGATCTCGAGTTTCAAATACTAAATTACCCCAGCGATTGAATACTTGAAAATCAATCTCTCGGACAAATCGATTTCTCCTTGGAATGAACAAGTCATTGAAACCGTCGTCATTTGGCGTAAAAGCATTGGGTAATTCGTATTCAGGACAAATATCAACGCATAGAATAGGGGATAGGTCACTTTCATTTCCTATACTATCTATGGTTGTGAGCCCATAACAGCCAAAACTTTCAGTACTAAGATCTGTATAATCGCGTTGACTTGAATCAAGTTCTGCAATAAGCTCAAATGGCCCCTCGCTATTTGAGGAAAAGTAAATATTAAATCCAATCAAATCAGAAGGCGGGCGACAATCATCTTCGGTATAAGACCAGCGAAGAGTGTTCCGGAATAAACCATCCGTAATTTGAGGATTAGGCTCGTTGCAAATATTCGAGATTGTAATATTTGGAAGGCAGGGGGCTACCGTGTCAATTGGAATGACACATATTTCTTGACTAAAATTAAATATATTTCCAGGGAGGTCTGGTAAGCCATACAGACCTGTGGATTCCACCAAATAACAATAAGTCGAGTTATTTTCAACATCTCGATCAATGAAATTACTTGCATTTGTAGCACCAATAGAGTCGAAACTCTGGCCGTTGTTTTCAGACCTAAAAATTGAGTAGGTGAAATTATTCCAAGGCACATCCTCAACCCAGCTTAATTGCACTTCTCGATCCAATCCCTGTCCGCTTAGAAAAACTGTAGAGGCGGGCTCTGCATAACCAAAGGGGGCCTGGAACTGACCATTTACATAAAAAGCGATTCTGTAGAAATATTGATTTGTACTGGTATTTTTCTGGCTATGAATAAATTGAGTATCCACTAATTCTGAGAAAAAATCAGCATTGAAAGTGGCTGACGGAATAGCTTGAAACTGATTGGGTTGATCAAAAGGCGCAAATTCCACAATATATCGATAAGGACCAGGATGTTCAAGGGTATCCAGGTCTTCGGCTATCGGGTGCACCCAACGAATATCTATTTCACCAGTCGTAGGACTTGTTTCTAAGACACTGGCCTTTGTCATTAGTGGAACATCTCGTTTCAATTGGACACAGATTTCAGGGGATGGAAGAGACTCACTTAGGTTGAAGGGGTTTCCAGCTGAGGAAAATTCTGCAAACTCAGCTGTTATTCTATAACAATATGTCCGGCCTTTCTCAACATTTCGATCAATATAGAAATAATTGCCATCGACTTGGTCAGTTTGTGCAAATGCTATAGCAGTATATCCCTGTGCGCTTATATTTGGGTTGCAAGTGTCAGGTAAATATTGTTGGCTACCTTCTTTTCGCCAAACAGTAAAGCCTCGAAAGGATTCGTCTTCCGGAGCTTCACATGCATATGGGGCATCCCACTCCAACATGATTTCATTCCGATCGGGAGCTGCTGATAGATTTTGAGGGGGCGGCCCGATAACTTTAATTCGAATAGTCCTTAAAGTTGCCAAGCCGTTTGTACCGAAAAAGTCGTCAACAGCCCGTATTGTAATCGAATAAAATTGTGGGCTAATGTGCTCGCAGGTGGTTGGCCAAACTAAGCGACCCTCAAGAGGTTGGTCAACATAATCGGTTGGTCCGTTAAATACAGCGGGCGAAAATTCTTGCACAAACGGTCCACCCCTGAGCTCTACCCGAACCCGCTGTTGTGGATTCAGGTCAGGGTCTGTTACTGTAATGGGAATGTCTAGTGTTTCGCCAGCGACAATACAAATTTCATCCGCAACTTCTATCTCTGGAGGTGCATTATCACACTGACGTATGTCAATTTGTAAATCCCGAATAAAAGAGTTGATCAGCACGCCATTCCTATATTCTTTAATTCGGATGGCTATATTGTATTCTCCTGCTACTTGCGGAGTCTCCCAAATGAAGTCTCCAGTGACTTCATCAAGAAAGATGGTATTATCAGCACCGGCCCCTATCTGATTGGGAAAGCTATACCGATCTACATCCTGCCCAACATCCTGTTTTGGGACAACCAATTCGTAAGCTAGCGAATCTCCATCTGGATCATACGCAGATGGATTATGAATAAACCTTTGCCCTACACAACCAAAATCAATAGGGGGCTGGAGGAGAATAGCACTATTGTTAAATCCTTGAAATTGAGGGTTTAGAAAGGTAAAGGTAGCTTCAATGTAAAAGGGTATGGATTCACTGTTAGGCGGATTTACATTTAGGATTCCACCATTTCGATTTGGGTCCATCATAGAAATAGTATAAGTCGAACGACCAGCATAGGTATGTTCTGCAACGTATATATTAAATTTTGTATCGTTTGGTAAGATTTCTCCGTTACCATTTGTCCTTCGAACCCACTCGGCATTGCCATCCCCCCACATGACGCGTACGCTATCTCGATCCGCCAAAACACTTGAGGCTTTTGTATAAGTAATTACAGTCGCTCGAATACTCAAGGGGCCAAGCTGCTCAAATCGAATTTCACCTGCACGATTATGGGTGCCCCATAGATCTGTGCTGTGGAGCATTGCGAGAATGAGCGTCACATAAATGATGAGTTTTTGCAGTGGAATCATGGTATTAGTTAGTCCTATTCCGTAGTTAAACGATGCATTAGTGATTTAGTTATATACATAATCACCTCTGCCTTCTAATGTACGAAAATCTGGCTATTTTACTTGTAAGCAATCTACAACACAAAGCTCCCAATGTCGGATACTAAGATCAAAGGTTGCCTGCACCTTTTCTAAATTCATGAGACTATATGAAGGCCGCTGAGCAGGCCGTTGAAATTCACGAGTCAATACAGGTGAAATACGAGTTTTAGGAAACTGTGGGTTGACAATTGATCGAGCAAAGTCGTACCAGGATGCCACACCGTGTTGAGAAAGGTTGTAGGTACCTGATATTTTCGGTAAAGTTGAAAAATCAACATTCTGTATGATAGATCGTATGTGTATAGCTACATCGGGTGCATATGTAGGTGCTCCGATTTGATCGCTAACCACGCGAAGTTCATCCCGCTTGGAAGCCAGGGAAGTCATAGTATGAAAAAAGTTTTGACCCCAAGGCGCAAATAGCCATGAAATCCGAAAAATTAGATGGTGACCACCATTTTTTCTCACGGCTTCCTCTCCGGCCAATTTGGATTTGCCATAAACAGATTGTGGGGTACATATATCGGTTTCTAACAAGGGGCGATTTTCCTTATTATGATAAACGTAATCGGTGCTAAAATGAATGAGAATCGCTGACTCCTCCTTACAAAGCCGACTTAGATTATCTACAGCCTCCGCATTTACCTGAAAGGCTAAGTCAGATTGGGTCTCAGCTAAATCTACCTGCGTAAAGGCTGCACAATTGATGACCCAGCGAGGTTTTTTGTCTTTGATATGATGCCTTACTTTTTGTACATCACGTATATCTAAGTCTTTGTGACTCAAAGCATGAAAGGATATGTTGGTTCGTTCAAATTCTTCAATGATCGCTCGAGCCAATTGGCCTCCTCGCCCTAGAATTAATATCTGCTCATTCATAGGATATGTTTGAATGTCGGGCTTCATCTAAACTCGGTAAGTTTTTGTCTTTCTCTGAAATCAAATAGGGTTCTGATATTTTTGGCCACGGAATATCTAGGTTTTTATCATCATACCGAATCCCCGCTTCCGAATCTTTATTATAGTAATTGTCACACTTGTAACAAAAGATAGTAGGGGAAGATAAAACGAGAAATCCATGAGCGAAGCCCTGAGGAACATATAACTGAAGCTTATTTTCTGCAGAAAGGGTCAAATGGTAATATTTGCCAAATGTTGGAGATCCAATTCGTAAATCTACAGCAACATCCCAAACGGATCCTCTAACTACTCGAACCCATTTGCTTTGAGCATGTGGGCCAACTTGATAGTGTAAACCTCGCAATACTCCACGGTCCGACATGGACTCATTGTCTTGAATAAAATCTTTCTTAATATTCAAGGAGGTGGCAATGTCCTTTCTATAACTTTCCATAAAATAGCCACGATCGTCACCATGAACCTTGGGCTTGATAACCTTTAGTCCGGAAAGAGGTTCTTTTATGATCTCCATGATTACTTTTCTCTGAAATAAATTTTAATAGGAACCCCAGTAAAATCAAAATGCATTCGCAATTGATTTTCGATGTAATTTCGATAGGGTTTTTTGATCAAATGAGGATGGTTTGCGAAAAATGCAAAGGATGGATAAAAGGTCGGCAACTGAGTGCAATATTTTATTTTTATGAAAACCCCTTGAATTGCAGGAGGTTGATACTTTTCTATGCTTTTTAGCATTTTATCATTTAACTCAGAAGTGGGTATGCGCCTTTGCCGCTTTTCTGCCACTACTAATGCCGTATCAATAACTTTCATGATACGTTGTTTTTCAGTCACTGAGGTGAAAATGATTGGGATATCATTAAACGGAGCGAGGCGATGTTCTATGATTTCCGAAAAATCTCTTGCCGTGTCTGTCTCCTTCTCCACCAAATCCCATTTGTTAACAACGATTACTACCCCTTTATTCCTTTGGGCAGCCATGCCTACAAGTTTTAAATCCTGAGACTCTAGACCGAGTGTCGCATCTAGCATTACAACGCATACATCAGCCTCTTCCATGGCTTTAATAGCGCGTAATACAGAATAAAACTCAATGTCCTCATGCACTTTACTCTTCTTTCGGATCCCAGCTGTGTCGATGAGCATGAACTCTCGATCGTACTTTTTATAATGGGAGTGAATGGAATCTCGCGTGGTTCCAGCCTCATCGGTCACTATATTTCGCTCTTCACCTAAAAGGGCATTAGTCAGGGAAGATTTACCCACATTGGGTTGACCCAAAATGGCAATTTTGGGTATGTCCAAATCTGGTATTTCCTCTTGAGCAGGCAGTAAATCTACGACCTCATCCAATAGATCACCCGTTCCACTTCCAGAGACAGAAGAAAGGAAAAAAGTTTGGTCAAAACCCAAACCGTAAAATTCATTTGCCATTAATTGTCGCTGCGGATTATCTACCTTATTCACAGCTAAAATAACAGGGCGGTTTGCGCGTCGCAATATGTGAGCTACTCGGTCATCCAAATCTGTTATACCTGTAGTCACATCCACCATAAATATGATGACTTTTGCTTCTTCAATAGCGATGTGCACCTGGCGCTCTATTTCTTTCTCAAAAACATCATCGGAGTTTTTCACCAATCCACCCGTATCAACTACCGTAAATACTTGCCCGTTCCAATCACACTCGCCGTATTGCCGATCTCTGGTAACACCACTTTCATCATCTACAATTGCCTTTCGCTGGCCAATGAGTCGATTAAATAAAGTGGATTTACCTACATTCGGTCGACCTACAATAGCTACTATATTATCCATAATTTTTCCTTCAGGCGCAAAGATACTATTAATTCCAAAGGAAGTCAGAGCTAAGGCACATGGATTATGTAGGAATGAATTGCTATTGAATATATCCCAGTTTACGCAACAAGGATTCGTTGTTTCGCCAGTTTTTGCGAACTTTTACTCGCAATTCAAGGTAAATATCTCGACCAATCAGTTTTTCAATATCTGCACGAGCTTCAACACCAATTTGTTTTATACCACTGCCTCCCTTGCCTATGATAATATTCTTCTGACTTTTTCTTTCCACAAATATGTAAGCCATGATTCGAGCAAAGGGTGGGTCCCGGTCGTCGTCCTCTGTGAATTCTTCAATCACTACTTCTGTTGCATAAGGAATTTCTTTGCGATAATGTAAAAACACTTTCTCCCGAATGATTTCGCTGACAAAAAACCGCTCATTTTTATCCGTCAGCTGGTCTTTAGGGTAATAGGGTGGGCCCTCAGGAAGAAGGTCGAAAATCATATCCAAAAGTTCAGGCAGCCCCGTTCCTTCCTGCGCACTAATTGGTATTATCTTATCAAAAGCATCCAAATCTTCCCAGCGTTTCAAGATTTCAGCCAATGCTTCAGGCTCCGCTTGGTCAATCTTGTTGACGAGTAGAAACTTGGGTATACTTAGATGTCCCGTACGCTCCAGGATAATATTATCCTCTATGTGCTTTTCATAAATGTCTGTCATACTTAGCAGAATATCAGCATCCTCAAGTACTGAAAAAGCAAAGCGGTTCATCGATTCGTGCATTTCATAACCAGGGTCTAGAACGATTCCGGGCGTATCCGAAAATACAATTTGATGTTGAGGATCATTATACATAGCCAGTATCCGATGGCGCGTGGTTTGTGGCTTACTCGTAATTATGCTTAGCTTTTCTCCTACCAATGCATTGAGCAAAGTAGACTTACCCACATTGGGTGGCCCGAGAATATTTATAAATCCGGATTTGTGGCCGGCTGGAGATTCGATCATGTTATTCGTTTTTCGCGCGCTTCGATCATATCCTCAACCTTAGGTAGAAGTAGAGGTGGTAACCACTTTCGCCAATTAAAATCATTAAATTCTTCACCAAAATATAAATAATAATCCAACTGAGTATCTAGCATCTCCTGCTCCACATGTTCCAGTAAATTAATCAGTATAATCCACCCCTCCTCATCCATAATATCTTCCCACCACTCTTCGTAGTAATCATCGGAATCTCCGTGGAAGTTAAGTACATTTTCACATATTATTACAAATTTTTTAATCCCTTCCTTCTGCAGAGGGTCTACAATTCTTCGTTTCAAATACATAATGTCGTTGGTAATGCAATCATTCCACTCTCCAATCAACTCGATGACTGCAAAACCTAAATCGTATTGTGCGTATAAAATTTTTGAATATAAGGTAGGCGACCCAAATTCATCCCACTGAGGGTGAATCATATAGTTGTACACTCGGTTACTGAACGTAAACTCACTATAACTCCGACCATAAAAAGGGGAGCGCTCATCCTCCGAAGCGATGTAATAATCTCGCCACTTGTAGTATGGCTCAATATCGTGCATTTATTTTATAGTATACAACGAAGATGAAATACTTTCGTTCCCACTTTCGGGTAAAATATTGAGATTGCTTTTAAAATGCGATCTCGCTTTGATTTTTTGGGCGTGCCCCCGAGGTGCCGCCAGAGGCGGAACTCGGGGTCGGGCTATGCAGGGGTTCCGTCCTCGAGGACGCCATAGGCGATCCTCGGGACCACCTTCGGTGCCCTTACTATCCCTCACGCTTTATTATATTTTGGCCGCTTCAATTTGCAAAAGCTCTTCCTTCCCAAATTGCTCCAATTTGCAAGCGCTGATTTAGCCAGATGGGTATTTTTATTCTTAAATATTACAATATCTTTTTTGTGAGGATCTTAATTTATCATGAATTTCTATATTGACCTCATCTCTTTGCCGGATATTCCTACCTTTATAACACAGAAAGAAATTGGGTCATGGGCGCACGCTTTTACGATGTTTTAAATCATGCATTTTATTTGCTTTTTATACTTTTCTGCATTTTGTTCTATAAAGAACGTTTGTTTGACATGGATGCAGCGAACTATGCCTGGCAAATCCTGAATCAAAAAGACTTTTATATACCACATGATCGATACATCAATTATATCACCCAAAGCCCGGCAGTATGGCTAATCAAGCAAGATTGGCCTTTGAAACAGGTGCTTATCACCTATTCTGCTACTTTCGGTGTTCTTTTTTACCTTCTATACATCCTTTTTAGATATACCATGCGGTCACCTTTATGGGCCTCGTTCCCCATGCTTGGATTATTACTTAGTTTTCGGTACAAGCACTTTGCTGGTCACACGGAAATAGTAGTAGCGATTTTTTTATCAGGTATTTTACTTGCCTTTGCTTTTAGCCCAAAGTTTAAAAAGTTGAAGCCATATATCAAGTGGCCCTTTCTCCTTGTTTTAATGGGCATTGTAAGTTATACTCATCCGATAATGATTATTCCATTAGGCTTGGTTTTTTTCGGTCATATATGCTACACAAAAGAATATTACAAAACTGAATTTTTACTTATTCTTCTAAGCCTTTTAGTGATTTTTGGACTTCGCTTTTGGGCTGCAATGGATAATGATTACGAAAGCGATAAAATTGGCTATGTAAGCAACATTTTTAATGTTATGATTCATCCGGATCAATATGACTCTGCTAAAATCATTGTAAAGTACATGTTGACGGATTACCTTCCCGTTTTGGCCTTTTTAGCTTTTATTATGTTCAAATTCATAAAGGGTGGGCGTTCTCTCTATGTACTTTATTTCATTCTAGCAAATTACGGCTTATTTGTTTTGATCGGAACTATGGAGTTTTATTTGCGGGGCAACATCTATTTTCTAATCGATGGCTATTTGGGGATGTTTGCTCTACTTTGGGGCTATCCAATACTTAAATACCTGCAGCTAAATGACTCAAAAATTTTGAGGTATATCACAGTTGCTATACTATTGGTTTCAGCGAGTCAAATCGTACAGAAGAGCACCTTCTTTCGAGGACGACTTGATTATTTTAGGGAGATTTCAAAAGCTCATCCCGACCATTCAAAGTATTATGTTTCTATGAATCTCCACAATTGGGACGAGTTGTGGTATCCTTATTTCATTCCTCAGGAGTTCATGTTGTTAACCGCTTTAGACGGAAAAGATAATTGTAAAACTCTATATATTAATTTTAATGGGGTGGATGAAAATGAGTTTAAAAAGAAAAACACTTTTTGGCTTTATTCAGGTTCGAAGTCGATAGATGAACTAAATCCTAATTATTTTAAGCTTCCTCCAGAACCATATAAAAAGCTAAACAATGTGCCATGGCCGAAGTGATGACAAATTTTGTCTGAGCGAAGATGCCACTGACTGTATAATGCTCGAAATACAAATTCCCGGGTATATATTTGGAAGCGATTACACCAGGGGAACATGAATAAGGGAGGACAGCTAGCCTTCTATATAACATCCAAGTGATTGGAGATCAAATTACTCGTTAAAGAGAGCGCTGAATTTTACTAATCCTTTGCAGAAGCAGCATGCGAATTCTGCTGCTTGATCTACATCTATGAAGTAAGATCAAATTATATATAATATTGAAATCATATCTTTTTGCGATAGCGATGCGTCAGGTCCGGCGCCTATGGCGGCGGAGTGCGAACCCAACACCACGGTGGGGGTGAAGCACCGAATGCATATGGAGCCTAAAGCGTAGCGCCGCCCCTCCACCCATTTTGGGAGAGGGGCGGATCGCCCAAATCATAAAAATAAAAGATGTTAGAGGGAATTCTTGCAACTGCTTATCCAGCGATCAATTCCGGCTGTCGGGACTCAGCCTTATTCTCTTGATAATTATCCTGAGTTAGGCATTCAAAACGATAGCCTTTTTCAGAAAAATGAGCTAAAACTGCCGGTAGTGCCTTTTTTAGATTCTTAAGTGATTTCAGACTGTCGTGAAACACAACAATCGACCCCGGGTTCGAATTATTTATAACATTAGCGGTGACCTGAGCGCCATCTAGGTCTGTATCGAAGTCTCCACTTAATACATCCCACATAACTATTCGATAATGGCGCATCAGAAATTGAGCTTGTTTTCTTTTGATCCTGCCATATGGAGGTCGGAAAAGGGTCGATCCAACTACCTGAGCTCCGTAGCGCACATTGTGAAAATAAGGAACATTATCTGAGGTCCATCCATTCATGTGATTGAATGTATGACTGCCAATGGCATGCCCCTCCTTTTTTACGCGCTCAAAAACATCAGGATGTTTTTGCACATTTTCTCCTACACAGAAAAAGGTAGCCTTAGCATTGTATTCTTTGAGCTGCTCAAGCACCCATGGGGTAACTTCAGGAACTGGTCCATCGTCGAAAGTAAGATAAAGTACTTTTTCTTGGGTGGGAATTTTCCAGGTGAAGTTTGGAAATAAATTGGGAATAAACTTAGGTGTCTTTACTAAATACATAATGGATAGAATTCATGGTCAAACAATTTGTTGGTTCGGTATACTGTTTTTGTGATATGTAGAGGGTGGATAATCCTCCGTTTTTACACATATCTTAAACGTAAATCTAATATAAAAAGATGTGAATGTTCCAAGATTTTTTATAAAACGGTGTAATAATATACATTTGCATTGTTTTTAACTACTTAAAATCAAATCATGCCTGATAAAAAGATTGATGTTCGCGTGCGTTTTGCCCCTAGCCCTACTGGTGCTTTACACATAGGAGGTGTGCGAACCGCGCTGTATAATTATTTGTTTGCCCGCAAAATGAAGGGGACATTTATCCTTAGAATCGAGGATACAGACCGAATGCGTTTTCAACCGGGTGCGGAGGAGTATATTATCGAGGCATTGAATTGGTTAGGCATAATTGCAGATGAGGGGCCCCATAACGGAGGATCTTACGGACCCTACCGACAGTCTGACCGATCTGAAATTTATGCTCGGCATGCGCAGCAATTAATAGACAATGGAAAGGCTTATTATGCTTTCGATACGCCTCAAGAACTGGAGGCTATGCGGGAGCGGTTAAAAGCTGAAGGTGTGCACAGTCCAAAATATGATGCACGGGTGCGAAGGCAAATGAAAAACTCTCTTACTTGTTCAGATGAAGAAGTAAAAGAATTGTTGGATAATGGTACTCCCTATGTTATACGGATAAAAGTCCCCGAGGACGATGTAATATCTTTCAAGGATGAAATTCGGGATGTCGTTCGCTTTGAAGGGCAAGAGTTGGATGATAAAGTACTGATCAAGACTGATGGAATGCCTACCTACCATTTAGCGAATGTCGTCGATGATTATGGTATGGAGATTTCTCATGTAATACGAGGGGAGGAGTGGCTTTCCAGTACTGCGCATCACGTTTTGCTTTACCGTGCATTCGGTTGGGCAGATGATATGCCCATTTTTGCACACTTGCCCTTGATTTTGAAGCCAGGAGGTAAAGGGAAATTGAGCAAGCGCGATGGTAAAAAGCTGGGTATTCCAGTCTTTCCATTGGGTTGGAGTAGTGAAGACGATCAACTTGAGGGGTTTCGCGAAGCCGGATTTTTACCAGAAGCTGTCATTAACTTTTTAGCTTTTATGGGGTGGAATCCGGGAACGGAGGAGGAGATCTTTAAGATGGATGAGTTGGTCGAAGCCTTTACTTTAAGCCATGTAGGAAAATCCGGGGCTCGATTTGATTACGAGAAAGCGCTTTGGTTTAATCAACAACATATTATTCAGCGTTCGGCTGAGGAATTAGCTCCTCTAGTACAATCCCTTTTATCAGACCACGGGTATTCTGTAGATTCTCCTAAATTAGAGGCTTTCATTGAATTGTTTCACGAGCGCGTTACTACAATCAAGGAGTTTTGGAGTCAAGGGTATTATGCTTTTCAGGAGGTGGCAGTGTTTGATGAAAAAATGGTGCGGAAAAAATGGAAAGGCGATGGTGAAGCACACTTTAGCGCCTTTATTTCAGTGCTTGAAGACGTTTCTAACTTTGAGCGCGACGAAATTGCAGACGCTGTTAAATCCAAAGCAAAGTCGCTTGACCTTGGCTTAGGTAAAATTCTACCCTTATTCCGTCTGGCTTTGTGTGGAACGATGCAAGGCCCCGACCTTTTCGCCTTGATGGCTTTTTTAGGACGTAAAATATGCGTGGATAGGATGCAGGCGGCACCAGTCATTTTTTCGGAGATTTGTGAGGCAAAGGACTAAGTTTCTTGCTTTTAATTAGGAAGACTGCATAGATTGCTGAGGATTCGTATTTTTGTCATTCATGGACAAGAAAATACTTGGTATTCTGGGACTTAAATTGATCTTGGTTTGGGGTTTTTCCCTTTCTGGGGTTCAAGCCCAGTCTTTTTTTACTTTTACTTACACAGGTCCAGATACACTCTATGTTGATGCCAGCTGTGAGGCGGTACTAGACTGGGGATATCCACAGACGCCAACTGTAGATTATGATGCACCTCCTGGCGGTGTTTTACTTTCTTTTGATATCTGGTCCATTTCAGGAGGTTACGAAATCGGTGATACCCTCCCTGTGGGTGAAACGGTGACAGTAACTTATGAGGCGCTCGATAATCAGGGAAACTTTGAGTTTTTTTCCTTTGAGCTCTCTTCTACGGATTCTATAGCACCTGAAGTGGATTGGTCGCCTATTCCAGATACACTTAATGTCTTTTGTTCAGATGATTTGCTTTGGACAATTCCGCCGGCGACAGATAATTGCACTGCTGAAAACGAACTCATTGGGGAAGCTTGGCTTACAGATTCCATCTCTACGTGCACGGGTGGTCAAACTACTCGGGTTTTTCAGATATCTGATGCATTTAGTAATTCGCGTTCCTTTGAACAGACTGTTATTATGGTATGGGACACTTTAGCTCCTGAGATAATTGAAAGTCCTCGAGATACAACGCTGTATTGTGAATCTGCAGAAATAGACATTCCTCTGTGGTTGGATCAAGAGCTGAGTAGATTCCAGGCCATAGATGATCCTTGCGACTCTATTCATTATGCGATTGATTCTACGACTTTATTGGGACTCGATTCACTCTGTGGAGAAGCACCAATACGGTTTTTTGCTACAGACGGGTGTGGAAATCAATCAGCAGTCGAGGCATCACTTTTTTTGATAGATAGTGTAGTTCCCTCCCTGATCAGTCCAGCTCGAGATACACTGTTTTCATGCGCCGGACAGGACGGATTGGCAGTTTTGGAATCCTGGCTTAATGATTTAGGGGGAATGGAAGTGGAAGAAAATTGTGAACTTTTCACATCCTATGCCCCTGCTGAAATTAATTTTACGGATATCTGTAATCAATCGATTGATGTGACATTTACGGCTGCTGATCGATGCGGTGCTGCGGTTTCCTCTACTGCAAAGTTCGAATTAATAGATACACTTGCTCCCGAATTTGTAGATCCACCGAATAACCTAATTTCAACTTGCGCTGGTGAGCATTACTTGCAGAGAGCTGAGGATTGGCTGATTGGATCAGGAGGAGCTCAGGTTGAAGATTTATGTGCCCCAGATAGCTTAATAGAAAATCTCTTTAGGGTCAATGGTATGGAATTGAGCCTGGCAGAGGTTTTGGACTCTATTGAACAACAGGCTCTTCAGGGTTGCAGAGATAGTGTAGCCGTTGGTGGTAATCGCCTGGACGATGTACTGGTTGCCATACAATTAGAGTTGATTTTTAGAGATCCATGCGGTAATACGCTTATATCTGAGCCACGCTGGCTCGCTTTAATCGATTCTGAAAGTCCGATAATTTTGAGTCCGGCTGACGATACAACAATACTTTGTTCAGATAGTATTCAGGTTCGTGATGCATTGTTGCAGTGGTATGATAACCGAGCAGGATTACAAGTTATGGATGATTGCGGATCGATAATAAATATGCCCTCAATCGATCGCGATAGCGTTTGGAAAGTGTACTTAGCTGAAAATAGTGGGAGCTGCGGATTTACTGGGCAGCTTGAATTGCAATTTTTGATATCTGATTTATGCGGCCGAACAGCACCTACACAGGATGCAAGCTTTTCAGTTATAGATACAGTAGCGCCAACTTTGGTGAATCCACCTTTAAATTTAGAGTTGAATTGCTCAGATGGAGGAAGGGATAGCTTGAGGGTCTGGATGGAGGCTGGTGCTTTTGCTACCTTTTCAGAAAATTGTGGTGGAGCAGAGTTAGATTCATTTTTCTGGACAGATTCAGAAGGGAGGTCGGGTTTCGGGATTTTGGGAGAAGGTCCTTATCCGGATATATCAAATGTGGGATGCAGCTATTCCGTAAGTGTTGATTTTCAGCTCAGGGACCCCTGTGGTAATGAACTACTGTTTTCGGCCTTTTTCTCATTAGTCGACACCATAGCGCCCAGCTTTAGCGCATATCCTGATAGCTTGATTTTGTCTTGCGGGGAACCGGCATTACTTTTTATCGACTCCCTGATAGAACATTGTTTCCCGGCTCTTCTTACGGTTGATGTTGTGGATGATACGTTGCGGTCTGGAACACCAGCGGATTGTAGCTACTATACTTTTATTATCTCAAGAACCATTACAGCTACTGATTTTTGCGGAAACAGTAGTTCTTTTCAGCAGCATATTGAATATATAGATGAAAGTGTTCCCATGTTCACGCCGCCCGCAGATACGGTCATAACATGTGCAATGTGGGAATCGGGCGTTTCATTATCCATGCCTTCGGCTATTTCTGATGACTGTGGTGGACCTGTTGATATTTCCTTTACAGATAGCATTGTCGATCAAACCTGTGGCTTTAGTGTGATTCGTGAATGGATCATGGAGGATGTTTGTGGCAATCGCGCTACGCATATTCAAAACATAGAAGTGCAAGATGAGCAGCCGCCTGTCTTTGAAGTGCAACCTTCATCTGGCACTGTGCTATGTATGGGGGCACTCGAGAATGCAGAACCTCTCTTTGGGGACTTCATAGACTCTATAAATGTCGAATTTTCAGATAATTGTAGTTCTGTGAGTCATTTTATCGCATTACCAGGCAGCTATGATCAAAACATCCCAGGTTCCTGGCCAGGAGATTTACCTTCGGATTTTAGCTGGTCTTGTGGAGTATATGAAGTGGACACTTTATTTCATGTCGAACTTGATTTTGTGATTTTTGATGGTTGTAATCAGGTGAGTATATCCCCATTCAGTTTTACGGTCATAGATTCTATATCTCCGGAATTGATTTGCCCGAGTGACACTATATTATATGTAGGAGAAAACAGCTGCGATATTAACTTTGAGTTGAGCTCTCCCCAGTTAGATTGGGGCTGTTCAGATGAAGCCAGACAACTTTTGGTAAGTCTGGACTCGACACAGACTTTCGAGACATTTTCACCCGACACTTTAGCTTTTTCTCTTTCCTCTGGTATTTCTACATTTGAATTTTTTGCTCGTTCTTGTAGTGGAAATGAAGCTAGTTGTATTCAGCGTGTAGAAGTTATAGATACAATAGCTCCCGAAATCATTTGCCCATCTGATTCGGTGATTTTCCTGCCCGCTGACAGCTGTGAACTTGCAATAGAGTTGCCGACTCCCATTTTTGTAGAAGACAACTGCCCTTTTTTGGACTCTGTCATCATTGAATATTCAGATGATCGGGGTTTCTTCAACTCTAATTGGGTTTTGGGTGACAGTATAGGACCTACTGCAGACTTGATCGGTGGCGAGAATATTATTTCTTTTGAGGTGAGTGATGCTTCAGGGAATACAGATCTGTGTAAATTTAGTTACGAGCTAATCGACACCACCGCACCCATTGCCAATTGCCGACCAGCCTTGGTTCGGGTTAATCCCTCAGGCTTAATTGAGACCGAAATCGATCCTGCTTTATTTGATGTAAATTCCTCAGACGTTTGCGGTATTGATAGTATGGCAACAATACCGGCAATTATAGACTGCTCTTGGGTAGGACAGGACACTTCTATTTTGTTAATTGTATTTGATGCTTATGGGAATTCCGATAGTTGTGAGACCTTTATGCGCGTGGAAACTGAGGTATTGCAACCGCAATTTGAGCTCAATATTTGTAGTCCGGACACATTAAGACTAATTGCAACTCCACCGCCACCGGCCAACATTTACACTTATTCTTGGACAGGTCCCAACAACTTCTCTTCTAACCTTCAAAACCCCATTTTGACAGATGTAGATGGATCAAATGCTGGAACATATACCCTAGAAATAGAAGGTATCGGTGGATGCACAGCTGAAGGTGCTGTCACTGTAAATATTGGACAAGACATTATTCCGGATCTCACTGTCAATTTTCCCACGCAATGCGAGGGGCAGACGATTCGATTATTATCAAATGCATATGCAGGTTCGGTCGACTATCATTGGTATGAAGGGCTACCGCCCAATGGTGTTCTGATGGGATCTTCCACACAACCCATTTTTGAGTTGGCTCCTACAGTGGGGGTTCATGATTATTATGTTGTTGTTGAAACTGCTGAATGTGAGTCTGTTCCTTCCCTACCTGTACAAGTAGAGATTATTTTGCAGCCTTCGGCCGAGGTAGAAGAAGAATTGATCTTGGTATGTGAGGGGGAAGAAGCCCTGCTGAGAGGTGTGAATGAGGGGCCTGGCTTTCTCTATAGCTGGGTTGGCCCTAATGGGTACTTTTCGGATGTAGCGATGCCTCCGGCTTTGGAAGATTTAAGAGTTTCTGATGCAGGGATCTATCAGTTTATTACTGAAATTGGTGACTGCGTATCCGACCCCGCTTTAGTTGAGCTCATTGTTCGGGAACGTCCGACTACAGCTCAATTTGAACCGCAAGATACCATCTGCGAAGGCAGTTCTTTCGAGCTTTCCTTAGTATCACCTCTTACAGGAGATCAGTACCGGTGGTTACTTCCAAATCAATCAGAAATCACTACCCAGGTGCCCAGACTCCCTATCGATCAAGCCCAACTTTTCATGTCGGGTATTTGGGAGGCGGAGGTAATTCGTGATGGCTGCTCGTCTGATTCTGTAGGAGAAATCCTCATTGAAATTGAGTCGATTCCCACATTAAATATTGAGCAAAGCGGATCGCAATGTGAGGGAGATACAGCGATATTATCTGTACCGAACTTTCCGCGAGCCAGCTACATGTGGAGCACGCCCCTTGGAAGTTACCCCGGTGCTGAAATAAGAGTGCCAGCACAGGCAGGCACTTATCAAGTAACTTATTTGTCATCGAACGATTGTCAAACCGGGACCAGTATTGATCTCGACCCTATTCAATCCCCTACTATAACAGCCATCAGTAATAGCAGCACGGTTTGCTTAGAGGCTGGAACAGATATTGAATTGAGAGCTTCTGTATTTCCTTTGGATACTGGTGCTTATACATACCGTTGGACAGGCCCCAATGGGTTTGTAGATAATGCTGCGGTAGGAACTATTTCAAATGTTTCTAGCTCTTCTGTAGGCTGGTATTCACTAAGTGTATCTCAATCGGGATGCTCCTCTGAGCCCGATAGCACTAGAGTTGATTTTACCATTATTCCGGATGCACCAGAAATTTCAGGACCTTTGACTTATTGCGCTGGAGATACACTTGAATTGAAGGTGAATGGAGTGCCGGGATCGGATGTTTCCTATTTGTGGTTAACGCCGAAGGGGGATACTTTGACTAGAGATAGTAGTTTGAACTTGCTGTTATCGGATAATTCTTATCTCGGGTATTATCAAGTGCGTTCTGCTGTAGGGGAATGCAGGGGAGCCTTCTCTGACTCCGTTTTTGTTCGAGTGATTTCATTACCGGATATTCCTTCCATTGAAGGTGAAACTGAGATTTGCGAAGGGGAGGATCTACGATTACAGCCATCCTCATTGGATCCTAATCTTGAGTACCGTTGGACATTTAGCAATGGTGAAGTTTCATCCCAGAGCGTTTTTTTGGAAGGAAGTGCCGGCCAGCGTTGGACGGGTAGTGTTCAAATCGAGGCATTTCGAGAAGGTTGCTCCTCAGGCATAAGTTCTCCCGCACAAATTTTGGTAAAGGAACGTCCTGCCGCTCCAATAATAGACCATCCTGCAACAGGCGTCTGCCTGCTGGACGAAACATATGATATAGAAGTATGTATTTCAGATTCTATGGCTATGGGAGGTGTTAATTATCAGTGGTTTAATGCAGAAGATTTTTCGCCCCTTTCAGAGTTGTCTGGCAATTTGTGTTTTACCCTGACGGAAGAATATGATTGGGTGCCTGGGCAAAACAGTTTTACCGTTCGATCAGAACTAGCATCCTGCTTATCCGACTTTTCTGTACCTATCAATATTGAGGCTACTCAACCATCAGATTTTGATCCTATGGCTGGAGAAGGAGATACAATTTGTGGATCTGAAACCTTCATCACTCAGGGACTCTCACCTTTGAGCGGCTCAGCAGAGTGGGCAGTGGTTTCGGGCAGTGCAGTTTTTGATGATCCGTCAAATCCGCAAACTGAAGTTTCAGATTTTGATTTCGGTTTAAATATTTTGAGTTGGACCTTGAGTGAGGGATTTTGCCAGAATTATGTTCAAGACTCCATCACTGTTTGGTACGATGACTTTCCTTTTGCAGAATCCGACTCTTTTAGTACACCCTTCAACGAGCGGCGACGCCTGCCGGTATTAGTGAATGATGATTTTCTTGAACTGGCTCCACTTGAAGTGGCTCAAGCTCCTCAATTTGGCGAGTTACAAAATCTGAATGATGAGTTTTTATACTTTCCGCAAAATGGATTTATTGGAACGGATATGTTTACTTATCGAATTTGTAGTGATTTATGCCCAGATCTTTGCAGTATTGCAGAAGTTTTAGTTCAAGTGGGGGATGAGTCGCTATGTGATATCCCTACCATTTTCACACCCAATGACGATGGAATTAATGATATATTTGTCATACAGTGTTTAAGCAGTGAAGACTACCCGAACAATAAACTGGTTATTTTCAATCAAAATGGTAGTGAAGTATACTACGGGGAACCCTACCAAAATGATTGGATAGGGAAATACAATGGTAAAGATTTACCAGTAGGCACTTATTTTTATATTCTCGACTTCGGAGATGGTCAGCCGCCTCAAAGAGGCTTCCTAATTTTGGAAAGATAGAATTGATGTTAAAGACAGCCACCATAAAATATTGGGTTATTTTAAAGTTTAGCATTTGTATCCTGCTGGGCAGTGTAAGTAAGAGTTTCGGTCAGCAGTCTCAGATCTATACCCAGTACATGTACAATAAACTAAACTTTAATCCTGCCTATGCAGGCTCATTGGGGCACCCTTCCTTAACAGTATTATATCGCAATCAGTGGGTAGGTTTAGAGGGCGCGCCGGATGCTCAGATATTTTCATTCGACGCCCCCTTATCAAACGAAAAAATTGGACTAGGATTTAATTTTGAGCGCCAGGCAATTGGTATTCAAGAACACCTGACCTTCTCGGGCTCATATGCCTATCGTTTTCGAGTTTCGAAGAAAGGAAAGTTAGCCATGGGTGTCAATACTTCCGGGCGATTCTTTCAGCAAAACTTCAATGATCCAAGGATTCAAGCTACTCAAGGTACAGTCATAGATAACGCCATTCCCAGTGAACTAAGAAATTCCTGGGTGGCCAATGTAGGTTTTGGCGTCTACTACACCGATGATCGGATGTACTGGGGTATGGCTATACCTCGAATCGCTAAAAATGATATTGATTTAAGTAATTCTGGTCTCATGCAAGCTACTGAAGTCCGCCACTATAATATCATGGGAGGTTACACTACCAATATTAATCGTTTACATAGCTTGACAATTCAAGGTATGTTCCGAATAAATGAAAATGCTCCCTTCGATTTTGATATTAATGGAATGTGGGGATTCCGGGATATTTTCTTTGCGGGATTGACATATCGATATTACAATGGAACGGCAGGAACATTGGCGGAATCGCTCGATGTTTTGGTTGGCTTTCAGGTACGGCCACAATTGTACATTGGTTTCGCATATGATTTTACCTTTTCCGAACTTAGGCGATATTCAGACGGCAGTATTGAATTAGCTGCGCGTTATCGATTTTTTAAAGCAGAACCTCAGGCAAAATATGTTAATCCCAGATATTTTTAGGAGCTATTTGGCTTTGCTTTTAGCATTGAGTCTGTCCTTAGCTGCTCAGGCACAACGCGAAGAGGTGAAATTTGGCCTTCCTCAATTAGACACAGCCCTTACCGTTTGGCCTTTGGATCAAATTAACTCACAGGGGTTTGAGTTCTCACCCACCTATTTTAGAAATGGCATCCTATTTATTTATGGTCCAGAGGCACATCCGCTTGATTATGAAGAAGGAAAGGTCTTTTACCGTCCTTTTTATGCTCCGATGGATGACGAAGGAGCACTGCAAGCAGCGATCCCTTTATCATTTTCCGATATAGGCAGAGGACATTTCGGCCCTTCAGAATTTGTAGATTCAATTCAAACCTTGTTTATTTCAAAAACAGTTACTGAAAATCCTGCTTTAAAATTCACCAAAACGGGAGCCGGCATTCAAATTTATAGCCGATTGTGGAAAGATAGTCTTTGGCAGCAAGAGAAAGTACTATCCGTTAATGATTCGCTGGCAAATTCTTTCCACCCCACTTTATCCCAGGATGGAGAATTACTCATTTTTTCCAGTGATCGTTCTGAGGAAACAAAATCGTTTAATCTTTTTGCCTCCGAATGGGTTGACGGTCAGTGGTCTAAACCCTATCCGTTAAAGAAAATCAATTCCTCGGCTAATGATGCTTTTCCTCGATTGTACAATAATAAGTATCTTTTTTTCTCTAGCGACAGGAATGGTGGACGCGGTGATTACGACTTTTATTTATCCATTCAAAGACCGTCAGGTTGGTCTGAACCCATAAATTTGGGAGGTCCTTTTAACTCCAAAGATGACGACATGGGCATCAGCATTGCTTCAGATGGGAAGCATGGGTATTTTTCCAGCAATAGAGGAGGAAGTGACGATCTCTACGGCTTTTCTTCTAGTATTCATTTATTTCTCGAAGAATTACCTCCCAGAACAGTTGAAATTATAGCCATTAATCCAAATTCGGGCATGAGATTAGAAAATGTTCAAATTTGGACCTTCGATCGAAACCAAAGAGGACAAATCATGGATCCTGCGCGGTATCAGTCGGTGATTATAGAACAAGCCAAGGTTCCCGGTCTTACACTCCAAACGAAGAAAAAATCAGCAGCTTCACTTCGCGACCCCCAGGCGGAAACGAATCGAGACGGCAAGACTTTTATAGAAATCACTCCTGATCAACCACTACAAACGCTGGTGGCATATAAAAAAGGATTTGAGGATGTGGAAATTGAACTTGATTATTTTTCGACCGATTCAACGGTGCAATTACTTTTTGAAGAGTTGACTTGTGTCCCTTTAGAAATTAAAGCTGTCGGACCAAAAGGAAACCGAGTTCGCGAGTTTGATGTTTTTATAAATAACCGCTCAGAAAACAAAGTGCGTTCGTTTAGCTTCCCATTGACAGAACGCATTTGCATCGAGCATGACAAAACTTATGAAATCATCGCAAAACGGACAGGCGCAATTTCAGATACCTTCCATATAGAACCTCAGAAAGAGGATATTAAGAAGGTGGCGGTATTATTTCGACTTTTGCCTGAGATGAAAGCCGAAGCTCGAGATTTTTCCTCAACCGCCATTGATGATCTGAAAGAGGGCGTAACGGTTGAGTTAAATAATATCTATTACGATTTTGACAAAGCAAGTATCCGGGATGGAGCGGAGGAGGAACTTATTCGTTTAGCAGATATAATGAATAGCTTTCCTCTTATGGAAATTGAACTGGCCGCTCACACTGATAGTAGGGGGAAAGTCTCGTACAATTTAGAACTCTCACAGCGCAGGGCTGAAGCTGCAAAAGCAATTTTAATGCGTGAAGGGGTGAAATCTGAAAGGGTTACAGCTCGGGGTTATGGATCGAGCCAACTGAAGAACCATTGCAGGGAAGGAGTTCAGTGCTCGGAATCGGAACATCAGGAGAATCGAAGAACAGAAATAAGAATCTTAAAGGCTCCTATGGAGATTCAAATTGAATATGGCGCTGATGAGGCTGAATAATTGGCCAGAACGTACATATTGAAAATTAAATCGTAAATTTACTAAGTTTAAACGTATCTAAAACCAATAACTATGGCCCGCATATTTACCTTATTCTTTAGCCTCACACTTAGCATTATTTTTTCGTCAGCTGTTTTGTCTCAATGTCCGGATGATTTCCTTTTGATTCCGCAATTCGAGGTGACTGAAACCACTGAGTTCTACGCCTCTAACACTAACCTTCTGGGAGATACCATCGATCTATTTATGGATATTTATGCGCCGGATGAAGACACCTTAGCGAATCGACCTGTTATGATACTGGCTTTCGGCGGGTCATTTACTGGTGGTAGTCGCGATGACTTAATCATGCCTACCTTATGTCGTCAATATGCAGAAAAAGGATGGATCGCAGTCAGTATAGACTATCGTCTATTCCCTGCCTCTATGGGTAGCCCTGACTCATTAGAACTAATAGATGCCAATATGAAGGCGGTTAGCGATATGAAAGCAGCTATTCGATTCTTCCGACAATCTGCCGCCGAAGGCAACCCATATCGAGTAGATCCGGATTTTATAGTCGTAGGAGGCTATTCTGCAGGAGCATTTACGGGAATTCATGCAGCTATGATCGATGAGACGGACGATTTACCCGCGGGGCTAGAAGGAATTATTGCCAACAATGGTGGATTGACAGGGAATACAGGTTCTATGGAGAATCAATCTTATCCCTCAGATATTCAAGCAGTGTTGAGCTTTGCAGGGGCTGTCTTTGATACGAGCTTTGTTGATGCTACCGATCCGCCTATAGCCAGCTTGCATGGTCTTGCCGATGAAACCGTGCCTGCAAACAGAGGACAAGCCGTCAATACAGTAACAACTTTTGGGTCTCAACTTCTTCATCAAAGAGCTGATAACATCGGCTTGCGTAATGTCTTTACGCCAATAGCAGATGCCGGACACATTGACTTTTGGCTACCTTTTTTATTTGTAGCCCAAAAGGCAGCTTTTACAGCTGCTTCAGACCAAATGTTTCGCGAGTTGTATTGTGGCATAAGCACGCAGTCTGATTTATTTGCAACTGCGAATATAAAACTTCAAATCGCACCGAATCCGGCTAAACATGAATGTATGATTTATTCCATAGGCATCGAGCAACCTCAAAATTTTATTCTTGTCAATACCATGGGTGAAACTGTCCTTCAGGGTCGGATTAATCGAGCCAAGCAGCGTTTGAATTTGGCCCATCTACCAAGTGGTATGTACTGGCTTCGGACAGAAGGGAGTGGTGAAAGTTACCCGATCAGTATTCAGAACTAAAGTAATCCTTAGTTCTGTCGAGCTGATTTATGTAAAATTGGAAGTTGAGCTCCATAGCATCTCGCTAAGTTTTCTTCCGTAAATACTTCGGATACTGGGCCTGTTGCTATGAGGTGTTGATTCAGCAGAACTAATTCATCAAAATAGTCTTCTACGGTTGACAAATCATGGTGAACAATGAGTATGGTTTTACCTCTTTTGGCTTCCTCCCTCAAAATTTCAATGATTTTAGCCTCGGTAACGGCATCTACTCCGACAAAGGGCTCATCTAACAAGAATAAATCTGCTTCCTGAGCAATGGCTCGGGCTATTAACCCTCTTTGGAATTGACCGCCTGATAATTGTCCGATTTGCCGATCTTTTAAATCGGATAAGCCCACGCGATCTAATGCATCACGAGCAATTTCTCGGTCCCTTTCGTTTATGCGTTGAAATATCTTTTTGTGCGGAAAACGACCCAATAGTGCCAAATCCATAATGTTTGCGGGGAAGCTAGGATCCATGTCCTCCCGCTGTGGCACGTACGCAATTCGTTCTCTGACCGCCTCTACCGACTGTCCCCAAACAGTTATTTCCCCGTGCTCGTAATCAGAAAGCGACAATATGGATTTGATTAAGGTGGATTTTCCGGCTCCATTGGGACCCACAATACCGTGAATGTGGCCTGCCTTAAAATCAGCAAATAGATTTACAATCGCTCTTTTATTATCGTAAGAAACGGATAGTCCTTTGATCTGAATAACAGGAGAGTCAGTACTCATGATAATTTAATATAAGCCGAGATGAAAAGACTCAGCATTATGGCAAAAATAAAGGCATAACTTATATAGTGGGTAAGACGAGAGGCATTACTCTCCTCTTTTTCTTCCGTTCTAGTCAAGGCTTCAGTTATGACCTTCGTATTATGTCGAAATAGATTCAAATAAGTTCCCGCAGGTCCACTGGCATCACTTAAAGCATCGGCAAACAACTCTCCGCCAATTTCAACACCATAATCAGCTGCAATTTGTTCCAATAACTTTGGATTGATGGTACTTTCAATAAAAATGGCTGGGATAGACCGCGTCTCCAGCAAATTAGTGATGTGAATGATATCTCCCGTTTTGACATCTGCATCAGTCGAAAGCCCCATGGTTGCATGCAGCTCCATTCCGTAAGCCTGGCCAAAATATTGGAAGGCATCGTGCGAGGTAATGAGAACTCGATTTTCTTTTGGAATCCGATTGACCTCATCTTGTATCCACCGGTTTAATTGTTTTATTTCCCGATAATAGGTATCGTATTTCTTTTGAATTTCCTCGACATGTTCAGGCATGAGCTGTAATAATGCTTTGCGCATATTATCAATGTAAATCAAACCAAACGAAAGATCCATCCATGCATGAGGGTCTGGTGCATCTTCATATTCCATACTTGTTATGGGCTTGATGCCTTTGGTTACAATAATTTTTTTACCGTGTCGTCCGGCATTAGAAATGACTTTATCCAGCCATCCTTCTAACCGAAGTCCGTTCATGAATATGATATCTGACTCGAGGACTAAATCAATATCAGAGGGCGTGGGCTCGTAAATATGCGGATCCATACCCCGTGGCACAATAGTCTGAACCTGGCAGTGATCCGGCGCAAGATTTTGAGCCATATCCTGAAGAACTGAGGTGGTGGTTAAAATATTTTGGCCACTGAGTAGAGCCGGAAATAACCACAATATCAGCCAAACGCTACTTGATTTGCACATAAATATTTTCGCTTACTTTTTTACTTAGCGTTTTTGTCTGTGTATCATTTATTTTCACCTCCACCGACTCATCAAAGTCGAAGAGCTGAAGTACCTCAACCCGGCTGCCGAGCACTAAACGATGTTGATCCAGAAATTGCAGAAAAGAGCTGGAGTGTTCATTGACGCCGACGACGACACCAGTTTTTCCTATAGCCATTTTTGACAAAGGTTTTTGTTGCCTTTCGTGAAATACACCCTCTGAATTGGGGATCGGGTCACCGTGCGGATCAAATTTGGGATGCCCGAGGTACTTATCCAACCGCTGAATCAATTTTGGAGAACGGATGTGTTCGAGTTCTTCGGCAATATCGTGAATTTCATCCCAATTAAAGTTGAGTTTTTCAACCAAAAAGCTTTCCCAGAGCCGGTGCTTTCGAATTAATGCTGTAGCTAGCCTTCGCCCTTCTGGAGACAACTGCACACCGCGGTATTTTTCATAATCCACCAATTCTTTACTGGATAGTTTTCGTATCATATCTGATGCCGACGCAGCAGAAGTTTCCATCTCCTCGGCAATGTGATTTGTTCCCGCAGGTCCCCCTTCTCGTTCCTGTATCTTAAATATAGCTTTTAGGTAGTTCTCTTCAGTAGATGTTAAGCTCACGTCAAAAGTTTAGACAAAGCTAAAAAAAATATCGGGCGCAGTCAAACAATTCATCCGTCGGCCCTGACCTCTAATTTTGGGTTTTATAGATTGTATTTTACCATATTCCGACCTATCCATTTATACATTGTCTATTTAATCAATACTTTTATCCCATAAAATGAATCATATGAGTAATATTCCTACTTGCATTACAACTCGTCGATCGGTATATCCTCGTTTCTTTACAGACGAGGAAGTAACGACGGAGCAGATCCAGACACTACTTGAGGCCGCCAACTGGGCACCTACACACCGTATGACATATCCGTGGAGATTTATCGTGATTCGTGGAGCTAAAAAGGAGGCACTTGGCCAATATTTGGCAGATCTATACAAAGCGGGTACTTCAGAGGCTGCCTTTTCTGAGCGCAAGTTTAAGGGCAAACGAGAAAAAGCCCTTCGATCCAGCGCGGTTATTGCCATTATTATGCAAAGGGATCCTGAGGAGTCCGTCCCGGAATGGGAAGAATTGGCCGCGCTGAGTGCTGCCGTTCAAAATTTGTGGATCACAGCCTCATCTATGAATTTGGGAGGCTATTGGAGCAGCCCTCGTTCGTTGATAGGCCAGCCGGAATTTTTGGATCTGTCGGAAGGGCAAACGTGTTACGGTTTGTTTTATTTAGGCAATCACAACATGCCGGAACTGCCGCGAGAACGTAAATCCATCGCTGAAAACGTGCAATGGTGGGATTAATTTATATTTTTTGGCGTGCCCCATTCCCCGAGCCTAAGCCTCGGAGAACGGGTCGGGCTATCCGCTCGTAGTTAGAGCCCTGCGCGCCAGCATCCGTAGGGCTGCGTAGGGTTTCCGTCCGGTCACCGCCTCGCCTTACGGCTGCTATCGGCGCCCAG
>CAZVLN010000014.1:0-55553 GCA_964627995.1 uncultured Saprospiraceae bacterium
GCATGAGACCGAATCAAATTGACCTGCAAATTACCCAACTGCTCCGGCTCAATAGATACATTACAAAGCGAACCAAAACCCGTATTCACCCCATAAATGATCTTCTCCTGATCGTAAATTTTCCCCTCTAAAAACTCCCTTGAGGCCTGAATTTCCCGACGCGCTGCCTCCGAAAGTTCCAGCTGACAGGACTTCCTCATGGCATGCGCCACATCTTCCAGCAGCAGACCGTCAGGGGTAAGTATTAAACGCTCCATTCTTTTTTCTCAAAGATAAAAAATCAGTGGGATTGGATGCATAAGGCTTTCTTCTTCCCTATATTTTTTTGGGGGTGCCCCGGCCCGGCTCACCCGCTCCATCCCTGCCCGCGGCGGGCCTTGGTCGCTATGCTTCGGGGCTCGCTCAGAATATCCGCCTCTGTCCGCCAGCCGGCGGACTCCAGCGGCTTCACTCGGCCCTTCTCCCACCGGGGGTGGGATCGGTCTCTCTCCGCTAGTTGGCGGAGAGCCCCCTCCGCAGCGCTCACCCGGAAGGAATCAATAACAAGCACCTGAAGTTTTTATTCAGCAAATTTTAAAAAAGCTAGGATAGGTTGGGGCCGCCTGTAAATAAGAGCTAAAATAAGTATGACTTTCAACATGATTAGTGGAGTGAATGGGATCAAATTATATAGTAGGTCGATAGTGAAATATATTTTATCAATCGAAGAATAAGTCTGCTGCTGCGCGATCAGCATAATGCATGCCTTCCCGGCTAAGTCTGACAGAGTCTTTTTCTGAAACCCACCATTCGCGGTTTGGATGAGAAACTATTCGCTTTTTTAGCTGATACCCGTATTCGGGATAGTCATGATAAAATTGACTCAAATCCAATCCAGATCGAAGCCTAAGTGCTGTCATAATCCGCTCATTTATTCGATCTTTAAGTCGAAAGGCCTCCGTCTCCAGTGGAAGTTCGTCTGCTTCTATTGACTTCATATAAGTCGCATTATTTGCAACATTCCAATGTCTATGACGGCCATCAAAAGAGTGGGCGGAAGGGCCAAGGCCTAAATATGGAGCTCCTGTCCAATACTGGGAATTATGAATGGCCTCCTGGCCAGGCAGAGAAAAGTTTGAAATTTCATATTGATCGTACTTGCTAGCTTCCACCCAGTCCAAAAGTAAATCGAATTGCCTTACAACGGCATCATCACTTGGCACCTCAGTTCGCCCGTTTTTGATTTGATAGGCTAAAGCAGTTTGCTGTTCCACAGTCAATGCATAGGCTGAGAAATGAGGAATTTCCAAGGACTCCATCCATTGTAGGCTCTCGATCCATTCTACATCCGACAGATTTGGTAAGCCATAAATCCAGTCAATTGTCATTTGCTTAAATCCCAATTCCAATGCATTTTCAATAGCTTGATGGCCCTGACTGGATGTATGGGATCTATTCATCCATTGCAATTGATGCTCTGCGCGTGCCTGAATACCAATGCTAAGTCGGTTTACTGGGGTCTTTCTTAATATTTCCAGGTAATCCCGTGTGAGATCGTCTGGGTTGGCCTCCAGAGTAATTTCAGTAGTTTCGGACCATTCAAAATTCTTCCCGATGGATGCAAATAAGTGGTATAATTCTTCATGATCAAGGACAGAAGGTGTACCGCCTCCTAAGTAAATACTCGAAAGATGGCCGTCTTGTAAATAGGTTTTTCTATTCTTCAATTCATGTTCAATCGCCCTCATCATTCGCTTCTTTTGTTTCAAAGAAGTACTGAAATGAAAATTACAATAGTTACATGCTTGTCGACAAAAAGGAATGTGAATATATAATCCGCTCATATTAGTTTTTAGCTGTGGAGCGCAAATCATCCATAATCATTTGAGCCGCTTTTTCACCTGTGCCCATCGCCATATTCAGTGATGGGGCAGTCAGCGCATCTCCGCAATAGTAAATTCCGCTTTGATCTCGAATCTCCGCAGGTGATGCTTCGAGTTTCACTTCCTGATGCACCGGCAGTGCCTGATCAATTTCAAAGACTGTTAATAATTTGAGATCCCGCAATCCGGCATGTTTGGCGAGTTCTTGTTGAGCTTCCTGAATTCCTTGCTCTTGAGAATAATTGTTATGGGGAGGCAAAAGGGTAACTGATACAATCTGTTCGTCGCTCGAAGGTCCTCCAGGCACTTTGTTTAAATAGTGAAAGTTGGTGACGGGTGAATTTTCATCGGCAATAAGTCCGATCATTGGGACTGTAATGACTTGCGGATCTGAACTGGAGAAATAGATATTCATGCATCGATTCCATTTCTGAAGGCTTGATTCTGGTTGGGCATGCGCGCAAAGTACTGCGGATGCCTCCAGTTTAGTTCCATCGTCCAGGGAAATGCTCTGGGGCTCTTTATTTGTTACTTTTTGGCCTAAATGAATAGAGTTCGACGGAATCTGACGAGCCAGTTGATTTGCCATTTGTTGAATCCCATTTGCAGGTACTGCTGCCTGGCCCGAGCTAAACATTTTAAGGACGAACTCAAACATGCGGGAAGAGGTCGTCAATTTTTTCTCTAAAAATATGCCCCCGAAAAATGGACGAAAAAAAGATTGCATCATAGGGCTTGAAAACCCTTTTTCGATTAAATAATTTTCTGTAGTCCGTTCGGCGCGCGAAAATATTTCCGGCAGATCTGTGGCTAATAATCCTTGCGTGAGGCGGGCAAGTTTCCATTTGTCGCTCAGCGTTGCCCAGGGATATTTGAGTGTGGGCCAGGCCAGGCTCAGATCTTGTAAAGGATTCCCTATGCAATAGGACTTTCCGGACGAAAATATTTTAGCTCCGGGTTTGAAATATATAAGGTCTAAGTCCCCGTAGTCCAAATACTTTTTAGTGAGCGGATATTCTGTCAGCAAAACCTGAAAACCTCTGTCCAAAGCCCAGCCGTTTTTTTGCGTTGTTTCGAGTCGCCCACCAATATGACGGGCTGTATCATGGATGGTGACGGGAAAGCCATTTTGGTGCAAGTAGACCGCAGCTACCAATCCACTCATACCGGCTCCAATAATTCGAATCGGGTGATCTGGTTTCATCTTGCTTATATTTTATTCACCAAAATAAGATTTATACTGTTTTTTCCTAGGGTAAAAGGTTAAAAACACAATAGGGTAAAGCAGCAGACTTAGTATCCAAAAATAGGACTTAAATCTTATCCGGTCAATGATAAGAGATTGATCGGAGCTTAGTTTTCGGACTACATGTTCATGTTTCCAATAGGTGAGACCTGGAGGAAGCTTTTTTCCTTCATCAACGAAATATAGTTCTCCATCTCGCTCTCCGTGGTCAGTGATGAGGCTTATCCATTCTGCACGGATAGGACGGACAAATCTTAGGTGAACAGTATCTCCCGTTTTAGACCCCGTAAATTTAACAAGCTCTATTTTACCTACAGGAGGGCTTAGGGCTTCAAATAAATCTCTGTCGAATTGATTCATAACCGACCGAAAATCGCCCGCCACTTTTGTTTGAATTTGTATTTTTAAAGGAGTGCTCATATATACTAAACAGATTGAATTCATGTAAAGTTGATTGCCGGGAAAACCATCCGTGATTAGCTTTTGAGTATTTGAGCGGAAGTGATTTATAACAAGAGTTTTGCGGTAGCGATGCGCAGAGGGCGCGGCAGCATGCTGTCGCGCGACGTGTAAACGGCCGAGCGAAGCGGACAAGCCAATCCCAGCGGGGATGGCGGCGTCCGACACACCTGAGCGAGCCTCGAAGCGTAGCGTCCCATACAATCCCTGTATGGGAACCGCCCATAAAAAGGTAAAAATAATTTAGAATCTCGGAAAGTTTTATTGCCTATCTAAGTTTCTATAAAAAAAAGCTGGGTTTTGTCGTAAAATAGAGGAATAACAGCCTATTTGATGAAAACTTTCTGGCTGAGCAGCGAAAAACAATTATATTGTATCATATAAATAAGCCAAACTAAAAAATAGGGTGGTATGATGAGTGGAAATATTTCTTCGCTGAACTTGGTGTCTCTGGTTTTTATTAGTGCGGTAGCCTTGACTTCCTGTTCGGAGGAAGTAAATTTGATAGGCGATAATGTACCGACCTCAGATTTTAATATTTCAGATCTTAAAATTGAGAATTATGTCAACCGTATTTATATCGATTTAATAGCTCGCGAGCCGTTTAACGAAGAATTAGCTGAGGAAGTAGATAGTTTGAAGGCTGCTGGGCTGAATCGTGCATCTCGATTAAAAATAATTCGGAAATTGATGACGGATACGACCTTTCGTCCCAATGAGTTTTCCTACAAAGCTGCATTCGTAGAGAATTTATACACCCTGGCGAAAGTCCGAAATTTGGAGGGGATAGGAGATGGAGCTCTTCGGCAAAGTATTGGTATAGCTCGGAATGGTATGGTAAAGGACTCTATAGAGGAGAACTGGGATGGATACCACGAAAAGCTAGCGGTCATTCGACGCAATCAGTCTGTATTGGACAGCAAAGACCTTCTCTACGATGATGCCATTCAGTACCATGAGATGTACGCTTATATGATCGATAATTCTGTGTATGATCAAATCAACATGAACGCCTTCAACTTTATTCGTGCCGTATTTGATGAGCTTTTATGGCGATTGCCTACAGAGGATGAGTTCAATCGCTCTTTTGAAATGATTGAATTTAATGAGAACCGGGAGCTATTCGGGCAAATGGGAAGCCACAAAGATGACTTCATTGAGATTGTGATTCAGTCGGATGGGATGTATGAGGGAATGGTCATTTGGGCATATCAAACCTTATTGAATCGACCGCCCACTCCTGGAGAAATCATTACCTTGCTCCCTAAGTACATTGAGTCAGGCGACATAAATCTGATTTTTGAAGAAATATTAGCAACAGATGAATATGCGAATTTTTTATAAAAGCATAGGGATATGTTTACTCATTTTCCTAATAGCTACGGGGTGTAAAGAGGATGTCTACGTATATGAAGTAAATGACGTTGAGATTAGTCCGATTAATTCAACGAAAAATAAGCCGAAGACAGAATCTCAATACATTTCAGTATTGTACACCAACTTATTTCAAGAAGCCATCGGCCCGAACCGGATGCTGGAGGCGCTTGCGGCAATTCAGTCGATAGGAGATAAGCGTGTGGCTTTTGATATTTTGGTAAGCAAGTACATGGCCGACGGCAGGGTCGTCCTACCTACAGAGGAAGAAATGCGTGCTAATCCTGAAGCTTTTGTGCGAGATACTTATCGGCGATTCTTGATTCGTCAGCCCACGGAAGCGGAGTTACAATGGATGTTAAATTACATTGAAAGTCGTCCCAACCTCACCCCTGAGCTCGTTTATTTTTCTTTTGCAACAAGCAATGAGCATTTTCACTATTAAAAATACAGAATGGTATGAAAAGAAGAGAGTTTATTAAAAAGGCCGGCTTGGCCACAGCGGCTACAGCTGGTTTCCCCTATATCTTACCATCGGGAATTATAAGTGCTCAAACCACAGCACCCTTAACCGACCATGTGGTATTTGTATTATTTGCAGGCGGGGTACGTCAGCAGGAAGCGGTTCTAAAAAGATACCTGGCCGACAGTCAGGATGAGGATGTGGAAGGGAATATCATGTATAATATGTTGACAGGCGATTCTCCTGAATCAAAAATAGCCTATGGGCTGGACGATGCGGCAAACAATATTGTAGGTGGAATCCCCATTGACCCTTTGCTTCAAACACCTCTAGATCAGCAAGGAACTTTGTTTCCAGAAGTTCGTTTTTCGAAGGGTGGCGCCGGGCACTATAATGGACTTTCTACTGGCATATCAGGGAGTTATGCGCTTGCACAAGGATTGAGAAGTCGCCCGGCAGCTCCCACTATATTTGAGTATTTGCGTCGACACGCCGGCTTCGATGCGACGGATTGCTGGTATGTGGGTGCAGATATCGGCATGTCAAGACCACTTTTAAATTACTCAGACGATCCGGCCTACGGCCGCAAGTATGGCGCAAACTTTTTAGCTCCACTTACTACCTTTGGCACGCCAGGAATGAATCACTTTATGGATTTCAAGAATTATCACCCCGAAACGGAATGGACGATGATTCAGGAGATGCGCCATTTTCTAAATAGTAATTATGTCGAAGAGGGATTGGAGATTCCTCATTTGTATAATAGATCAGAAGAACAAGATTTTATAAAAGAGTTTGTGCGATCTACTTTTGAAAAAGTGGAATTGGGTCAGGTCTCCTTACCGCCGGTTAATGACAACCGGGATCTAAAAACGCTAGGTTTTGCGCTAGAAGTGCTGTCCTGGTTCAAACCAAAAATCACAGTAATTGATTTGACGAATATCGATGTGTGCCACGCCAGCTATACCAATTACCTGAAGAGTCTGCACCGAGCCGATCACGGTGTAGGATTTTTGTGGAGAGAGATACAACGTATTCCTGGCATGGCTGATAATACGACGATGATAGTAATGCCTGAACATGGCCGCGATCAGGATCCGAATCCTATTCAGGACATTAATGATTGGTATGCTTATGACCATTCGGTAGGCAATGAAAATACTAGGCGCATTTTCACGCTGATGGTTGGGCCTGGGGCTGAAGCAGGACTGCAAGTAGGAAGCCCAGATCAGCCTGTGGGAGATGCTACTGATGTTGTTCCAACGATTGCAGAGTTGTTTGGGATCAAACAGATTGTTGAATCACAAGGGCGTTTGGATGGAAGTTCCCGCTCGCTTTTTGATCGAATGTAAAGATAATGCACATGGATTATAGAATAATTGCAAAAAGGCTACCTCAAATCAGGCTGCATTACCTGGGTTTTATTTTTGTGGCTTGGCTTGCCTCCGGGTGCAGCGATAATGAGCCTCCGATCAATCCCTTCGATAATCAAACATCGAATCAGGACACCGTCCGTTTAGAGTTAACAGAGGCAGAGTCGAACACAATTGCAGGTATTTACCAAAATATTTTCCAACCTACCTGTGGAAATGTAGGCTGTCACGATGGGACTTTCGAGCCGGATTTTCGGACCCTGGAAAGTGCTTATAACACATTGGTATATGAAGCCCCTATAAAAAATGATGGGCAATATTCTTATCGGGTCGATCCGGGATCGCCCGAAACATCTGTGATAATGGCCAGATTGAATAATACGATAAGTCCTCCCATGCCAATTCAATTAGAGCCTGATTCAGATTGGTTTGAATATGGCGATGATTACATAGAGGATATTCGAAGCTGGATAGAAAACGGAGCATTGGATATAATGGGGCAGGCGCCCACTACTTCTGGTCACCCTTTTTCTCTAGATGGTATATTTGTAATGCAAAATGACTCGATTTATCGGAGGTTTGATACTCGAAAGCCACTCAGGCTGCCCAAGGACTCTATAGGGGATAGCTATATTTACTTCGCTCTATCTCATCCCGAGCGACTTCCATCTGAATTAGAAGATAAAGTAGACCTTCAATTTTCTACTTCCCTATCACCTTTTCAGGACAGTATTTCTCAAGGTGTGGAGTATTTACCGTCTCCCTATATGTATTATGGATATCATGGGGAGACCATACCATTTCATTTTCGGGTACAAATTCAAGCTGAGCAATTGGACTCAAACGAAGTGTATTTTTTGAGATTATTCATTCCATCTGAATCACAAAAAGTCCCTAATGAGGATGCATTATTTCACATAAAAAAATATTACTCTTTTGAGTGGATGTAATAAGATTTTGCTTTTTTCAATAGTCCTTTTCGGCTTTATTGGCTGTGAACAGTCTTCCGTAGAACTGAGTGAAACCCCTGAGATAAGCTTGGAGGCAATCAGTCACGATACTTTAGTTCAGTATGCGGAAGTGCTGGTTTTAACTATTGCCTACAAAGATGGGGATGGGGATTTGGGATATCCAGACCCCGACCAATACTCGTTATTCATCAGAGATGTCCGATTATCTAATTTTGATTCTTTTTTTGTTGGTCCGCTGGCACCGCTGGATAGTTCAGTGCCCATAGAAGGCGTTATAGATGTAGAATTTCCGAGTTTATTTTTATTTGGGAATGGACCTAGCGAGACAACTCGGTTTGAATGTCGGTTAGTAGACCGAGCTGGAAACGAAAGTAACCTTATCACGACTCCCTCTGTCGTAATTTTGAAAGAATAAACGCACTATGGATAACATATTTCATTCGAGGCTGTGGCTAGTGATTTGGGTATCTGTAGTGACTACTATAGGTACTAGCCTTCTTGCACAGCCGATATATGTCATGCAAAACCTGACCGTATCGGATTGTGAAGGCACCCTTACCGATAGTGACGAAGGGCTTGAGCAAGGTCAGTACAACCACAATGAGGATTTCACCTTTACGATTTGCGTAGATAATGCTGACGAAATTCGGCTCAATTTTGATTTTTTTGCCACAGAAGTTAATTTAGATATTCTTCACATCTATGATGGGCCAGACACAAACAGTCCTTTAATTTCAAGTTTGTCTGGCATTATAAATCCTCCCCCACTTATTTTGTCTACCAGTGGTTGTGTGACTTTGCATTTTACTAGTGATGAAAGTATAGCTGCAGCGGGTTGGTCTCTAAATTGGGAGGTTGCGGTAAATGAACCTGACCTTCCCATGCTTTTACTTCCAGAACCGCCCGACTGTCCACTCTCGTCCCTGCAGTTTGAAGTAGATTTTCCCATACCGTGCGACCAATTTACGGTCGATGCTTTTACCATAGTGGGGCCCGGGGGATATTCAGTGGGTAATATAGAACTTTTAGATTGCGACAGTAGCACCATGATGGCCTCAAGTTTTAATATTATATTTTCATCAGAGATTGATATCCCGGGATCTTTCCGGCTTTTATTTGAAGGCAATATTTTCGATGCTTGTGGTGAAGCCCACCCTTTTTCTACCAATGTACTCTTCGAGGTAGCCAATTGTCCGATATCTGTTGATATAGAACAAATTGAGCGAGCTTGTCGAGGAGACTGTGGTATTTTGGAAGCCATTGTCCGTGGAAATGACGCTGGTGATTTCACCTATATTTGGTCACCATCCGGACCCAATAGTGCTGAAATTCCAATTTGTGCAGACACAGCTACGCAAGTGGTCGTCGAGGTTACCGATCAAACCAGTGGGTCTATTGCCCGTGACACCTTTATTTATATACCATTTCCAGAGCCGAACATTATAAGTTCGTTTTCAGGCGATACGGTATGTTCAAGTCGGGGCGATCAATTTTTGAGCGGTGATCCCGCAGGAGGGCTTTTTTATTCGAGTATAATTCCAGACTGGGAACGCGAAACAGGAAGGTATCAATTTTGGCGATGGAATTGGTCTAGCGATTTAAATGAGGATATTATTGAGTACGTGGACCCGAATGGTTGTAGGACAACTGATACAGTTTGGGTGCATCCAGTTTGGGCCGGATCGCCCCAATCGAGTTGTCAGGGAAATCCATCCTTTGAGTTGAACGGAGGAAATCCTGCTGGTGGTATTTGGTCGGGAATGCACACGACTGCAGACGGTGTGTTTGATCCTGTAGAGTCAGGTAGCTTTGTGGTTAGCTATACAGCTGCCAACGGTTGTGTATCGTCAAAAACCGTGCGCGTTTTGGATACCATCATTATGCCCGATATTGATACAATTTGCAGAACTCAACGCGTGTTTTTGGAGGCTGAGCCTTTTGGTGGGAGGTGGAGTGGCCCTGGAATCGTCAATAATGTAAATGGCAGATTAGATGGATGGCGTCCATCCCCGGGTAGCACCTATACTTACCAGTACCAGTTGGAAGGATGTTCGGCTGAAATGCAAATTCATATACGCGATATTCAAGCGGGTCCAGACAGGACGCGCTGCATGGGGGACAGTTTGCTTTTTGTATCCTTTCCGGGAGATTGGAGTGGTCCAGCACCTTATATAGACAGCATTCAAGCTTTCGACATTAGTAATTTGGACGCAGGGACGCACGACTTTACATTTTCAGCCAACGGATGTTCTGACCGATTTGAACTGCAATTAATAGATGTAAGAATAGAGGAGGACAATCCTTTATTTTTCTGTTTGACCGACGATTCCATTGCACTTGATGAATTTATTTCGTTTTTTCCGGCTAATGGCGTGCTAAATGGACCAGGGATTTTTTTCTTACAAGATCAATATTTTTTCAACCCCATTCTCTCAGGACCTGGGATTCATTCCATAAGCTGGGATGCTTTAGGATGTTCTGATACACTTTGGCTTGAGGTAGCCGCCCCTGCCGATATCCCAGACTATTCTTTTTGTGATCTCAGCACCGCTGAGGTGTTGAGTGCTACCCCAGCTGGAGGGTTTTGGCGTGGTCCTGGATTTTTAGATGAGTCTGCCGGGTTATTTGATCCCCAATCTCTTCCTATAGGGATTTATACGATTTACTATATAGCACCCAATGGATGCGAAACCGAATCGGAAGTTGAGATATTTGAATTTGAGGAAGCTGAGTTTATAGACTTAAGTCAGCAATATTGTTTTAACGATAGCCTAATAGAAGTTCAAGTCCAACCTGCCGGGGGACGTTTTTCGATCAACGGAAGCCTTTCAAGTTTAGAATTTCAGCCCTCTTCACTGGGCAGTGGTAATCATGAACTCCTTTACGAACGAGGTGCAGGCGATTGCGCTTCAAGTGATCGTATTTTCATAAGTATTTTACCCCCAATAGAAGGCACAGTATCAGCTGCTATGGATACACTTTGTCCAGATCAAAGTACGGAAATAGGTGTTGAAAGCACAGGTGGTCGAGGACAACGTGTGACTACCTGGGATCAGGGCTTAGGATTTGGTTCCAGCCATATTATAAGGCCGACAGCAAGCTCCTGGTATACTGTGCGTGTAGAAGATGATTGCTCTCTCCCATATGTTGATAGTATTTTCATATTTCAGCATGCTCCTTTTACATTTGATCAAGATCAAGGCCCTGCGGTTTGTTATGAAGATTCAACATTTGTTGAGATAAGCTTAGACACAGCCGACTACCAAATTCAGTGGTCTGTAGGGGAACCATATATTGGTGCTAGATATACAGGGCCTCCAGGTGTCTACCCGGTTGAAATTACTAATCGTGGCAGTGGCTGTTCACAGGCAGACATTGTGGAGCTTTTAGGTTCTCCACCGATACGAGCCAATATGACACGAATTCCTAATCAAGATTGTATCAGTAATATTGAAAATGAAATTGAAATCATTGATTTAAGTGTAGGGTATACGCGTGGTTTTCTTGATTTTGGAGATGGGACACCTGTTGTCGACTTTCAAATGGGGTCTAATTTAGGGCATGCTTATCTAGATACGGGCACATTTACCATTCAACTATGGGTTGAGAATGAATTGGGGTGCAGGGACTCCATAAGTACTCAGATTTGTGTAGAAAATATAGCCCGCATATATGTGCCAAATGTATTTAGTCCCAACGGAGATGGGAAAAATGATGAGTTTTTCTTTACTTCTTACGGCATTAAAGATGTGGAGTGGGCTGTCTTCAATCGCTATGGAGAGCAAATGTTTGAATCGAGGTCAGAATTGGATACATGGGACGGTACATATAAGGGCAAGGTATTAGATACTGGAGTCTATGTTGTTCGAATCATGTATTCGAACATAGGCACTGGTGAAAGTGGATATTATCACGGATCTATAACCTTGGTTCGATAGAGCGAAATTGGGTTTGATTACCGAATTTTTGGTCTTCTGCGCTTCCGAGATCTACCCATTTGGTGTGCTTCACGCATATTTGATGGGTTTAGAGCGCCTCTATTCTTTAAGCCCAATTGGATTTGATCTATTTGAGATTGGATTGTTGGCTCTGTAACATCAAAATCTTTTACTTTTCGCATGATGGTTTTAACCTTATTCCAATTGTTCTTTTTTAGATGGATACCTGCGAGTTGCAGTTGAACCATAGCTCGCTCGTTATCTGTAGGTAGTTTAAGGGTTTGCGCTAATTTGAAGAGTTCTTCTGCTTTAGACTCATTTCCTCTCTGCATCGCTATAGAGCCTTTCATTATATAGTAGTATGCCCGATTAGTAACGTAAAGCCACTTCGGATTTAAGGTTAGATTAAGGCGCTTTTCAGCACCATCTAAATCCTGGGCTTCGATCATTTGAGCGGCAGTTTGCACCGTACCGAGCAAAACATAGCTGACCAAAAAAATGATACCAATTAGAAGGAGTGGAAAAGAATACCAAAATCCAAATGCAATTGCAAGAGCTATTCCTCCACCAAGAAATAAAGCCGTTAAAGCCAGCTTTAGATATATATTCATTGTGTACATACTATCAGTTTTTAATTATCGCTGTAAATGTAATGATATTTGCGCGGGCTTGTTGGCCATTTGCATAGATAATCTATGTCATTAAGAGATAAGAAGCCTTGAATCGCTTACAAAAACAGAATTAGGGCCTACTTTGATGAAAACGCCCTCTGGAAATGCTATTAAGAGCTTTTTTTGGAAGGTAGTGCGCGTAACTTCCTCTTCCTTTGGGTCTATGGTATTAACAAATAAAACACCGTCCTTCTTCAAATGAGATTTTAAGTGATCAATAAATGAGCTAGTTGTTAAGGGAGTTGGGATTTCATCTTCTACAAAAACATCCATACAGATAGCCGAAAAGGTCTCATTATGTCTTTCTAGGTAGTCTTTACAATCGGCCTCATACAGGTGCACAGGAGAGTCTAAGTCTTCTAAAGTATATTTGGATGCTAAATAGATGACGTGTGCATCTTTTTCGATTGCAGTATATCGAAATTTTTTCCCCATTTTTTCGAGGATGGTTGGTATTGAACCCAAGCCGTATCCTAAAATTAATATATCCGAACCCTTTAATTTGGACCAATCGACTCTTTTAAATGTCTGGACAAAGTTATCATAAAGGTCAGCATGCGAGTAAATGGCTTTAGCTGTAGATAGCATATATCTGCCTTTAGATAGGCTGACGTATAGATGTGGATTTAACTCACTTGGAGCACTCTCTATGTGAATCTCTTTAAAGTAACTTAAGATTTTTTTCCAGAAGGAGATTTTTCCCATGAACGATAGCTTGAAGTCCAGTCAAATAAGTGTTGATATATCTCTCTATCCTCAGTGGTTAGAGTTTGAGATCTACGCTCCATCATGCGTTCTGCTGTTTCCATTGCTTTTTCAGGGCGATGGGTTTTCCAAGATGAGTGACCACCCCAACTGAATGAAGGAATGAATGTGCGCGGAAAACCACCTCCAAAGATATTTGCATGCACACCGACTACTGTTCCAGTGTTAAACATGGTATTTATTCCGCATTTTGAGTGATCGCCCATAAATAGTCCACAAAATTGAGCATTAGTATCAGTAAATCGATTGGTTGTATAGTCCCATAACTTTACAGAGGTATAATTATTTTTTAAGTTGGAATTATTGCTATCTGCCCCAATATTACACCACTCACCGATAACCGAATTCCCTAAAAAGCCATCATGAGCTTTATTCGAAAAGCCAGCGATTACGCAATTATTAATTTCTCCCCCTACCTTTGAAAAGGGCCCAATGGTTGTGTTACTATAAATTTTAGCCCCCATTTTTATAACACTATTTTCACCCAATCCAAATGGGCCACGTATTAGTGCGCCCTCCATGATCTTCGCGTTTCGTCCAACATATATAGGACCTTCTGAAGCATTTAAAATTACTCCCGGATCTATTACAGCACTATTTTCAATGAAGATATTTTTTGGCTTCACTGTCGTTACGTGATCTGGAATAATAGCCCCAGTTCTAAGTTCAGTCATTTTGGCAATGTCCGATTCAAGCTGTTGTCCATTCATTTGAAAAATATCGGGAAGGGATTGTATCTGGTGCAAGGGTGTTTCCGTGAGTTGATATCCGATTAACTCATCGAGATCATCATTTTCCATCAGATTTTCAAACTGACCTTCATCAAGTCGGACCGCAATCAGCTCATCTCCTTTCATTAAGGCCTCATTATAGTCCAATTGTTGAATGAGCCGAACTAACTGATCATTGGGCATGACCGAGCCATTGATTACAAAATTTTCTTCTTTTATAGAAATCGGATATTTTGCCGATAAATAATCTTGTGTGATATAAGAAACTTGACCTTTAAGCCAAACGCTCCATTTTTCAGTAATTGTGAATAGACCTACACGAAGTTCACAGGTAGGTCGTGTAAAGGTGAGAGGTAAAAAATTATCTCGCCGATCATTGTCAAAAAGTATAATATTTGTCATTTATCTCACTAAGCCTTAAAAAAATAGCCCTTAACTGATATACAGCAAGGGCTATGCCAATAATTTGAATTTAACTTGCGTTAGTCCTCTTTAGTTTCAGTTTTCTTTGAAAATTTAGCAAATTTTTTGTTGAATTTATCAATTCTACCTGCCGTATCCACATATTTCATTTTACCCGTGTAAAAAGGATGTGAATAACTAGAAATTTCTAATTTGACCAAAGGGTATTCATTACCGTCTTCCCAAACTATAGTTTCATCTGTTTCTGCACATGAACGCGTAAGAAAAGCCTCATCGCAAGAAAAATCTTTAAATACTACAGTTCTGTAATTTTCTGGATGTATATTCTTTTTCATAACTCACCTATTTTCTAAAGGATTGCAAATATAAAACTATTTTTCATTAATGCATAAAAATAAAGGAAGAATGAAAACCGAATATTCATCTTAGAGGTATACTTGCATTATGATTTAAATGCAGTTTGCTATCTCATAAGTAAGTACTTTATAATTAATAGTCATTAAACCTTTCTATAACTAATCAATAATTTGGGTTGCTATACTCCATCTACATCCTATGCTCCAGCGAGCTTTACGCCCATCAAAAAAGCAAAAAGGCAAATGGCCATCGTACCGAATGCGTATAAAAAGAAGCTAAGTAAGGTTCCTTCTTGTAATAATTGGATTGACTCAGCTGAAAAAGTAGAAAATGTGCTTAGTCCACCACAAAAGCCAACCGTCAATCCTAGCTTAACAGTGTCGGGCAGGTCAAATGCTGTAAATGAAATATAAGTAATAAACCCTAATAATAGACTTGCAATTGCATTTGCAAGCAAAGTCCTTATCGGATGGGAGACTGGCATACTAAAAATGGGAATTACACTAAGACTATATCGTAAAATACTACCTAATCCTCCCCCTAAAAAAATATATATCCAGTGCATTGTTGGGAATCTAAGTTACGCTTTTTGCGGATATAGAAAATCGAAACTAAAAATTAGCGTTTTTCAAATCAAGCAGCATTGTTTTTTTGGTGCTGAATGACTACCCCAAATCCCAGGTAGAATACCAAAAGGCTGACGAAAATGACTATTGAGGAGATTAGGTAGGATAGACGGACGCTAGCCATGGCGATAAAGATTATTGCTAATTGGCAACTTAATAAAATTAAAGTAGCCTGAATATGGGGGAATCCCGCATCTACAAATTTATGATGGATATGGTTTCGATCTGCAGACAAGGGAGACTTACCTTGTATAACTCGCAAGATAAAAACTCGTGAAGTATCTAAGATAGGTAATAATAGGGCAGCAATAGCAATAATTGGCGCATGCAGTATAGCAAGCTTTGATTGCATGTCTAAAAGGTTTGAATTGGATTGAAGAAAAGAAAGAGTAAGAAATGAAATACTTAGCCCTAAAATCATAGCCCCAGAGTCTCCCAAAAATATTGATGCGGGACTCCAATTATACCATAAAAAGGCTAGTGCAGCTCCGCATAAAGTGGTCGAAAAAAGGGCCAAGCCATAGAATCCGACAAATAAAAACCACAGAAGATAAAAAAAACTAAGCATTAAGGTCAAACCTGCGCTTAAAGCATTAATTCCATCTAATAAATTTATTCCATTAATTATCGTTAAAATAATAATAAGGCTAATAATATATGAGGTGTAGGTCGAGGAGATATCATAGTATCCAAATAGTCCAAACAAATTGTCCAGATAAGCTTCTCCAGGGCCAATTATTAAAATACTAATGATAAGCTGCCAAAACAATTTCATCCAGGGGCTTAAAGAGCGAATGTCATCCCATAATCCCAAGATGAGCAGAAAAAAAATGGCTGTGAAAATGTATTTGAATGAATCTAAAGTAGATAATGGCGCAATTGCTACAAAGGCGACGAACATACCTAAAAAAATGTTGACACCTCCCAAATGAGGTATTTTAGATCTGTGTTTTTTTCGGCTTAAATTAGGGTTGTCAAATATGTCGTATTTCTTACAAAAGCGAATTGTCAAGGGAATAGTGAAAAGAACGATGCAGACAGCAATTAAAAACGCAAGCACTAAGGTTTGCAATCCCTGGTCATGATTATAGTCAGTCCATTCTTCATTATTTATGTAAGGAAGAAAAGAAAAAATATTTGGTATTGCCATGAAAATCGAGCTCAAAACAACTTATAAACTAAAAAAATATAAAAGCCGCCACTTAAAATACTGAAGAAAATGGAATTAATGAAAGTTTGTATAACAAATCAATCAGAAATTATAGCAGACATCCTTTCTTATTGGGCAGAATTAGACAAGGCGGTCGTTGAAGATATCCAGGCCGTTAAGTTAGAACATTGAGCATACTCTTCTACAACCTCTATATACGTGCTCTCTCTCTTTTTCCGCATCCAGTCCATTAGAGTTTCACTTTTCTTATTCTGAGAAGCCATTTGTTGTATTTTGGCATAATCTGATTTTAAGCTTGCTTTGTGTGGATCTGTGCGGGACATTAATTTGACGATTTTAAATAGAACTTCTCCAGACCTGGACTGATATTTCAGAGGTTTTGTGAGGTCGCCAACGTCAAGGGTATCTAAAGCAAAATAAACGTCTGGATCTAAATCTCCGACCTCAAAAAAGTTGTCCCCAGATTGATTGTTGATAACTCTTCCGCCATTATTGTAGGACTGTACGCCATCGTACCCATGGAGTCGGACCGCCATTTCAAAGGTAGTTGAGTCCGTTTCAAGAAGGTTTTTGATCTCTCTTAACTCACTTATTGATCGTTGAAAATCGACTTCATCAAGTTCAGGTTTAGATAAAATATGTTGAGTGTGAATATTATTACCTCGACGCTCTAATAATTTAATTATGTGAAAACCATACTCTGACTCAATTACTTCCGAAATTTCACCAGGACGCAAGTTATATGCTGCGGCTTCATATTCAGGTACTAAACTTCCCCTTTTCATCATGCCTAAATCTCCTCCATTTCGTGCTGACCCAGGATCGTCAGAATAGATCCGAGCCATTTGTGTAAAGCTAGCTGAATCATTCAAAATTTGTTCTCGAATATCATTCAGCTTTTCAAGGGTTCTTTGCTTTTCTTCTGGAGTAACTTCTGGCTTAATAACAAGTTCTTGTATTTCAACTTCGGAATTATAATAAGGGACACTATCTTTTGGCATGCTTTCGTAAAAGGAGATAACCTCTGAGGGTGTTGCTGATGCGCTGGCCATGACCTGATTCCTCATTTGTTCAGCGAGCATTTGGTTCCTCATCTCACGAGCCATTTCTTGCCGGACCTCATTTACAGTCTTTCCATAGTAGGCTTCAAATTGGCTGACCTCGTTATTCATCATTTGAAGAATTCTTTCAATTCGCCCGTCAATTTCTGCATTTACTTGTTCCTCCACAACGACTAAGCTATCTAGTTTGGCTTGATTGACAAGAAGCTTTTGAGCGAGAATCCCCTCTAAAATTTCACACTTCTCTTTCTTTCCTATTTCTTGCCCTTGATCTTTTAAGTAGGCCACTTGCTCCTCCAGGTCAGAAAGTAATACAAGTTCACCGCCTACTTTAGCTATGACTTTATTGACCAAGCCGGTCTGGCCCATAAGGTTAAAGTGAGCAAAGGATATAACTATACTTAGAAGGACAATTGTGCTTCTCATTTTAGATTTATTTTAACCGCATTACTATTCACGGCATTTTCATACAACTTTTCTCGAAATTCTCTTAAAAACGCTTCCTTTCTTTGATGTAGAATATAACTCTTAATATCATCTTTTACAAAACCAATGGGGGCTAAATCTCCTTGATATTGAACTTTCAATACATCTACCAAAAGTATTTCGTCTTCAGAAAGGGATTTTTTAGTGACCTGTTGATTTCGATTGAGGAATTCTTTATCCTTAACAGGAAGTAAACTTAGAAGTTCTGACTCTCTCCACCAAATGCTTGGGTCTAGATTGTAATTATTTGCATACAATTCAGCAAGTTTCACCCATTTCTCATTCGTTTGATACTTGTTTTCCTTCCAATGCTCCTCCAATTGTTCGGGAGATATATTGGCGTTTGTAATAACAATCCAACGAATAGTATAAATGGGCTCTGCTAAGATAAAAGAGGCCTTATTTTTTTTATACTGCAGAGCGATTTCCTGTTCTGAAATATTACTATCAAGTTTTTCACGTGCCAGTTCTTGTTCGAACTTATGTATTAATAGTGATTTTCGGTAATCTTCAACCATTCGCTGAATATCTCTATCATCTTTCATGGTTTTTTCTGCCTCAATTTTTATGAGTTCCTCTTTGACCCACCTTCTAATATAATTGTTAGTAGCTCTAATACTATCTTCACTTGAATAGCTATTACCAAAAAGGTCCCTTAGGTCTTTTTCTTTTAAATCCGACTTGCCTACTTCAGCCACGATTTTGCTACGATCATTAATGCTCGACTTAGCTGTGAACATATCGCAGCCTACAATGAGTAAAAACATGATACCCAGTCCGGTTTTGTAAAAGATAAGTCTTGTCTTTTTGTTGATAAATCTTTTCATAGGCTTTTACACTTCCATATATCTCACTCATTTATCAGGTAAAGGAAATACGAAAACCAAAAACTAATTATTTTTCATATGATCTTATCAGAGATTTTAAGACTTTTCGATTAGTATCCACTTCATATTTTTTTTGAAGTCTTTCTATCCAGTCCTTTTCTAATTTATTTTGATAATCTGAAATCACATATCCTTTCGCCTCTTCTAAAGTTTTAATTTCGGATGGTATGATTTGGTCTATCCATTTAAAGGTGCAGCCTTCTGACTTTTTTTCAACACCGAAAAGAACCCTATCTTGCCAACTAATTGATTGCTCCGTTTTCCCTTTTTCTATGATAGTAGTTGAATATGTTAGTTGAATCGAGTCCTTATTTATCTTCTCCATCGTTTGGTCAACTCCCCGCCGCATCAACATATTAGTAGTTTTATCACATAATTTTGGATTATTTGAAGTTAAAGTAAAGTCTAGAACTTTCGCTCGGTCATTCCATTTGTAGTTTTCTTTATTGCTAAGATAAAATTGGCGAAGGCCAGCGGTATCTGAAGGTGCTCTATCCCATACTTTCTCTTTTGTAATTTCAAATAGCAATATCCCTTCTCGGTATTCCCTCATTAAGTGTCGAAATTCTGGATATTTCTTTTCTAGTTGGGATTCTTCATACTCGATCGCTGCTTCAGTGACAAAATCCTGATATAGTTTATCGAGTACTTCTTTTGCTGTCATTTTTCGATCTAAACGTAAACGTTGTCGAGTGTTGCGATTCAAGTATTTTATAAAATCATTTTGTGTTTTATAATTACTGTTTCCAAATCGAAAAAGAGTATCCGGGTTTTCATTTATGTCAGGTGATTTCCAGTCATAACGCGCAAAATTCTGAGGAATAGTGGCTCTAAATTTTGATATCCAATCAGAGGTTTCTACAAAGGGTGCATCTTGCTTTATTTGGCTTATGAGTGCAGATTGTGCATGATCAAGTCGATTCGTATACTTTAACTCAGACAGTATTTCTGCTCTAGATTCTTCATATGATCTGTCCTGAGGTTTTTTTTGATTCCCGCGCATAAAAATATGCCACCCTAGATCGGACTCTAGAGGCTTTGTGAAATCGCCGGATTTATCTAACTGAAAAACTACTTCTTCAATATCCTCTTTATAAGTGTTAGGCTCTTTATAGCCCAGATATCCATTATTGTATTTGGTTTTATCATCCTCAGAAAATTTTAAAGTAGCGTTCTTGAAAGATGTGCCCTGCGTTAAGGCTTCATAAGCTTTTTCAATTTTTTCTCTCTTTCTTTGTTTTTCCTTCTCGTAACTTTCACTTCCCGGTTTTGGGTTTCGAACGAAGATATGAGACAGCTCCATCTCCCCTAGTGCTGGTCTTCGGTCGATAACCTTAATGAGGTGAATCCCCATTTCTGATTTTACGGGTCCACCTACCTGCCCAACTTTTAAACCATAAGCCAAATCCTCTACTTCTTCGAAGCCTTTTGCAAAAGGTGAACTCAGATAGCCAATAACTCCCCCCTCGTCGCGAGTTCCAGGATCTTCAGAATAGTTTTTTGCAATAGCGACAAAATCTAACTCAGCTTTAGTCTTTAAGTCAGATAGCTTATCTTCAGCAGCTCCCAATTCACCCTCAGTGTCGGCCGTGAGAACGATATGAGCAATTTTTATCTCATGCTGTTTGCGTTCATAAATCTTCTGCGCTACCTTTTCTTGCAATTGCTTGTCAAGCAAGTAGCTTTTTGATAACTGTCTTCGATAGACATTCAGCTCATCATTAAGATGAGCAAGCGTGTCCATTTTTTTGTCGTAAGCGGCCTTAACCTTGAGTTTGAAATTCTTATAGAGATCTAGGTACTCTTTGATATCCGTTTCATTGGCGATTGAGTTATTATTTTTTTCGAAGACATATCTAAATTCATCCGTCGTTACATCTAAATCTTCGACGGAAAAGAGAATCTCCTTTTGAGCATCAACCCCAAATGAGGTGATAACTATCATGAAAAGAGCAAACCACTGAAAAGCAATATTTTTCATATTTGACTACAAAGTTGTATGAATGAAAATGAATTTAGATATTTAAATCAGAACCGATATCTGAACGGTAGTACTTACCTTCGAATTGCACGCTCGCAGCAGCAATTTGACTTTTATTTTTCGCCCCCGTGGGATTTTCGTTGAGCCCTATACATCCTAAAACCCGTCCGCCTGAAGTTAAAAGCTTGCCGTTTTTTTTCACTGTTCCCGCGTGGGCATAAATTGTATCAGAGTCAGGTCTTTGAATTCGAATTTCTTTTCCTTTTTCATAATTAACTGGATAACCCTCGCTTGCTAAAACAGTGCATACAGCAGTTTTGCTGCTTACTTTTATTTGCGATTCGGCTAGGTTGTTAGTAGCGCAAGCCCTTAACAATTCGACCAAATCGCTGTCTATACGAGGCAAAACCACTTGCGTTTCAGGGTCACCTAGGCGACAGTTATATTCAATGACAAATGGTTCCTCGTCTACTAGAATAAGTCCCAAAAACAAAAAGCCGGAATAAGTTATGCCCTCTTCAATTAAGCCATTTAGGGTTGGCTGTAAAATTTGATCCTCAACTTTTTGTAAGATGCTGTTGCTGATACCGGGAACCGGGGAAACAGAGCCCATACCTCCTGTATTCAGACCGCTATCTCCTTCTCCAATTCTTTTATAGTCCTTAGCAACGGGCAATAACATATAATCGGTGCCGAAGCAAAGAGCAAAAACTGAAAACTCAAGGCCCTCTAAAAATGACTCAATTACTAATGTATGACCTGCTTCCCCAAATTTACCGTCTAAAATGGATTGAGCTTCTTTCACAGCCTCTTCAGGCTCACTCAAAATAAGAACACCCTTACCTCCTGCAAGACCATCTGCTTTAAGCACATACGGCCCAGCCTGAGACCTTATATGGTTCACGGCTAAATCTACCTCGGATCGAGTAAAGGTTTTGTAACTGGCCGTAGGAATATGATTTTTTTTCATGAAAGATTTTGCGAATGCTTTACTACCCTCAAGCTTTGCAGCAGCTTTTTCGGGTCCGATAATCATGAGTTCGTTCAAATCCGGAACGTTCTTCAGTTGATCGACAAAACCTTCTACCAAAGGCATCTCTGGTCCTATAACGACCATATGAATAAGATTAGACTTTATGAACTGAATACAAGCATCCAGGTTTTTCCAATCGAGCTCAATATTCTCGCCCAATTCTGAAGTCCCTCCATTTCCAGGAGCTATAAACAGGTTTTTTACCGTTTTACTTTTTCTAATTTTCCAAGCTAACATATACTCCCGACCTCCGCTCCCGAGAATCAATATATTCATTATTACTCCTTTTTTATTACTCTCCCAAAGATACAACCTCCTCTCTAAATCAACATAACTGTTGCGACTTACTTTTATTTATCCTGACTTTATTGTACTTTTGTATTAAATATATTTTAAATATGTATGAATATTTCTCAGGTCAGCTAATTGAAAAGCATCCCGATCATGTAGTCATTGATGCGGGTGGTATTGGTTATAAGCTCCACGTGAGTTTACATACATTTGAAAGCCTAGGAGATAAAAAAGAGGTGCGACTGTGGGTATATCTTCATGTTAAGGAGGATATAATGGCCTTGTATGGTTTTGGAACGAAAGAGGAGCGAGCCATTTTTCAAGAACTTATCCGCGTTAGCGGTGTGGGCACTGCGACTGCCCGTTTGATTATGTCCTCTTTGAGAGCTTCTGATGTTAAAGCAGCGATTTTGAGTCAAAATACGTCTGTATTTAAAGCAGTCAAAGGAATTGGCACAAAAACAGCGCAAAGAATTATTTTGGACCTTAAAGATAAGGTAGGAGATATAGAAACCGCTGATGCCGGCACCTCAGGGGGGAGAATGAATAATGTATATATGGAAGCAGAATCTGCATTACGTGCTCTGGGATTCCCTAACAACAGAATAAAAAAGACTTTAAGTCAGTTAAGTCAGTCCGAGGATTTGACAAACGTTGAAGATATTATAAAAGCAGGGTTGAAAAAACTTTCATGATTGATAAAAAGTACCTTATATTTGCCTTTCATCTAATCTCTTCAAGGTTCATTATTATTGAAGATCAACAAATTAGACTAAAGAAACTTCCTATCGAATAGAATTTTTACCAGCAATCGAACTCATTTAGGTTGAATTATAGCATATGACGCAAAAGCACCTAGTGTTCTTAGCAGGTATTCTGTATGTGGTAGGGATTTCCAGTATCCATACAGTTTCGGCATCTCCATCTTTCATTGACAAAGGTGAACCCATACCTGCGTATCTGAATGTATTTCAGTTAGACACAATACCCTTAGAAGATCGAAAAGGTAACTTTCTAACGAGCCCTAATCGGAATCCATTTGATCTCCAAGACCCTTCAAATGTTAATAAGGAAGTTAAGTTTGATTCTGAAACTGGGAGGTATATCATCGTGGAGCGCATAGGGGACGAATATTTTCGAGCACCGACTTCCATGACTTTTTCCGAATATTTGGAATGGAAATCTCGCGAGCAAGAGCGTGATTATTTCGCGCGTTTAGCAGGTGTTTCTACAGGCAAAAAGGGTAGTAAAGGCTTAAAGGACCCGCTAGAGGAATATAGTAAAGGTGAAAATCTTGCAGATCGGCTCTTTGGTGGGCGGGAAGTATCTATCCAACCACAAGGGAATATAGATTTGATTTTTGGAGCACGCTATCAAAATATTGAAAATCCAGCTCTTCCCATTCAACAACAACGACAATTTTTGTTCGATTTCAATATGGATATTCGCCTTAATGTGACGGGGCAAATTGGAGAAAAATTAAGCTTAGCTACAAACTTTAATTCGCAAGCCCAGTTTGATTTTGAGAATCAATTAAAATTAAAGTTTGATAGCGAGCAGTTTAGTGAAGACGATATTCTAAAAAATATTGAAGCAGGTAATGTCGCTTTACCTCTTAGGTCGAGCCTTATACAAGGGAGTCAGAGCTTATTTGGGATAAAAACAGAACTACAGTTTGGTCACCTGCGATTAACAGCTATTGCGTCTCAGCAGCGAGGCAGGCAAAAAGAAATTACGGTACAGGGTGGTAGTCAGGTACAGGAGTTTGAGGTTCGTGCGGACAATTACGATGAGAATCGCCACTTCTTTCTCACCCATTTCAATCGCGATAATTATGAAAAGGCGCTTGAAAACCTTCCACAAATAAATTCTCTGTTCAAGGTTAATCGGATTGAAGTATGGCGGACAAATATCCAAAATGAAACAGAGCGGTTGAGGGATATTGTCGCTGTAGCCGACCTGGGTGAGCCCGAGCGCTTTGTAGTGCGGGATGAGGACCCCTTTAGACTGCAGTTTTTTCCACCTGAGCTCTTAGCTCTAGATGGACGAACAGCTCTTCCCGATAACCGGTCAAATAAATTGTATGAAGATATTATCAATGATCCGGCGGCCTTAAAATCTCCAACTACTATTCCTACACTTTCGAATAAATTCAATTTAGAGACAGGTAGGGATTTTGAATTAAAACGAGCTCAGCGCATTCGAGAGAATGAATATACCCTTAATGAACAATTAGGAGTACTGACCCTAAACACCCCCCTTCGACAGGAGGAAGTATTAGCTGTGGCTGTTGAGTATGACTATAATGGAAAAACATATCGCATAGGTCAGTTTTCCACAGAGGCTGAAAGTGACAGTACCAGAGTGTTGGTAACGAAGATGTTAAAAACAGCAACGCCTGATGTGAGGAATGCACTGTGGGATCTAATGATGAAAAATGTCTACAGCGTAGGTGCATATCAAGTGGACCCCTCCACCTTTAATCTGGATGTTTTTTTCGATGATCCGGGAGAAGGATTCAAACGGTTTTTGCCAGAACCAGGAGCTTTAGGACGTCCATTATTGCAATTGTTTAACTTAGACCAACTCAATGCTCAAAATGACCCTCAACCGGATGGTCGGTTTGATTTTGTGCCTGGTGTAACGATTAATACTCAGCTTGGAAAAATATTCTTTCCAGTTCTAGAACCTTTTGGATCATCCTTAGAAAAGGCTTTAGATGATCCAGCGACCTATCGCGATTACGAATACCAGGAGCTCTATGACTCTACAAAGTTTATTGCACAAGAATATCAAGAGAAAAACCGGTTTTTAATACGAGGTAAATTTGAATCTTCTGTTACATCAGAAATTTCTCTAGGAGCTTTTAATATTCCCGAGGGATCTGTGCGCGTATCTGCGGGTGGAGCTGTATTGAGGGAAGGAGTTGACTATGAGGTAGATTATACTATTGGCCGTCTGCGAATTATTAATGAATCTTATTTGGCCTCTGGTGTTCCTCTCAGCATTAGTTTTGAAGATCAATCTTTATTTAGTTTTCAGAATCGGAATATGCTGGGGCTAAGAGCAGACTATCAGTTAACGGACGAAATTATTTTGGGCGGAACTTATATGCACCTTTGGGAACGGCCAATAACACAAAAAGTTAACATTGGGGACGACCCCATTAATAATAGAATAATTGGACTAGACGCAAGCTACGATGCAGATGCCCCCTGGCTTACCAAAGTAGTGGATAGAATCCCAGGACTGGAAACTAAGGTTCCCTCGACAATCTCAGCATATGTGGAAGGCGCAGCATTAATTCCTGGGTTCTCAAACGCGATTAATTTACAAAGTGATGAAGGCGGGTCTGTTTATATTGACGATTTTGAAGGAACTGCTGCTCGGATTGATATTTCTCAACCATTAGATCGTTGGAATTTAGCTAGTATACCGGAAAACGATCCCCAAAATAATATGCCTTTATTTCCTGAATCTGCATTGAATGATTCACGCTTAGTAACAGTAAATAGAGCCCTAATAAACTGGTATCGACTCGATCGTAATATTGGAGGAGCTCAAGGTGATCCCTACACTCGAATAGTCGATCAAAATGAAATATTCCCCAACCGAACTATTCAACCGGGGCTCAATATTTTCAGACCCATGGATATTACCTATTACCCTTCTCGACGTGGTCAGTATAATTACGATGTACCCAATGGTACAGCTTATTCAGCGGGAGTGGACGAGGCAGGTCGGTTAAAGGACCCGGAAACTCGATGGGGAGGTATAATGAGGGGTCTTACGGTCAATGATTTCCAGGCAAGTAATATTGAATATATTGAATTTTGGATGCTCAACCCTTTTATGGTAACGCCTAGTCAGCAACGTCCAGCCCAAGGTGGTTACTTGTACATTGATCTTGGAAATATATCTGAAGATATCCTCAAAGATGGTCGGGCAGCTTTTGAGAATGGGTTGCCACGTCCAGGACAACAAGTTGCTTTGGATACGACCAACTTAGGCGTTGTGCCCATAACCGTACCTTTTGTTAATGCTTTTGACAATGACCCGGATGTTCGCAGAGTGCAGGATGTCGGACTTGATGGCATGAATGACCTGGCAGAACAAGATTTCCTCTCCGACTACTTAGCCGAAATGCAGGCTGGAGTGCTACCGGCTGTTTACGATGAAATTTTAGCTGACCCGGCCAACGATAATTTCATCCACTTTTTAGATGACTCCTTAGACCCTAATATTTCTACATTAGAGCGATATGCAAGATTTAATCACGTAGACGGGAACTCCCCAAATAATACAGGGAATTCGCGTTTTGCCACTTCTTTTACATTTCTTCCGACCACTGAAGACATCAATCGAGACTTTACCTCAGATCGAATTGAGGGCTACTTCCATTATAAAATACCAATCTTTAATGATGGCTCCAACCGATTGGCCTTATCGGAATATATTGCCGATAGTATATCTACTCGTGGAGGTGGCGAAGTCTGGTATCGATTTGTTGTGCCCATTCAAGAGTTCGATAAAAAAGTGGGTGCCATTCAAGATTTCCGGAGTATTCGGTTTATGCGTATGTATTTGCAAGGTTTTGATGAGAAAGTTACCATGCGCTTTGCTACACTAGATCTCGTTCGAAACTCATGGAGGCGGTTTCTTCGCCCCAACTTGTTGTCTGAACGTGGGCCCAGTATTGATCCACCTGTAGATAACACTACCTTCACAATCAATCAGGTAGGTATTGAGGAAAACTCTGAAAAAATACCTTATAATTACGTCATTCCACCAGGTATACAGAGAGAGCAAAATTTTCAAGCTGCTTTTACAAATGCTTTTTTGAATGAGTCTTCCCTGGCTATGGAAGTGTGCAACCTCAAAGCTGGAGAAGCGCGCGCAGTTATTAAAAACGATCAACGAGATTTACGACTATACGAGCGACTCAAAATGTTTATTCACGCGGAAAGTGACCAGTTTATAGAGCGTGGAGATGTGACTATATTTATTCGGGTAGGTAGTGATTACTCTCGCAATTTTTACGAGTATGAAATTCCAGTCACAATGTCACAGCAAATATCTACCACGGAGCGAAGAGATCCGAGTGTGGTGTGGCCGGAGGAAAATGAATTTGACTTTGCCCTTCAACAGCTCATCGATTTAAAGAATCAGAGGAATTCTGGTGGCTTCCCGAACTCAGAACTTTTCGTAAGATCTTCTCCTGAAAATCCGGAAGCAAGGATAAAAGTATTGGGAAATCCGAATTTGGGTTTTGTCAAAGGATTTATGATTGGTATTCGAAATGCCAGAGATGGCGGAGGGACCGTATGCCTGGATGTTTGGGCCAACGAACTTCGAGCGACGGGCTTGGATAATCGAGGAGGTATGGCAGCTTTAGCTCGTGTAGATGCACAATTGGCAGACTTTGGAAATATTTCCTTTTCAGGTACGTGGACTGGAATTGGGTGGGGCTCATTAGAACAAAAACTCCAGGAACGTGCCCGGCATTCTACAATCCAATACGACATTGCTACTAACCTTCAACTAGGACAGCTACTGGGCGAAAACTCTCCATTGCAGTTGCCATTTTATGCCCAATTATCGAATACGATTCGATCTCCTCAATTTGATCCCTATGATTTGGATATTGAACTCGACGATAAAGTTAAGTCCTTTGCTGACCCCGACGATAGAGATTCTATACGTCAATTGGCGCAGGATAGAACTCGGATCACCAGTATTAACTTCACTAACGTTCGATATACCCCTAATGGTGGCGGTGGAGGCGGAGGTAGCGGACCACAGGGCGGCTTTGGCGGCGTGGGCGGAGGTCCAGCGCTCCGCGGAGGCAGAGGCGGTGGTATTGGCGGTCGAGGCGGTCGAGGCGGTCGAGGACCCGGCGGCGGTGGCGGAAGCCCCAAACCGTGGTCTATTGAGAACTTTAGTGTAAGTTATGCATTTACAGAAACCGACCATACAGATCCGCTAATTGAACTCGACAATACGCAAAATCACACGGCTTCGCTTAACTATCAATTTGGATATAAGCCATTATATATTGAGCCGTTTAAAAACCTCATTAAGAATGACAAATACCTCAAGTTCATTTCTGAAATCCATATAAACCCACTGCCTAATAGTTTTGGATTTAGCACAGTTGTTGACCGATATATCAATGTAAGACGCTATCGTTTCTCAAATCCAGAATATAGTACTTGGTTTGACAGACGATTTAGTTGGGATCGAACATATACGATGTCTTGGGATATTACACGCTCTTTGCGATTCAATTTTAATGCGACGCATTTTGCTATGATTGATGAGCTAGACCAAAACGGTGTGGACTTTAAAGGCGATACAGTTAATGTAGACCCAACTACCTACCGGTGGGATAACTTTACGAATCTTGGCCGACCGAAGAACTATGATCACAATATGGTTCTTTCGTACAATGTGCCGCTTAGGAATTTTCCATTATTAGATTTCATCGATTTGCGAGCTCAAGTTTCTGCAAATTACAATTGGGCTGCTGCTGCGATCAATATTGACTCCTTAGGAAATAATATTCAAAATGGTCAGCAGCGCCAAATTAATGCGACAGTCAACTTTGAGACTTTATACAATAAATCTAAATATCTGAGATCTCTCAACAAGATGGGTGGTGGAGGCCGTGCCCGGGGTCGACAGAGTCGGCAAGGACGCCAAAGCCAAAGGCAAACGGAAAAGGATGATGGCCCCTCAGCTATTGAGAAGCTGCTCATTCGCCCTCTTATGAGTGTGCGCCGTTTCCAGTTTAACTGGTCTGAAAACTACTCCAGCTCTATACCTGGTTTTATGCCCGAAACGCAGTTTCTCGGATTGTCAGAGGGCTTTGATGCGCCGGGGTGGGAATATGTGCTCGGATTTCAACCGAATCAAGACTTCCTCTTCGATGCGGCGGAGAATAAAGGATGGTTTACTGCTAGTCGATTCTTGAGTCAGGAAGTGATCACAAGTGTTACTGAGAATTGGAATGGAGAACTCAATATTGAGCCATGGAATGATTTCCGCATCGATATCACTATTGATCGCTCCTTTAATCAAACATCTACAGCCTTATTTAAAAATGTTGACGCTCCAATTTCAGATCCCTATACGGATTTCCGAAATGCCAATTATGGATACGCACCCAGGAATGACTTTGGATCATACACAGTTTCATTTATGGCGCTCAATACTCTTTTCTCTAGTGGTGAGCAGGACTTGATTGGCTTATTTAATACCTTTGAAAATAATCGGCCTATTATTTCTCAGCGGCTAAATCCGAATGGCGATGATCATGAACGGGATCCTGACGGCTACAAAAATGGATTCGGACGGAAGCAACAAGAGGTGCTTATTCCTGCCTTTTTATCAGCCTACACAGGAGTAGATCCAGCGAATGCGAATTTGGATCTGTTTAATACGACACCTCGACCAAACTGGGCAATAAATTGGAACGGCTTGTCAAGAATTTCTTTCCTTCAGCCCATTTTTAGAAATATTCGTATTTCACATGCCTATAAAGGGTCAATGACGGTGAATTCTTTCCAACGAAATGCCGCCTTTGACGAGGAGGCTGGATTTGATGAGGAAATAAATTTTGATGAGCAATCAAACCTGTATTCAAGGTTTGTAATTCCTGAAGTGGTCATCGATGAAAGGTTCAATCCACTTATTGGTATTGATATTCAAACTCAAAATGATATCCAGATGAATTTCAAGATGAGCCGCGCGCGAAATCTGGCTTTGAGCTTCACGGATACCAAGCTATTTGAAACAAATTCTTTTGAGTATACCTTCGGTTTTGGATACACCCTTAATAATGTTAGCATTGGATTTCTCAATTTTGGTCGGCAGACAGATCGCGGCAGATCTAGAGGTGGAAGAGGTCAGCGTGGAAGAAACACGCAAGGGCAGCAGCGAGGATCGACGGATGTGGGGAATCGATTGACTATCAATCTTAATTTCTCTTATCGAGATGACGTGACTTTCGCATATGAGATTGATAATTCTTCGGAGCCTGTTCCTACACGGGGTACCGAGACCATTCAGATCAACCCATCTGTAGATTATGATGTAAATAAGAATATTACTCTTCGGCTATTTTTGGATTATAATCGGACGATCCCGAAAACGAGTTTGGCTTTTCCGATTACGAATGCACGGGGTGGGATTAATGTTCGATTTAACCTCAATTAGAGCAGAAGTGTGAAATAATGGTGCGTGAGGTGCCTGGAGGGCGCGAACGAAGAGAGCGGTCCCCAAATATTTTGGGGACGGAACTCCGGAAGGGACCGACCCCCATGGAATGGGGGACACGCCCAAAAAATAAAAAAAATGCTTAGGACACATCCTATAATATGAAGCGGTGGGCAATTAAAGGCATAATTGCGCTGATGTCACTGGCGCTAATCGGAATCATAGCGATTCAGGCTTATTGGTTGGCATTTTCCATTCGGCTTAATGAGCAAAAATTTGATCAAAATGTAGCGGCTGCTATGTTTGCCTTGAAAGAGGAGGTAGAGGATGTGTTTCGCAGCGAAGATAGTCCTTACAAGGGGTCTGAACAGATCAGACAGACTCGGTCATCCGGGTTTTTGAGGGTGGATTATTTTTTTGGTCGCACGATTCTGGATTCAAATTTTGTGGCAGGCCAATATGTGGAACAGCAGCAGCAGAAAGTCGTAAATGATGTGATGGATTTGCTGCAGTCTTATCCCATTGAGGACCTTTTAGATCCGAGCATGCTAAATTTGCGCTTAAATCAACATCTTCAGGATCGGGGAGTGTCAGCTGAATTTGTAAGTGGTGTTTATTCGTATACGCGCGAAGCTATGGTAATTTACGATGGACACTATGTTGGATTTTTTGGAGAAGATGCCCGTTACAGTGATCCAGACTTAGAATTGCCCGATCGATATAGAATGAGTGATGCGCAGTATAAAATCGATTTGTTTGGCATGGGGGAGGGCGCACTCGGACAAATGCGCCTGTATTTTCCGGACCGTGCGCGGGTGTTGTGGCAGGATTCCTGGTGGTTACTAGCGGCTTCTTTATTTTTCACATGTTTGATTCTATTTGCATTTTCTTATACTTTATATGTCATCATGCGACAGAAAAAAGTTAGTGAAATGAAGAATGATTTTATTAATAACATGACGCACGAATTTAAGACGCCTATTGCAACGATTTCCCTGGCAACAGACTCGCTAACCAGCGATAAAATTATTGCTCAACCTGACAAAGTTCGTCGCTTCGCTCGGATCATTACTCAAGAAAACAGACGTATGTTGAATCAGGTCGAAAAAGTACTCCAGATGGCCCTAATTGATCAGCGTGAATTTGGACTGCAGATGGAGCAAGTTCACCTGCATGAAATTATATCGGAAGCAGCAGCGTACATTCGGATGCAAGTCGAAAAAAGAGGTGGAAAAGTGGACTTAGATCTCAGCGCACGACAGGATACGATTCAGGCCGATCGGACGCACATTAGCAATATTTTTCATAACTTATTGGATAATGCGAATAAGTATTCGCCCGAAAAACCACATATTCGAGTTAAAACTGTAAATGTGTCTGACGGAATCGAGATTCGTATACAAGATAGTGGGATAGGATTGACCCCTGAAGCTCGTAAACAAATATTTGATAAATTTTATCGAGTGCACACGGGTAATATCCATGATGTAAAAGGATTTGGCCTGGGCCTGAGTTATGTTAAAGCGATTGTGACTGCGCATGAGGGCAATATCGATGTAGAAAGTGAACCCAGACAGGGAAGCACGTTTATTGTTTTTCTTCCGTATAATATGTAAATTTCTAAAAATGATACTTCATGATGAATGAAAAAGCTAAAGTTCTGCTTTGCGAGGACGACGAAAATTTTGGCGATGTGTTACGTTCTTATCTGGAAATGAATGATTTTGAAGTGGAACTGGCTGTCGACGGAGCTCAAGGTTGGAATACCTTTCAGAACCAGGAGTTCGATTTGTGCATTTTGGATGTGATGATGCCTAAAAAGGATGGCTTCACTTTAGCTCGTGAAATTCGAAAAAAGGATAAGGAGATCCCCATTGTTTTTCTCACAGCCAAGACCATGAAGGAAGATGTACTTAAGGGATTTGAGTCCGGAGCGGATGATTATATTACTAAGCCCTTTAGTTCAGAAGAGCTCCTGATGCGCATTCAGGCTATCTTAAAGCGCAGTCAAAAGAAAACTTCAACATCCATACCCAAAGAATATACTTTTGGTGAATTCACCTTCAATTTTCCGCTGCGCTTGTTGAAGTATAGGGATGAAGAGGAGCAAAAGCTTTCTCCCAAGGAGGCGCAACTGCTTCAATTATTAGCTCACGCTAAAAATCAAGTGGTTGAGCGCTCAGAAGCTCTGGAGAAAATATGGGGTGAGGATAGCTATTTTACTGCGCGATCGATGGATGTATTTATCGCCAAATTACGCAAATACCTTAAGGTCAGCGACGATGTCGAAATCGTCAATATTCATGGGAATGGATTTCAATTGCTTTGTCCGGAAAATTCCTCAGACTGAAAGATGTTCGATAAAGGTATCGATTCGATCTAAAGCAATAACCTCAATTTTTTGTTTTTTCGTGTCGAGTCCCTTTACATTTTGTGCGGGCAGATAAATCCGAGTAAAGCCCATGCGATCTGCCTCAATGACTCTGAGTTCAGGACGTGCCACCGGACGAACCTCTCCCGACAAACCTACTTCACCGGCAAAAGCCACGTTGGATGGCCAGGGTTCATCCTCAAATGATGATACCATAGCTGCAATTACGGCCAAATCAATGGAGGGGTCTGAGATGCGGAAGCCACCCGCAATATTTAAAAACACATCTTTTTGATTGAAAAAATATCCGGCTCGCTTTTCCAAGACCGCGAGCAGCATGTGTAATCGGTTGAGATCAAACCCGGTCGTGGAACGCTGGGGCGTGCCATATACGGCTGTACTTACCAGTGATTGCACTTCTACCATCATAGGTCGCATACCCTCTATGGTAGCAGATATAGCGCTGCCGGACAATTGAGAGCTGTGCGAATCCATGAGCATCATTGAGGGATTTTCCACAGCCTGCAGGCCCGTCGATTGCATCTCATAAATACCCAACTCATCTGTGGAGCCAAATCTATTTTTAATGCTTCTAAGCAGGCGATAGGCATGCCGACGATCGCCCTCAAACTGCAAAACTGAATCCACCATATGCTCCAGTAATTTTGGCCCCGCGATTACGCCTTCTTTTGTAATGTGCCCGATAAGCATCATCGGCAGATGCCGCGCTTTGACAAAGTCGGTCAGCATCGCCGTGCACTCGCGAATTTGAGTGATGCTTCCCTGGCCACTGTCCACTTGCATACTCCTTAGGGTTTGCACTGAATCAATGATGAGCCAGTCGGGATCGATCTCTTTAGCTGTTTCTATTATTTTTTCGGTCTCAGTAGCTGCTAACAGGTAGCAATTTGCACCCAACTCCTTACCGAGTCTATCGGCCCGCATTTTAATCTGTGCCGGACTTTCTTCCCCGGAAACATAAAGCACAGTTCGATTTAAATTGAGTGCCAATTGCAACAATAAGGTCGACTTTCCTATGCCCGGCTGTCCACCAATTAAGGTCACACTGCCTGGAACCAACCCGCCACCCAGGACGCGATTGAACTCAGAGTCTGATGTGGCTAGACGCGACTCACGATTTGTCGGTATGTCGACTATTTTCTGGGCCCGAGCTTTTGTTTCCGCATTTTTATCCCACGGCAGCTGCTTTTTATTGCCCGGAATGATCTCCTCCTGTAAAGAATTCCACTCCCCACAATTTCTACATTGACCTTGCCACTTGGGATGATCTGCTCCGCATGCCCGACAGATATATACTACTTTTGGTTTTGCCATAAGCCACCAATATACAAACCTTTATTGTTTTTTGGATGAGGGCGGCCCGGCCCCATATTTTTGGCGCCGGCGCTATGTTTCGGGGCTCGTTCGGAGATCGGCCTTTGTCCTTGATATCGCTAGACGCGATATTCCGGACTCCGGCCGCCTCACTCGGCCCTTGTCCCTACCCAATGCATTGGCTAGGGACGCGGTCGCTCACCCCAATTTTTTTGGGTGAGCCCCCTGCACAGCGCTGCCGCAAATCGCTCGAGTTTATAATTTGAAACTAAATCCCAGATAGGGTATGGCAAAGCCGGATCTTATAGACTCATCTGTATAAGCTAATGCTAAATCTAAATCGGCGTTTCTGCCTAAAATTCGCACTCCAAGCAAACCAAAATAGAACGACTCCTCCAGATCAGTGACTCGCCCATATATATTATTGCTTATAAGCGCCAATTGCGGTTTTAATCTAAGGGTACCCGAAAACGTAAAATAGTTGGCCTGGTCATCGGTAATAAAGGCTCTGCCACCTCCCAGGGTGAAATTCACATCTCTATCGCCAAAAGTAATTGCCCCAAATGGTGATACGACATATTCGGCCCGATTGTCAACGATACGGCCAAATGCAGCCCCTGCCTGAATTCCTCCACTTACATGAAAATTTTCAGCCGGTGAGAAGCCAATTTTGATATTCCCAAAAGGTGTGGGTGAAAGGAGAAATAAGGTGCTAATAGCCTCCACTCCGGCTCCCATTGAAATATTATCGGTGATACCATATTGAAAGGAATTTACTAAGATAAGTTGATTGCTGTAATAGCCCTCTCCTTTTCGAAGAGGAATTGCCGTGGGACTGAAATAATAGCGAGTGGCCGATGGATGGTCAAAAAACCCTATGCGTGAGGGCTTTATCGTTTCTATTTTTTCAACTTGGTCCGGATTATATTTGATTTGGCCGGACTCAGTGTAAATCGTGGCGTCCTTACCCAGATCAGATTCGGTGTACCCTTTATATACGGTACCGTCTTTCATGGTAATTTTTTTGTATACACGATCGTAGATGTTCTCAATCTTTTCTACGCCCTGCATTTTTAGAATGAGTAAGCCGTTTTGACTCTCAATAATGAGTTGGCTATCGGTTTCTTTAAGGAGCTTTCCGGTGTAAGTCAGGTCATTCTTCATGGAAACCCTCACATTTTTCATATTAGTGAGAGAGTCTACCTCGGCGATCTCATCAAGAGCTAGAGTTTGAGTTTTTTCTTTCGCCTGAAGTAAAAGCTGTGTTTCATTTTGGTCAAGGATATGACCTACAACAAAGTCACCATTTGTTAGGGTAACGAGAACTTTTAAAGAATCTGAATTTGATGTCGTCAAGTCCTGACCCTGCAAAGAAAAAGTGAAGAGGATACATGCGATTGCACATAATAAGTTTTTCATAATACTACATTTAAATAATTAAGATAATAGGTGAAATTAATAAAAATTCTAATAAGGTAAAGTCTGAGATTAATCAGAAGTATGTGGATAATCAATTCTTCTTTCAAAGGTAGAATGGTCATTCAATAGGCCCATATTTCTTATTTGGGTAATTGAATGATAAGTCTAAATATAACCTTAGCCCACTTTAAAAGCGCTGGATAAATCCGGCATAGGGTAATATAAGGCCTTCGGAGATCAATTCCCTGTTAAGTAATATACCAATGTCAAAGGCCATGGACTCTCCCATGATCCGAACGCCCTGTATACCAAAGGCACCGAGCCCGCCAACACTCTCTCCTGCGATGAAATAGTTATTTGAAATCAAACTCACCTTGCGACTTACGCGAGTCATACCTGATAGTGTAAAAACCCCAAATGGTGCAAAGGCCATCACACCACTTCCACCAAATGTTATATTGTGGTCGTAGTTTCCAACGGTGACTATGCCGTAGGGCGCGATAAAAAAAGCCCCATCGACATTACTATTACCCAAAATACCACCGGTAATCAGACCTCCGCCATAGTGAAAGCGGTCAGAGGCAGATGCCGATATTTTTATATTTCCGTAAATCAGGGGTGAACCAGCGTTAAACAGAGATAGAAATTCAAATCCTCCACCCAGGGAAATATTATTTCCAACACTGGTCTGTGCAGAATTGAAGATCACCGCTTGATTGTGATAATAGCTGGTTCCTTTTTGAAGAGGAATGGCGGAGGGTCCTAAAAAGTATTTTGTAGCTACAGGATTTTCAAAGCCATATTTAGAGGTTTTACGTAGTTTAGATATCTTTTTTACTTGATCTGCTTTGTATTCAACCTCGCCATTGTCGGTGTAGATCGTTGTGGGCTTTTCCCCATCTAACCTTTGATATCCTTCATAGGTAGTTCCATCTTTCATGACAATTCTAACCTCTTCTTTTTCAAAGTCTTCCTCTATTCTTCTGATTTTATCCTGATGAAGACTAAGTCTTCCATTTTTATTATTGATAATAATCTGATCAATTGTATTTTTAATCAGTAAACCCTCGTGTTCTGCGCCGTCCTTCATAATAACTCTTATGCGCTGATTTCCTTCGATAGTCTCTATAGACTGGATATCTGCTCGCGAAATAGTAATCACGTCATCCTCGCTGTCGATTAAGATTTCTCGAGAGTTTTTGTCGATGATTTTACCCGAATAAACAGACCCACTTTTTAGCGTGATTACCACTGAAGTAGAATCATCTGGCAAAGAGAGTATTTCTTGTGAATAAGTTATTTGGGCAGAAAAAAATATAATAATAAATAAAAATAAATTTTTCATATCAACAATATTTACATAAAAATAGGAAAATGTGATGAACTCAAACCTTAAAACCAGAAAAAGCGCCTACCGAAATCTCGACAGGCGCTTTAGAGTCTATTCTACATCTTCATTTTTCACATAGTCCATTCCACAGACAGGGCATTCGCCAGGCTCGTCTGATCCGCTGCCTTCGCAATGCATAGGACAAATATAGGCCGAGGTATATTCTGGTCCTTGCTTTTCAGTTTCAGCTTCAGTTGCAGCTTCCTGCTCAGTCTGGCTTGACTCTTCATTAGATGTGGCATTATCAGAGCTGTTGTCTCCACAGCTCCATAATCCGATGGCCAGAAACAGGCCAAAAATAAATACATTCGTTTTCATAGGTTCAAATTTAAGATTACAAAATTATTCAAATACTTCTTCTACAGTCCCACATTTTAGCATTTCGTCGCCAAAATAGGGGTTCCTTATTTCTTCCTGAGTACTGATCCAATCGGCCCCATCAAAATCAAAGGCCATGGGGCAGTACTGTAAATAAATCGTGTCAAATTTAATCTCAAAATGGCGTAGCCAGAAAATAAAAGCCTTAGACACTTCTTCAAATGCTTCCCGCTGATCTTTTAAATCTTCTGTATTACTGAGCTTTTCTGCAGCATTTTCAGCAAGGTCTTGCCTGGACATCCATCGCTCCCGCAAATCGGCCTTTTCAATAGTGCTAGGCACACCTTTTAGATGTTTGTAAAGCATGGCTGCAACCTTTTTACTTTCTGACGCATCGGAATTGACCAATGCATCTTTTAGTTGAATGTAGATGCGTATCGCTTCTTGCACGGCTTCTTGATGCAAGGGATTTATTTCAAGTTTACTAGTCGGGGTTGATCCCTTGGCGTTTGCCATACGGTTCATCATACTTTTTTGATTGTTGAGTTGAGCGGCCGCATCAATGACAAAGGCGCCCTGACTCACTACTTCCTCCCCAACTTTTAATCCCTCACTGATGTAAGCTACATCGCGACCGAATCGATCGAGTTTTACTTCTCGAAATGAGTAACTAGGCACTTCTGCACCGGGTACTTTTACATATACCACAGACCGCGGTCCTGTCCATAATACAGCAGAGGCTGGCACCTTCACTTGGTCCACCTGCTTATCTGTGGACACAGAAAGGTAACCTGTAATAACCATTTCGGGCTTGAGGTATTGCTTGGCGTTTATTCGTGCTCTTGCAGTAGCTGTTCGCTTTTGGGGATCTATTTCCGGATCAATATAATATATGGGTCCACTATATTCGCGATTGGGTGCCGAAACGGGAGAAAATCGGATATTCTGGCCCATTTGGATTAAGTCTAGCTCACTTTCCGGCACATCAAACTCTGCCCAAAGCTGATTAAGATTAGAAACCCTGGCTATTGATTCTCCTCGCTTGAGGATATCTCCTTCAGTGACCATGAGTTCCCGAACGGTGCCGGTGGCCGTGGCATATATGGGTAGTACATCTCGTACTTGTTTGCTTTCTAGCAACTTTTCGATAAATGCGCTATCAATCTTCCAGTAATCCAGCTTTTGTCGAGATGCCCGATACAAACCCGGAGCTTCATCGCGACGCGCTGCAGCATCCAATAACTCTTCTTGGGGCATTCTCAACTCAGGCACATAGACTTCGGCAATTACTTGTCCTTTTTTTACTCGTTCACCTTCTGATTTGACATAAAGTCTCACCAATTCTCCGGGTATATAAGACACCAATCTCGAACTCTGGTCCAGGTCTTCTTTTAGCAAACCACTTAAGCGAACTACTTTTTTCTCTTCTTCTCCGACCGGGCGCACTTCTGTCACCTCCAATTGAGAAAGTTTCACTGCTTCCTTACTCATTTGCAATTCAAGAGGATTATCGGATGAGGTGCTAGATTTAGGGACAAGATCCATACCGCAAATGGGACAATCTCCCGGTTCGTCTTGTTCTACACTTGGGTGCATAGAACAGGTATATTGGGTTGATTTCTCCGATTCTTCCTGTGAAGAGCTTGAAGTGTTATTTTCTCCCGAAGTAGAGTTACCTTGAAACATCAGGTAGGTTAGTAACCCACCAAGAACAAAGGCAATTATTCCAACGATATATGATTTACGAGTCATACCTTATGATTTGTTGTATTTTAAAATGTAGAAATAGGCTTCTTGGGCTCGTTGGGTCGCATCCCATTTTTTCCATTGATAATCCAGCATATCCTCCACGAGCATCCAGTAATCGTAAAACTCAGCCGAGTTGCTGCCAATTTGAGCCTCCTTTAGGTCTAAAAGGCGATGCGTAGCTGCTATCTGCTGATTCAAATATTCGTATTCCGATCTGTTTTTCGTTAGGCGCTCATAAGCGGCAATCAACTCAGAACGTATGCGCTGTATTTCATTTTCCCGTTTATAATTAGCAGCTAATTGTTTTTGTTTCCATTCCTCCTTTCTTCGAGAATTTTGAGAGCTGAGAAAGGGTAATTGGATACCTACCATTGGGATGAGAGCGTCCCTGCCGTTGTCCGGAATATCAACATTAGAGCGCGATGCATTCCAAATGTAGTCCAGACCCACAGTAACTTGTGGATAATTCGCCCACTTTAGGACGTTTATCTCAGCTTCAGCAGCTTGCATTTGAGCCCCTACTTCTTCAATTTGAGGATGATTAAGTTTTACTTCAGGCAGTTTCAAGTTATCGCTGCGAATAGCAGATACGAAGTCAGCACTTAATTCAGGAGGTGATATAGAGTCTACACCTGTCCAATAAGCTAATCTGGCTCGACTCTCGGCTTTATCGTACTGCAATTGCTTTTGCATCTCCCGATATTTCCGAGCTGTTCTTTCCATCAGCAGGACCTGAGAAGTCAAGCCATTCCCGCTTCGGACTCGTCTGAGGTGATTTTCTTTTTGCGCCAGCACGACCTCTATCATGCTGTCTAATAACTGATTTTTTTGGTCAAGCACATATAGGTCGTAATACTCTAGCTTTACTTGATAGGCCAATTCTATTCGCATTAATGCTGTTTTTGATTTTAACCCATATTGACTTGCTTGCACCACTTGTTTTTTTGCTCGCTGACTGCCGCCGTATGGAATGCGCTGTTGAGCTCCAAATTTTAGTATTTGAGGACCAACTCGCGTTTCGACGGGAAAAACACCTACGCCTACATTCAAAATGGGAGCATCCCAGCTACTTTGTAATCGCTCCTTTTGTATTAGTGCCTTCTTTTCATAGTTCAGAGAATGTAGCAGGGGATGGGCTTTGTAGGCATGCTGGATAAGAGTGTCCATTGGTTGGGCTAAAGAAAGTCCGGCTAGGCCTAACAAAAAGTAAAATATAATCAGTATTCTCATTAGTCTTTAATTTTTGTGGATTTCCATAAATAAAAGAGCAGGGGGACGGTAAACATGGTGATCATTTGAATAAGCATACCACCAAAAGTGGGTATAGCCATGGGGATCATAACATCAGCCCCTTTTCCTGTTGAACTTAAAACGGGAAGAAGTGCTAGTAGAGTAGTGGCTGTTGTCATCATAGCGGGGCGAACTCGACGCATACCACCTTTGACTACAGCATCTCGAAGCTCAGCTTTGCTTTCAGGTTCTCTTTTTCTAAAACTATCTCGTAAAAAGGTAGCCATCAAAACTCCGTCATCGGTAGAAATCCCGAACAAGGCCAAAAAGCCCACCCAAACAGCTACACTCATGTATACAGTTTGAATATTGAATACATCCCTCATATTCGAACCCCAGACCGAGAAGTCGAGAAAACCCTCAATATTGTAGAGCCCGATGAGCAGAAACCCTCCGGCGAATGCAACGGCGACTCCGGAAAATACCATGAAAGTGATAGCTGTAGATCGGAATTGTAGGTACAGAATAATAAAAATCAAGGCTAAAGCTACCGGGATAGCAATAGATAGGCGCCTTGAGGCACGCTGCTGCTGTTGATAATTTCCTGCAAATTTCAATTGAATTCCCTCGGGTAATATCAGGTCGCCACTTTGTCTCATTTCCTCAATTTTCTTTTTAGCTCTATCCACAACAGTGATTTCAGCTTCTCCTTTTTCTTTATCAAATAATACGTAGGACACCAAAAAGCCGTTTTCGCTTTTAATAGATTGCGGCCCTTGCTCGTACTTGAGTTCAGCTAATTCCTTCAGGGGAAGGTGAGCTCCTTCCGGGGTTTTAATCCATATATTCTCAATGTCTGTGGGGTGGGATCGAGTCTCCCGGGGGTACCGAACGCGAATCTGATATCGCTCTCGACCCTCAACGGTTGTGCTCACCACAGCTCCACCAATGGCTGTTTGAATGAAATCTTGTACGGTTCGTATGCGCAAGCCATTTCTTGCAAGGGCCGCGCGATCCAAATCAATGTTGAGATAAGGTTTACCCACTACGCGCTCTGCAAAAACAGCAGGAGCCTTTACTCCCTCAACTTCTTTTAATACGCCTTCTATTTTTTCCGAAGCAAGGCGGATGCTTTCCAGATCCGGCCCCCGAACTTTGATTCCCATGGGTGCGCGCATACCGGTTTGAAGCATCACCAGGCGCGTTTCTATGGGTTGTAATTTAGGTGCCGCAGTTAAACCGGGTAAATTATTCGTCGCTTTATTGATTTCTTGCCAAATGTCATCAGGGGACTGTATTTCTGGTCGCCAATTTCGAAAATATTGACCCTTTCGATGGGGTATGAGATTGCCCATAGAATCGCGTTGAAATTCGCCTGCATCATCCATAGCAAAGCGCATCCGCCTTCCTTTTTCGTCCAGCTTATATTCTGGCTTGTACATTATGACATTTTCAAACATCGAAATAGGTGCTGGATCCAGTGGACTTTCTACACGACCTAGTTTTCCAACTACAGTTTCGATTTCCGGAATGGCTGTCACCACCATATCCAAAATTCGCATATTGCGCATATTCTCTTCCATCCCGGAATGCGGCATAGAGGTTGGCATTAATAGAAAAGAGCCCTCATCAAGATCCGGCAGGAATTGGGACTGCGTATTTTGGAAGACGGCATATCCTCCGAAGAGTATACCGAACAGTAGTATGAAAAATAGCCACACATACCGCAGGAAAAAACGCAGGATAGGTTCGTAATAGCGGATGATTGCTGAAAAGAAAAGATAAAACAAAAGAACTGAGCCACCAACGAAGATAAAATTTACAAATAGGGATTGTTCTACGCCGAGCGGCATCCACATTTCAGTAAGGATTCGACAAACCCAAAGAGCGTAAATCACTACAATCGCGGTATCAATTACTTTTCGGTAGTTTGAAAATCGAGCTTTAAGAAGAGGGGCGGTTAATCCTATACCGCCAATAGCAATAGCCAGCATGGGCCAGTAGGGCATTCCTTGCCTTATTCCATAAATCCCAATGCCTACTAAAGAGATGTGGGCTATACGCTCTAACCATTCTGTGCGACTTCCCTTGCGATAGATAAGCTGCGCCATTGGAGGGATAATAAATAAAGTTAGAATGATGGCCGCAATCAATGCGAAAGTTTTGGTAAATGCCAGGGGTCGAAACATCTTCCCCTCTGCACCAATCATACTAAAAACTGGCAAAAAGCTAATTATGGTAGTTGCAACAGCAGTGAGAACGGCACTTCCGACCTCCTGAGTTCCCTCCAGTACAATCCGACGCAGGGATTGACTTCCGCTATTTTTTTCTAGTTTATCAACAATACTTTCCACAAGTACAATACTCATGTCGACCATCGTACCAATAGCAATAGCAATTCCTGTCAAGGCGACAATATTAGCCTCGATTCCCACGGCTCGCATCGCGATAAAACACAGAAGAACAGCTACCGGTAAAATGCCCGCCACAAGTAAGGAAGCTTTCACACTCAAGAGCAGTAAAAGAACTACAATCACAGTAATGATCATTTGTAGCAATAAGGCTTCTTCCAGCGTGCCAATCGTTTCTTTGATTAAATCTGTGCGATCGTAGAAGGGGACAATAGTAAGTTGACTTTTTGTTCCATCTGCCAATATTTTAGAGGGTAGGGATGGGGCAACTTCATCAATTTTTGACTTTACCGCCTTAATGACCTCCATGGGGTTTGAACCATACGCGGCAACAACAACTCCTCCGGCTACCTCCGCACCGGATTTGTCAAGAGCACCTCTTCTTGTGGCCGAGCCAGTAGAAACTCGTGCTACATCGCCAACAGTAATCGGGCTCTGTTCACTGGCTCGTATGACAGATTGTTCGATATCCTCTAGATATTCTACGTACCCCAATCCTCGAATGAAGTATTCCGCACGGTTGATTTCTATTGTTTGCGCACCAATGTCCAGATTACTCTCTGCCACAGCTTTTCGAAGCTCGAGAAGTGAAATATCATATTGCCGAAGCTTTTCAGGATCGGCTTCAACTAAGTATTCTTTGACAAACCCACCCACTGAGGCAACTTCCGCCACTCCACTGACTGCAGCCAGGGCATACTTCACTGTAAAGTCTTGTGCTGTTCTCGTTTCTTCAAGGCTCCACCCACCGGTTGGGTTTCCTTCTTTGTCTCGCCCTTCCAGTGTATACCAGTAAATCTGCCCCAGTGCCGTGGCGTCAGGCCCCAAGGTCGGCTGAACGCCATCGGGAAGCAGACCTTCAGGCAGAGAATTGAGCTTCTCTAACAATCGAGACCGACTCCAATAGAAATCGACGCCCTCTTCAAATATGACGTAAATGCTGGAAAAGCCAAACATCGAATTAGAACGAACTTCCTTTACACCGGACACACCTAATAAAGCAGTGGTCAGGGGATACGTGATCTGGTCCTCAATATCTTGAGGGGATCGGCCCTTCCATTCTGTAAATACAATCTGTTGATTTTCACCTAAATTGGGAATGGCATCCACAGCAACGGGATCTTTAGGCAAAAAATCTAGTCCCAGATCAAAAGGTGAATGGATAAAACCCCAAAAAGTAAATCCGAGGAGAAAAAGTCCTACAATAAGTTTATTGTCCAAACAAAAACGGACAGTAGTCGATAACATAAAAATGAGCACTAGGTCATAGAATAGATTCGATCGCATGAGAGAATGAAATATCTCTCAAATAGATGGATTACCTACTTGACGCTTAGCACAAAAAGGAAGAAAATAAAACACGAAGTGAAAGAAAATACCGAGGTGGAGGCCTGTACTTCTGAGGGGAACGCTGAAAGGCTATATTTTCAGCAAAAGCTACCCCTAAACAGTCCGGAGCAATAGATACAAAGTCAATAACATGCGCTTCTTGACTAGGTTCCGGAATAAAATCCCAATCCGCCTGCTCTAAAGAAACTCTATCATCACAACAATCTTTTTTCTGAGATGTCGTCGCATGCATCATGCAGACCTTACCGGTCGCAGGACAGATATTGTCGTCGGAGTGACAGGGCTCTGCCGTTTGCCAGAAGGCAGTATTTTTTAGCTCATCCTTGCAGTAATGCTGATGAACACTCACGCCCATTCCACTGATATAAATCAGAAAGGCCAAGCCGATATGAAGAAATTGTTTCATACTAAATACCTAAGATGATACAAAGGTAATAATATTTTCTCATACCTTTTCCGCAATCCAAGGGTGCATATTAGCAAAAGAAGACTGTTGCTAAAAAAGACAGAAGAACGAAAGGGTTATTTAAATAAAACATCTCAGAATGAGACCGCTAAACTCTGGCCCCTATGCTTTGTTCGTTTTTAATTTTGTTTTCAATTCACTTATAATGACATCTGGGAGAAGAATCTTGGAAGTAGCATCATCATCAGTAAGAACTTTTAAAGTACTGTAGTCTAATAATACGCCAACAAGAGATTTCTTAACCTTAAAGTTGCGAATCTGCTTGACATTCAAGGTAATATGTCCAAACATATTGGGAATCGTTATGAAATCACCCGACAATTGAACGCCATTTCTAAAACGATAAATAATAATACCCCAGAATGAGCTAATGAGTATAGTGGGAACAAAAACCACTGCTACCGCACTATTCCTTAACAGAGCATCATCAATTTTCGTCAAAAAATATAGCATGGAAGAAAGGAACAAAATATTAAGAATAAGGAAGTAAATTTTCTGCCTTGACATGGTTTTTTTAGAATTAGTTTCTAGTATATAAGCCTAAGATAAAAAAATTATTTCGATACATTGAGTATGTATCTACTTAAGATCTAGAAATTGGCCCTAAGATCTATCCGTATCTCTCATCTTTTTATGCAGACAAAAAGAAATTTTTTAAATGAAGGGACGGTCAATTCAGACTTTTAATATTGAATTTTAATAGTCAGCGTTAATATTGCTTTCAGTCTTATTACCTTCGTGAAAAAAGTATTATGTCGGATCAGGATCGATACGCTCGCCGCGGAGTCTCTGCGGATAAAACAGAAGTACATCAGGCTATTCAGCATTTGGATAAGGGCCTGTATCCAAAGGCCTTTTGTAAAGTGATGCCCGACATTGTTGGGCAGGATGACGATTATTGCAATATTATGCATGCGGACACCGCCGGGACTAAAACCAGCCTGGCGTACCTCTACTGGCGGGAAACAGGCGATCTTAGTGTTTGGAAAGGGGTCATTCAAGATGCCATCGTGATGAATATCGACGATATGGGATGCGTAGGCTGCGTTGAAGATATCCTCCTTTCTTCCACTATTGGACGAAACGCTAACCGCATTCCCGGTGAGGTGCTTAATGCGCTTATTCAGGGGACATCCGACTTTATTGAACGCATGAAAGAGTATGATGTAGATATTCATCTGACGGGTGGCGAAACAGCAGATGTAGGTGATATCGTTCGGACCGTAGATGTCGGCTTTACTACCTTTGCTCGCCTGCCAAGAAAAAAACTCATCGTTAACAGCATTCAGCCCGGCCAACTGATTCTCGGCTTAAGCTCCTTTGGCCAGGCAACTTATGAAGAGGAGTACAATGGGGGAATGGGCTCGAATGGTCTTACCTCGGCTCGCCACGATCTATTTCATAGTGATTACGGACAATACTACCCCGAATCTTTTGACCCGAATCTCCCGGCAGACGTGCGCTATGTCGGTCCCTATCACCTACAGGATGAAATCCAATTACCCAATGGTGAAAAAACTACAGTTGGAAAACTTGTACTCAGTCCGACACGCACTTATTTGCCGGTGTTGGCGCCCATGCTACGAGAGTACGCAAACCATATACATGGAATCATTCATTGCTCAGGGGGTGCTCAGACTAAAGTGCTAAAATTCGCTGACAAAGTTAAAATCATAAAAGATCAGCTTTTCTCTCCCCCACCACTGTTTCAACTGATCCGAGACACGACCAACACTTCCTATAGAGAGATGTATAAGGTCTTCAATATGGGCCATCGCATGGAACTTTATATCACTCCCGAATTTACTGCTAGTGCAATTCAAATAGCGGAGGAGCTGGGAGTCGATGCACAAATCATTGGCCGCGTTGAAAAGAGCGATGACACCACTCTAGAACTCATCGCACCCGATGGAGAAAAGATTACTTATACTGATTAGTAAATCGGTGAACTTCTTCAGCATTTTGGTATTTCATTGACATATTAGATCAAATGATGTCTGAACATAGAGACCAAATCAAAAAATTGGAGAGCCTCGGCAGCACGCTTGATCCCTCCTCAGGGGAGCGCGCTCGACTTCGTGGAGAGGTGGTCGATTATCTTGAAGCTTATCTTGAGGACCTTCCAACCGGAAAGGCCTTTCAACGAGATACGGGCCCCGGCCCTGATCTGGCTCGCCGTGAAAAGGTGGGAGACATCAAAAAAATGATTAATATTTTGAGGCGAGAGGTCGATCCGCCGGGGATCAATGCTGCTTCTGGAGGTCACCTCGGATATATACCCGGAGGCGGAATATACACCGCCGGCCTTGGTGACTGGATTGCCGCTGTTACGAATCATTACGGAGGAATTTTTTTCGGGGGCCCGGGTGCTGTCCGAATGGAAAACGCACTCATTCGCGAGATTGCTGACTGGGTGGGGTATCCCGCAGATAGCGCAGGCAACCTGGCATCTGGCGGTAGCATGGCAAATCTAACTGGAATTGTGTCTGCGCGCGATGCTTTGCAGATTAATAGTCAAAACATACGGACATCAGTTGTCTATTCTTCCTCTCAGGCGCATCATTGTTTACATAAAGCTTTTCGCATAGCCGGCTTAAGCGAAATGAAGTGGCGCGACATCCCCTTAGACGGTCAGTTTCGTATGATACCTAATGCCTTAGAAAAGCAAATTGAACGCGATCGAGCGGATGGCTTGACACCTTCGATCTTGCTTGCTGCGGCCGGCTCTACAGATACCGGCGCCATAGATCCCCTCAATGCCTTAGCGGATATCGCTGAGCAAAACAAGATGTGGTTTCATGTCGATGCGGCATATGGTGGCTTTTTCAGTCTGTTAGAAGAGGAGAAGCTCAAATTTAAAGGAATGGAGCGCTCAGACTCCCTGGTGCTCGACCCCCATAAAGGATTGTTCTTGCCTTATGGCCTGGGAGTGGCCCTGGTTAGAAACGCCGAGCCTATGCTTTCCGCCCATCATTATCGGGCAAATTACATGCAGGATGCACAAGACGCCCAGTCCGAGTGGTCACCCGCCGACTTATCGCCGGAGTTAACGAAGCATTTTCGTGCCCTTCGCCTCTGGCTGCCTCTGCGCCTGCATGGCTTACAGCCCTTCCTGGCCCAGCTTCGCGAAAAAAGGGAGTTGGCCCTTTATTTAGCAGATCGGCTGCCCGAGCTTGGCTACAAACTGATTTGTCAACCTGAGCTATCCGTGGTTGCCTTCCATTGGGCACAGGGGCCCGAGTCGGAATGGGATCAACACAGCCGGGATATTCTCCGCAAACTCGAAGACCATGGCCAGATATTTCTATCTTCTACTCGATTGAATGGACATTTTATCATTCGTGCTGCTATTCTTTCCTTCCGAACACACCTCAAGACCATTGACGAATTGTTGCGCTTACTGGACCAATTTCGCCCCGCTTAATAGCTTTCGGATATGAAGATTTGTGGATTTTTAATGTATAGCGAATAGCAACTATTGATCGGCCCTGCTCGCTTACATTACTGTCTCCTGCCATTTTAACTTTTTCTTTCTAGTTCTATTTATAATTTCTCGGTGAGCGATGTGAAGCCAGCTGCCGCCTGTGGCGGGAGAGACCAAGCCCTGGCAAATTTCATTTGCGAGGGCGCAGGGCCGAGTGAAGCCCCCGGAGTCACTAGAGTCGCATATTGCGAATTTAGGGACAAAGGGGGAGCCCTGAACGAGTGGCGAAACGTAGCGCCGCAAATGCACGATAGTGCAGCCTGCGGCACCGCCAAAAAGCGATGACAACGAATCATTTCTGAACCTTAATTATCTAAAGCCTTGGGGAAGGAAATGGGAGGCCTTGCTACATTGAATTATTGATATATAATAAATATATATGTGTTTGTTGTGAAATTAGCGAAAAAGAAGGCACATCATCGAGATAGATTTGTCATATCAAAACAGGGATCTATGTACCGGCTCCAAAAAAATAGTGAGATCAAGGACAATGACCCTGAATTAGGTAACCGCTGACTTCGAAAACATGGAGTCGGCAAAAATTTAATGTTATGAAGAATTTAATTTGTTTCATGGTGAGTGCACTATTCTGCATGGCTGCAATATGGGCCCAGAAACCAACGCTCACGGTAGTAAATTTTGATAGTCAAGGCGTAGAATATAGTCCCGACCAATTGGGAAGTATCGCGCGTATGGAAATGGAAAAACTGGATAAGTTTGAGGTCATGGACCGCTATGACGTCAATTATTTAGTAAAAAAACACGACCTCGATCTCAATGGATGCTACGGCAAAATCTGTCTTAATGAGATTGGCAAACTGATCGGAACCGATAAGGTTATGAGTGGTAGTGCAGAATTATTTGGAGAGACTATTGTCCTCTCTCTTCGGCTGATTGATGTGAATGAAAATCGCATCGAAAAAGCTCAGGTGATGGAATTTTTAAATGTACAGCATGAAATCCGGACCTTAATGGAAGTAAGTATTCGCGAAATGTTTGGATTGGAGAATAACCCGGACTTAATGGCTCAATTGACGCAGGAAGATCAGTATGAGAACAAAATTATGAATCCGGAAGTGGATCGATTGAATTTATCGGGTCCGCGATTTGGATTTACTTTTTTTACGGGAACTTCAGCGGATGTAATTGGTGCCAAACGGGCAGAAGGTGGTTTTGATGGCCGTCCATATATGATGTATAATCTGGGCTATCAGTTTGAAATTCAATACCTCAACGCTGGAAAATTACAGGCACTTTTTGAAATAATCCCCACTATAACTGGATTGGAGCAGAGCTTATTTTTACCTACAGTCAATGTACTTCACGGTTTGCGGCATAATATCCACGGGTATGAGGTGGCCGTAGGACTTTCCTTGGGTGCTACTCCCCAAGCTAAAGGCTTTTATGATGATGCCGGAAACTGGAATTTGGAGGGAGATTGGACGGGTGAGGAGTCCAATCCGTTTCCCATAGAACAACGTTTAGATCGTCGGGGCGATTTACGTTTTAGTTCGGGGCTTGTTATCGCCGCTGGAAAATCATTCAAGTCGGGCCGTATGAATATTCCGGTTAATGTTTTTGTTGTGCCATCACCAATCGGGATGCGATATGGTATCTCAGTTGGTTTTAATTCGCGGCGAAAAAAATAGAATGTGAACTTCCATTTTCTTTCTCGAGACGCGCCCTCATCGTTATGCATGGGGGCGCGTTTTTTGGCCAACTTGCAATCGCATTAGCCATGGGGTTATTTAAAAAATAGTTGGATCTCCTTTTTCATAGCTTCATGGATCATCGGCGGCGCAGCGAGAATTTGTCGATGACCCATAAAGTCAACTTCACCCGCAAAATCAGTGACGCGCCCGCCCGCTTCCTGAACCAAAAGGGCGCCGGCCGCTACATCCCATGGCGATAGCCCGACCTCGTAAAAGCCCTGAAAATGACCAGCTGCCGTAAAGGCTAAATCAATAGCCGCCGATCCCCATCGCCGTAGTCCTCGACAGCGCGGCATCAAATGACTGAGCAATTTCATATAAGCGTCCTGATGCGTAAAATCGGTGTACGGAAAGCCCGTAGCGATCAGAGTGTCGGCTAACTGGCTGGAGCTTGAAACTGTGATCGGGCGGCCATCGATAAAAGCGCCGCCTCTTTTTTCTGCAAAGTACATGGTGTCGGCTGAAATATGATAGATCCAGCCGTAGCTCAAGGCTCCGTCGATTTCCAAAGCAACAGAAACCGCATAGGCCGGTAGCCCATGCAAAAAATTGGTGGTGCCATCCAGCGGATCGATAATCCACCGGGCTTGTCCTTCATCTTGAGTAACCGTTCCTTCTTCTGTCAGAAAAGCACATCCGGATTGAATATCGTTCAATCCGGTAACAAGTTGCTTTTCGGCTTCGCGATCGACATAGGATACGAAGCTGTTTAGGTCTTTGCTGTGGACATCCTGTGCGCTGACAGCCTCAGCCTGTGATTGAATGTACTGGCCGGTTTTGCGGATGAGGATTTCAATTTGCTGAATTTGACCTTCAGTTAGCATCTTTTTTTAGCGAATGTAATAAAGTCTGGATAAGCACAGGACATTGAGAGAACTTAGCTGAAAAAAGATCCATAAACTTATATATATTCCGGTATAAAATTTCTGTGGATAACGGATGATAGGTCAACTAGTAATCTGACCTCTATTTCTTTTCTTATCTTTCTTTTCAAAAGGTAATCTATGAAACTCAAAAACCAAACCATATTCATTTCAGGCGCCAGCCGAGGCATCGGCCGAGCCTGTGCCATAGCACTAGCCAAAGAAGGCGCGCGCATTGGGGTTCATTATCACAAAAACATCGATGCGGCCCGCGAAACCCTTTCGGTTCTTGCCGGTGATGGGCACAAGGTATTTCAGGCCGACCTGAGACAGGAAGCTGAGGTTGAAACGATGATCAAACAGGTGTTTTCCGAATGGGAAACCATAGATGTACTCGTAAACTCTGCAGGCATTTATACCGAACATCCCATAGAGAAGGTAGAAGCGAGAGAATGGATGACCCAGTGGAAGAATATTCTATCGGTCAATGTACTCGGCATGGCTCATTTGTGTTATCATTTTGGTCGAAAAATGATGAAACAGCACTCGGGGCGAATCATAAATATAGGGTCTCGCGGTGCTTTTCGTGGCGAAGCCGAATCTCCCGCTTACGGTGCATCAAAAGCGGCAGTGCATGCCCTGAGCCAATCTTTGGCTAAAAAACTTGGGCAATATGGGATTAGTGTTACCGCCGTAGCCCCCGGCTTTGTGGAGACAGATATGGGCGCTGATGTGCTGGAAACGGAACGGGGTGATGCACTCCGGGCAGAAAGCCCATTCGGACGAGTGGCACAACCAGACGAAGTCGCACACCTGGTTGCCTTTTTGGCTGACACCCAATCGGGTTTTCTCAGTGGTGGAATTGTGGATATAAACGGTGCATCCTACTTACGGATGTAATTCGCTGGGGTCTAATCGCCAGTTACAGCCCAGGCCGGGAACGGTGGGTAAAATCACACGTCCGGCGTCGATGTAAGCGCCGGTTGCTGGATCTGAGGCTAAGAGTATGTTCCCGTCCATATCTAAATAGTCGGCAAGTCCGGCAATTTGTGCAAGCGCACTAATACCAAAACTGGTTTCCGTCATGCACCCCAGGCCGACTTGCAAACCTGCAGCTCTAGCTGTTTTGATGTGCTGAATGACGGGACTGATCCCGCCACTTTTCATCAGTTTGAAATTGATGCCGTAAAAATACCGGGCGAGCTGCGTCATGCTAATATGTTGCTGCGCGCTCTCATCTGCCCAATATTGAGCCTGCTTAAAGCGGTGGAGAACCGGCATCTGTTCATCTTGCTCAGGCGGGAGGGGCTGTTCAATGAAAGTGATGCCAAGACTGAGCAGTTCTGGAATGAAAACTGAGGCTTGCTCTAAGTCCCAACCCCCATTTGCATCAATTCGAATATCATATTTTTTCGCAAAGACTTTTAGAAGGGAAATAATTTCTGCATCATGCTCACCGCCTAGCTTTACTTTATAAATGGGCCAGGCACCCTTTTCTAGGGCTTTTTTGATGGCGGATGGTTCTCCGCTGAGAGTAAAAGCGCTTAAAGCGGGCTTCTGTTGGGGGAGGAGTTCATAGAGCGGCTGGCCTTTCTTTTTTGCCCATACATCCCAGAAGGCACAGTCGATAGCCGATTGCAAAAAGGATTCTTTAGGAAAAAGGAGAGGAATGGAAGCACTGGGCAGAGCTTCTTCAGAAAGTACAATGCTTTCGATCTCTTTTTTGTGATTCTCAATGAGTTTTTGGAAATTTTCAAGTGTCTTTCCGTAATAACTAATGGCAGTCGCCTCGCCAAAACCTGAGATGCCATCATCTATTAACTCAATAATCAATGCTTCTCGAAAATGGTACGTGCCGTGCGCAAGTACAAAAGGCTCTTTTAAAGGAATTTTTTGTGGATAACTTTCGACCCTCATGAAATCTGAATCGGAGATTCTAATAATTGGATTCCGGGCTTTTCACTATCGATACGTGCATTGATCCCGCAGGGTATCATACACTGTTTTTTTATGTGCCCAATTGAAAAATTATAGAATACGGGCACATCCCAGTGCTTGACAAATGAATTCAGTGTTTCTCGGAGCGTAAAACTATATTCATCGTCGGGGTCTTTTTCACATCCTGCGAATTGACCGAGTACTACGCCGGCGGCCTCATTGAGATCTGCGGCATGTACCAGTTGGGTTAGCATACGGTCGATGCGATACGGCTCTTCTTCTACATCTTCTAAGAACACAATCGCATCTTTAAAACTTGGCAAATACTGTGTGCCAGACAAAGCAGCGAGCAGACTTAAATTGCCGCCCAGCAACTTACCTTCTGCCTGGCCCTCACTCCAGACTTCGACTTCATGTTCTGAAAAAGCAGGAATAAAGGAAGGTTCTTCTCTAGGCCGCAATACCTGAATAGCCTGTTCCCTTACATAGGGATTAAAATCTGAAATCAAAACCGGCCCGTGAAATGAAACGAGTCCGGCTTCCTTGTATAAAGCCATATGCAGGGCAGTTATGTCGCTATATCCTACAACGGCTAGAGCTCTTTTCCGAAAAAGAGTATAGTCGATTTTATGTAAGATGCGCGTTAGCCCGTACCCTCCGCGCAAACACCAGATCCCATCAATATCTTTATTATTTAGGCAATATTGGATATCGCTCAAGCGGTCCTCATCGGTTGCTGAAAAATAGCCTAGGTGTCCATCGCAGTTAGGCGCCGGGTGAGGCTTCAGTCCCATTTCTTTCAAAAGTGCAATAGCCTCATCCAATTGCCCAGGTCGTATAGCGCCTGACGGACTAATAATGCCAACGGTGTCTCCTTTTCGAATGCCTTTGGATTTCACCAAAGCACGCTTACTCGTTGCTCGTATTTTTTCTGATCGTGCAATGGAGGGAAGTACACTTCCTCCAATTAGCCCCATACTTAATTGTCCAAATGTCCGTCTTTTCATACTGTAAACCTTATAGAAAGAGCGTATTTTAGCACCCTAAAATTGCTCTAATATTTCAATCCGCTTTTCAATGGGCGGATGAGTTGAAAACCAACTCGCCAGGGTCCCAAAAAACCCTTTGGAATCTTTGGGTGAATGCTCGATAAACATTTCTTTAACATCCTCACTTTCGACGCTCTCTACTTCAGAGCGCCCCGATATTTTCCGAAGGGCGGAAGCCATAGCCTGTGAGTTTTTAGTCATTTCAACCGCACCGGAATCGGCCATGTATTCGCGTTTGCGCGATAGTGCAAACTTGAAGATTAAGGATAAAAAATAAGCTACTGCGGCTACTACAATAATCACTAATATTACAGCGCCACCCCCTTTATCATTTCGCCGCCTTCCAATCGAACCGTAGAGCATCGATCGAAACGCTACCTGTACGATCAGTGAAAAAATACCCACGAATATAATAGTAATAACGAGCAGCCTCACGTCCTTATTTTTTATGTGCATCAGCTCGTGAGCAATCACACCCTTTAATTCCTCATCATCCAGCTCTTCGATAATGCCCCGAGTCAGAGTAACCGTGTAGCTATTTTCATTCAACCCACTTGCAAAGGCATTCATCCCGGAGTCCTCTATAATTTTAATTTTTGGCATTTTCATACCATCTTGAATGCATAAGTTTTCAACGAGATTATAAACGCGCTTATTTTCACGTCTTTCCAGAGGCTTGGAGTGTGTAGCGGCCGAAATCATTGAACTGTGCCCCCAAAATGCGATTAAAAACCAAATAACTACGACCCCGATGATCGTAGGAGAATATTCAATCAAACTATTACCTGCCTGCTGCCATCTGGGTATAGAAGACATATCCTGCGGCAGCGTAAACAGTAATACCACATATATCGCCGCAAAAATGAGAAGAGGAAAACCAATGAGCAGCAAAATCGATTTCAGATTGTTCGTTCGAATTTGCTGCTGAATTCCAATGTATTCGTCAGCCATGCCGGTTTAGAATTTAATTTCCGGTGCCTTTTGGTGCGATTCCCGATCGGGACCGAGATCAAACATCTTTTGAGTCGAAAAACCAAAAATGCCTGCTACTAGATTATTGGGGAATTTCTGCACTGCCACATTCAATTCGCGCGTAGCGGAATTAAAGAAACGCCGCACTGACGACAACTTGTTTTCAATGTCGGCAATTTCTTCCTGCAATTGCATGAAGTTAGTAGAAGCTTTTAAATCGGGATAGGCCTCCACTTGTATCTGAAAACCGCGAATCGCTGAAGTCAATTGTTGCTCCGCCTCTATGCGTTCATCAATAGAACCAGCTCCCTGAGCTCTCGCCCTCGCCTCAGTGACGTCCTTTAATACGCCGGCTTCGTGTTCCATATAGCCTTTTACCGCTGAGACTAATTGGGGTACCAGATCGTGACGCTGTTTGAGTTGAACATCAATATCAGCAAATGCGTTTTCACGTCTGTTTTTGTATGAGACCAGCCGATTATAAATGGCTATAAGGTAAATGGCCAGAACGGCTACGGCAATTATTGCAATGAGTCCTGCTGTCATGATTCAAATATTTTAATCGTCAAGATACAAAAAAACGTCAAGCCTTAGCAATATATTTTCTGCCCGGTATTTTGTTTTGGGGTCTGCCCCGCGCCCATTTGGCGCGCGGCCGCTATGCTTCAGGGCTCGCATAGGACCCCCGCCTCTGTCCATCGGGTATACCCTCAGACATCGGCGGCTTTGCTCGGCCCGTCATGGCGCTTTGCGCCACTCGGTCTATCTCCGCTGAGGCGGAGATACCCATTCCGCAGCGCTAGCCCGAAAGACCATTAAATTGTCCGCGAAATGCATAGACGTCCCTCGCGGCTACATATTACAAAACTAAATAGGGCCATCTTAACCACCGCCTTTTTACAAAAACCAGAAGTTATTAGATAGTCCCCCATGATGCAGTTATGATATGTTTGGGATCCCGGGTCAAGCCCGGATGACGGTTGTTTGTGAATTTTTTTGTAGAGACGCGATGCATCGCGTCTCTACCCCCAGGAAACAACCACACCCGCAAACAAACATTCACGATCAGCACACTAACAAATAGCCCAAATTTAATCCGTGGAATCCGTG
>CAZVLN010000015.1:0-51825 GCA_964627995.1 uncultured Saprospiraceae bacterium
AGACGCCTTTTTCCATGGCGTAAGGAACCCAGGTCCAGTCGAGATCCAGGCGTAAGGGATTGGCGTTGATTTCAATACTGACCTGATGGTCTGCGCAGGCATCAATGATGGATTTATGGTCAATGGGATAGCCGGGGCGAGCAAGGATGAGCCGCCCCGTAGGATGCCCTAACATATGAACATGGGGATGAGCAATCGCCTGTAAGAGGCGCTCCATGGCCTTATCCTTATTCATTTGGAGCTGACTGTGAACGGAGGCTATGACGATATCCAACTCGGAAATTATATCCGCATCCAAATCCATATCGCCTGAGGGCATGATATCTACTTCGCATCCGGCAAAAATGCGTATGCCTTCGACATCTAAGTCATCTATGGCCTGACGCTGCTTTCGCAATCGATCGGCATTTAATCCATTGGCGTAGAAGGCGGCGGCAGAATGGTCCGTAATCGTTATGTATTCATAGCCTTTGTCACGCGCAGCTTCAACCATTTGCGTAAGTGTACCTCCACCATCACTCCAGTCGGTATGAAGGTGCACCATTCCGCAAATATCGTCCAGCTCAATAAGCTCATCGATTTTGTGTTCGTTTGTCCAGGCCTTCACATCCGCATGATCCCGCAAGTCGGCAGGAATAAAGGGTAAGTCCTGAGACTCAAAATATGCGGTTTCGGACTCAATGGGCTTATCGATATCAACATCTACCCCACTTCCTCCGGTGGTTTTCAACCAAATCGTTTCCCAGTTTTTCGCATCGGCCCATATGACTCGAACGGGTATGGATTCAAATTTGAATGTCAAACTGTCCTCAGAATAATCGATATCTGTTATCTCTGAAAACTCTTCCCAATAGGCCTTTTCTGTTACGGCTTCATGGGGTTCGGAAATCAGCTCGACTGCTTTCATGGTTGGCATCCACCGACGAAGATCTCCGGTAGGCTCAACGCGACAATCCGCAGGCCATTTTTCGGTTAGCTTCAAATACAGTGTGCGCGCCTGATCTATGCGTATCCATTCCTGGGCTTGCAAGAAGAAAGCCAATTGCTTTTCGATTTTGGTCTGCGTCTTCTCCCCCATTCCTTTGAGATGCACGAGCCGATTTTCGCGACACGCCTGTAAAAGTTCGCCTGGGCTTTCTACTTCGAGTTCCTTCCATAACTGTCGGATCTTTTTGGGACCTAATCCTCGAATCTGTAGCATTTCTACAACGCCCTCGGGGGTCTGCGATTTATATTTATCCAGCTGAGGAAACTGATCTTCGTGGGTGTAATTGAATATTTTTTCCGCAATCGCTTTTCCCACGCCATCCAATTCCATGAGTTGCTGGACATTCCAATCTGAAATGGGCGTATCCATTTTTCTCAGTTTTTGGTAAGCCGACTGATAGGAGCGAATTTTAAATTTGTTCTCTCCATGCAGTTCCATCAGGTCTCCCAAAAGCTTAAATTGCCGGGCTATGTCTTTATTTGTTTTATCCGCCATGATTTTCTTATTTTCGTGTCAAAAATATGAGAAATTATTTAGGCTTTTTGGGGCTGGGGCTTCTCAGTATTTTTCTTTTGTCTTGCAATGGCGAAAAATCGACAGTATCAGGGTCTGATTCTGGCACTTCTTACAAGCTTCCTGCTAGTTATGAGTCTGAAGTTATTTCTGAAGATTTACAGTATGTAAGTCTTACGAAAGGGGAATATTTAAAAGTAGAAGGGTACATTCGTAAAGGCCAGCAAGATGGCGTGTGGATTTATTACTATCCTGATAGGCGAAAGATTCAACGAATCGAGCCTTACAATCTGGGAAAACTGCACGGCTTTGTCAAAGAGTTTTCATTAAATGGAAATATGACATTATTTGCCGAGTATAAAGATGGTCTGCAAGATGGGATCTATCAAGAATATAAATTTGGCTACCCATTGGCAACAGCAACCTTTAAAGCTGGTAATCTGGATGGGGCTCGATTAATTTATTTTTCAGACAAAGACAATCTGGGAACTGTTCAACAAAAAATCCAATATTCCGATGGTGTAAAAAGTGGCCTTCACCAATACTTTAATGATAAGGGAGAAGTTGTACTCGAATACGAATATAAAGATGGTGAACGCATTGAGTAAAACGCCATACTTACTGCTTCCCCTACTTGATTATGCCGGTCATATTCGGCAGTCTGATGGAAAGGTATGGGATCCCACTCGCCGTCAATGGCTAATTGCAGATCCTGAGGAGGTCGTTCGACAGGCGCTCATTTTGTATTTACAAGATTTATTCTCTATTAGTCCGGCTCGTATGAGAACAGAGTATGAGATCCGTGTGCATTCCATGCGGAAGCGGTTGGACTTAATCGTATACGATGGTGTCGGCGCCCCTTTTTTAGTTGCTGAGTGCAAAAGTTGGTCTGTGGCGGTAGATGAAAAAGTCCTCCAGCAAGTTGGCAATTATAATACAGTTATTCAGGCGCCTTTCTTATTGCTAACCAATGGTAAAGAAACTTTAGTTTGTCATGCTGAATTTAAAGAGAACACGAGTTCCTTTGTTTCCTCATTAGAAGTCTTAAAACACAACTATGATCAAAAAAGATAAAATTCTATTGACCGGAGCAGGTGGGCAGCTAGGTCAGGTTATGACGGATGCCCTTTCTGAACGCTACGATACGGATCAAATCATCGTAACAGACATCAGGTCATTTGACACCCCTTACTCTTTTTATTCGGTTGATGTTATGGATGAGAAGGCATTGGAGACTATCGTTTCAAAAGAAAAGGTAACACAGATATACCACCTGGCGGCTATTTTGTCTGCAAAGGGCGAAGAAAATCCCCTTTTCACCAACGAGGTCAACATTAAGGGCTTGCTCAACGTATTGGAAGTGAGTCGTAAAAATGGCGTCGATAAAGTATTTTGCCCCAGCTCTATCGCAGTATTTGGACAGGGCATTAATCGAGAATTAGCAGCTCAAGACGATGTACTTATACCTAAAACAGTATACGGAATTACCAAAGTGGCCGGCGAATTGTGGACCAATTACTATTGGGATCGATATCAGTTAGATGTGCGGTCGATTCGGTATCCCGGTGTTATTGGATATCAAACCTTACCTGGAGGGGGAACAACAGATTATGCTGTTGATATTTACCATGCAGCAGTGGAGGGAAGAACTTTCGAGTGCTTTTTAGAATCTGACGCTAAACTCCCCATGATATACATGGAGGACGCCATTCGCGGCACGATGGAACTCATGGAGGCCCCCGCTAATGATATATCTTTGCGAACATCTTACAACTTACAGGGTTTCTCTTTTACACCGGAGGAGGTATATGCTTCTATCAAAAAGTATATGCCTAACTTTGAAATCAAATATAAGCCTGATCACAGGCAAAAAATTGCAGAAAATTGGCCACAAGCTATTGACGATAGTCAGGCTCGGTCAGACTGGGGCTGGAAGCCAGCCTATAATTTAGACCAAATGAGCATAGATATGCTTGATAATTTAAAAAAACAAAAATCGTAGTTCATGATTAAACAAGTGCGAACGGATTTTCAGAAAGAAATTCAGGAAATTAAAGATGCTGGATTATATAAGGAGGAACGCATTATTACAACGCCTCAATCGGCAGAGATTAGAACCCAAAAAACATCGGAAGTCTTAAACTTTTGTGCAAATAATTACTTGGGTCTTTCTTCTCATCCGGATGTTCTCAAAGCCGCAAAAGATGCGATTGACACTCATGGTTTTGGAATGTCGAGCGTTCGATTTATTTGTGGAACGCAAGATATTCACAAAGAACTAGAGCGAAAGACAGCAGAATTTTTAGGAATGGAGGACTGTATTCTTTATGCTGCTGCTTTTGACGCTAACGGAGGTTTATTCGAACCGCTTTTAGGTAAAGAGGATGCGATCATTTCAGATGCATTGAATCACGCATCTATCATCGATGGAATCCGGCTTTGTAAGGCGGCTCGCTACAGATACAAGCATTCCGACATGGATGACCTGGAAGCCAAGTTAAAAGAAGCACAGGGCCAACGGCGCAGGCTGATTGTGACAGATGGTGTTTTCTCTATGGACGGTGATATTGCCAAACTCGATAAAATTTGTGAATTAGCGGAGAAATATGAAGCCATGGTCATGGTAGATGATTGCCATGCGACGGGTTTTATTGGCAAAACTGGCCGGGGCACTCACGAGTATTGTGATGTAATCGATAAAGTAGATATCATTACCGGAACATACGGGAAAGCCCTCGGTGGAGCTTCAGGTGGTTTTACTGCAGCTCGGAAAGAAATAGTAGAACTGCTGCGTCAGAGATCGCGTCCATACCTATTTTCCAATACTTTGGCTCCAGCTATTGTGGGGGCGAGTATTTCCGTTTTGGAAATACTATCGGCATCTACGGCTCTTCGAGATAAAATAACTGAAAACACGGCCTATTTTCGAGAAAAAATGACTAGTGCCGGATTTGATATAATTCCGGGTACGCACCCTATCGTACCTATTATGCTTTACGACGCACCCTTGAGCCAAACGTTCTCAGAAAAATTGCTAGAGAAGGGAATTTACGTTATCGGGTTTTTCTACCCGGTCGTACCGAAAGAAAAAGCTCGAATTCGAGTTCAAATTTCTGCCGGCCACGAGCGCGAACACCTGAACCGAGCTATTGAAGCCTTTACATCCGTCGGAAAAGAACTTGGAGTCATTGATTAGATGCTACTCACTGGATCATATTTTTCAATAATAAAACAGTTTATGCAAAGCAAATTGTTTTTCGTTTTTCTATCTCTCATTTTTGTTTTTCAATCTCTATTGAATTCCTTGCATGGCCAAGCCGACCAACAATGGGATGCGGGTGAGATTATGCATCAAATTGAGAAACTCAAAGTTGTAGGTTCTGCCCTATATATTGCCGCTCATCCCGACGATGAGAATACCCGATTGATCTCATATTTATCCAATGAACGAAAAGTACGCACGGGTTATCTTTCATTGACTCGAGGAGATGGAGGTCAAAACCTCATTGGACCAGAGTTGCGAGCTCCTTTGGGTGTCATTCGAACGGAAGAATTGCTAGCGGCCAGAGCATTGGATGGAGGTGAACAATTTTTTACCCGAGCTAATGATTTTGGCTATTCTAAATCGCCGAATGAAACCCTTGAGATCTGGGATGAGGAAAAGGTATTGGCAGATATGGTATGGGTTATTCGCAAATTCCGTCCAGACATTATTATCAATCGCTTTGATCACCGAACACCGGGAACGACGCATGGACACCACACCAGTTCTGCCATGCTTTCTACACGCGCTTTTGAAATGGCAGGTGACCCAGCAGCTTATCCAGAGCAATTAGAATATGTTAAGGTTTGGACGCCCCAAAGGCTTTATTTTAATACTAGCTGGTGGTTTTATGGTTCTCGAGAAGCTTTTAATGAAGCTGATAAAACGATGCTGACAAGCGTTGATGTTGGGGTATATTTTCCCCTCTTGGGAAGATCCAATAATGAAATCGCTTATGCCGCGCGATCTAAGCATAGGTGTCAGGGCTTTGGATCAGAACTTCGACGTGGAGAGCAATCTGATTATCTGGAGTTGATCAATGGCGAATGGGGAAAAGAGAACAAGGATATTTTTGATCCGATCGACATTAGCTGGGAGCGTTTATATGGCGGAACCGGGATATCTAATTTGATCCAGATTGCAGAGCAAACTTATGATCCGCAACGCCCCGAAGATATTCTTCCCTTATTGTTACAAATACGAACTGAAATTGCCCGACTAGATGATCCGCACTGGAGATCGGTCAAACTTAAGGAAATTGAACAATTGATTAAAGCCTGTGCAGGCTTGTATTTAGAGGCTGTAACAGATGAACCCACAGCAACGCCCGGTGATTCAGTTGACATTGAAATTGAGGCTATCACGCGCCGCCCCATGCCCATAGAGGTGTCAGTAGCCCGTATCGAAGTAGAGAATATTGGGTTTGACACTAGCGTGAATCAGAAACTAGGTCTCTACAAAAAATATAATCAGCAATATCAGTTCTATTACAAACTAGGCCTGCCACAGGATATGTCCTACTCAACACCATACTGGTTACAAAAACCCTGGTCAGATGGTATGTATAGCGTTCCAGACCAGACTAAAATTGGACAAGCAAGAAACGATCCTGCCTTACCGGTTGCCATCGATGTGCGTTTTGGGAAGCAAATCATTCGATTCGTAGAGCCGTTGCAGTACAAACGTGTAGATCCAGCAATTGGTGAATTATATGATCCCTTTGCCATAACACCTGCGGTATTTCTCAACCCGCAACAAGAAACAGTAGTATTTCAGTCAAATGATGAAAAAACGATTAGCTGTAAGCTAGAGTCAATGCAGGATAACTTAGTAGGCAATGTCCGATTATCTGTCCCTGCGGGATGGATCGTTGATCCCAGGGAGGTAGCTATTGACCTGGCGAATAAATACGACACAAAAAACATCAACTTCAATATTCGACCTGATTCGAATCAAATGACACAAGACGGAGAATTTGAGTTTATTTTTGAAAAAGACAGTCTCGAAATGAGTTTATCGCTTACGAAAATCGATTACGAACACATTCCTTTACAGTATGTGATGCTTCCTTCCACCGGTCGGGTTGTTTCTTTAGATATGAAGCGGGGCGAACGGGACATCGCGTATATTATGGGTGCTGGCGATGCTGTTCCTACTGCTCTGGAACAGGTAGGCTATAATGTCCAGTTGCTTTCAGAAGAGGATATTCAGCAAGAAATATTATCTGCATACGATGCCGTGGTGATAGGTATTCGTGCATATAATACAATAGATTGGCTGGTTCGCAAACAAGAGGTTTTATTTGATTACGTTGCAAATGGAGGAACGCTTATAACACAATACAATACGAGCTACCGCATAAAGACAGATAAAGTTGCTCCTCTCCCACTTGATATTAGTCGAGGGCGTGTCACAGATGAAAATGCGCCGGTACGACCTCTGCAACCCTCCCATCCCGTGCTCAACCATCCGAATCAAATTGACAGTAATGACTTTAAAGGATGGGTTCAAGAGCGAGGATTGTACTTTGCCGGTGAGCGAGACAGTAGTTATGTTGATATATTAGAAATGAACGATACCGGTGAAAAGCCTTTGCGCGGATCACTTACGGTTGCTGAGTACGGCAAAGGAATATTCGTTTACACGGGCTTATCCTGGTTTCGGCAGCTGCCAGCGGGTGTACCGGGTGCTTATCGACTTTTTGCAAATATTTTAGCTTTAAAACAAGGAGATGGAACAGGACAAAAAGCCGACTAATCCGCCACCTTTTTTAGGGAGCTGGCCTCGCATGTACATTGGACTGCTACTTGTAGAGTGCATTCTTATTGTACTCTTTTATTGGATTACCACGCATTATAATGTAACATGAGTAATTTAGACTGGGCGGTACTGCTGGGCACACTCTTGTTCATCGTCTTTTATGGCGTGTGGAAAACCCGAAATGTAGACTCCAGCAAGGGCTACCTGAGAGGAGATGACATGCCGTGGTGGCTTATTGGTCTATCTATCATGGCGACGCAAGCCAGTGCCATCACCTTTCTTTCCACTCCAGGAAAAGCTTATGACGACGGAATGGGCTTTGTCCAATTTTATTTTGGCCTGCCCCTAGCCATGGTGATCCTTGCCGCTTTCGTACTTCCTCTTTACTATAGACTACGCGTTTATACTGCTTACGAGTTTTTAGAAAAGCGTTTTAATGCCCCCACCCGAACCCTTACAGCTTCCATATTTCTGATTCAGCGTGGGCTTGCCGCCGGGATCACGATTTATGCACCTGCCATTATACTGTCCAGTATTTTAGGCTGGAACCTTAATTTTACCAATTTACTTATTGGGGTTTTAGTTATTATATACACAGTAGCTGGAGGCACAAAGGCTGTAAGCCAAACCCAAAAACAGCAAATGATCGTCATCATGGTAGGCATGATTGTCGCATTTACGAGTATCATATATTTATTCCCTGAGGAAGTCAGCTTTGGAGATGCCGTCTGGGCGGCAGGCCAAATGGATCATATGGAAGTGATCAATTGGGAGTTTAATCTGACCAACCGATATACCATCTGGTCTGGCATGCTGGGCGGTACTTTTCTCTTTCTCTCCTACTTCGGAACTGATCAATCGCAGGTGCAGCGATATTTAGGCGGCCGATCACTTAATCAAAGTAGGCTAGGCTTGATGTTCAATGGCCTTTTCAAAATTCCCATGCAATTCTTCATTTTGTTTGTTGGAGTCATGGTTTTCATCTTTTTCCAATTTGAACGCCCCCCCTTACACTTTAACCCTGCCAATGTAGATGTTGTACAGTCCGAACAAGTTGATGGAGATCGTTTTGAACAAATCAATCAAAAATACACTACCGTATTTGAAGAAAAGCGAGAAAAGTTGCTGTATCTCATTGAAAATAGAGAACAAAGTAGCCCCGCCGAGCAAGAAGCAACTCGACTTGAGCTTATGGATTTATATAAAGAGGAACAAAATATACGCAGGGAAGCAGATGATCTGATTATTGAAACCAATTCAGAGGCTGAAACAAAGGACAGCGATTATGTATTTATCACTTTTGTGCTCAATTACTTGCCCATCGGCTTGATTGGGCTCTTACTTGCTGTCATTTTTTCCGCAGCCATGTCATCCACCGCTTCAGAGTTAAACGCGCTGTCTACCACGACCGTAATCGATCTTTACAAACAGTATTGGAAAGCCGATGGTTCCGATATGCACTATTTGGCAGCCTCAAAAATATTCACGGTATTCTGGGGCGGAGTCGCCTTGCTTTTTGCCACCTACGCCTCTCTTTTTGAAAACTTAATCGAAGCTGTGAATATCATTGGATCTATCTTTTACGGCAGTGTCTTGGGCGTATTTGTAGTTGCCTTTTTCATGAAATTCATTAAAGGTACAGCTGTATTTTGGGGGACGGTCATCAGTCAGATCATTGTGATTTTGGTCTATTTTCTGGTGGAAGACTTTGCCTTTCTTTGGTTAAACGCTTTGGGATGTTTACTCGTTATGGCCACCAGTAGTATGATTCAATTAATCAATAACAGATTATAAAAGATAAGTGTAGTCATCCGATTTTGGCTTTTTTGGGCGGTCGCGGCGGGTCGCCGCGTCGCTATGCTTCGGGGCTCGCTCAGAAGCCCCGCTGGAGCCATACTCAGTCTCCAGCGGCTTCGCTCGGTCTCTTTTTACCTTGCTGCAAGAAAGAGACTGGGCTCGTGCCGAGCCCACCCACTACGCAGCGCTTCCGCAAGGGATTGAGCCAATTTTAGACTGGATTTGTTAATAGGTAAGTGCAATAATGATCTCTTACACCTCTTCAGGAATTTTAATAGTCGTTCATTTGAACACAGGTCTTCAGCCTATGCTTTGTTCCTACGCCCTTTCAGGGCTTAAGGCTTAATTCCTCTCAACCCAGGCCTGCCGGCCCGGGCTTTTATACTGCGCTCCTTCGGGGCTTTAATATGAAAACAAACGATAAATACCACCTCATCCGTTGACCGACAAAGCTCCAAAGAAGCGAAGGCGTGCCATTGACCAACGAAGCTCCAAAGGAGCAAAGGCGGTACGACTCGACGCGGTATCCCCTGCTCGTATACCATTTATCGAATCGGGGATTCCGGGTCGGTGTAAAGACGCTGCAATGCAACGTCTCCTTCTTCAAGAGCACTAATCACACACAAAATACCGTCATCCCGCCATGCCCTCAACTGATTGGTACGGGTCCAGACCCGCGATCTATTCCTCACAACCTTTGATTTATCCACAGATTCCAGGTCTGAGTGTTTTCCCTAAGCAAAAAAAAAACAGTGATTCAGAACCATTCCGAATCACTGTTTTTCTCGTAAACTCAATTTTATAAAAGTCTATTGCATATCATCATAAACCTTCATTACATCTCGTACATGATCTGCTGAGGCAGATAAAAGTTTTCTTTCATCCTCATTCAGGTCTAACTCCAGAATATTCTCAATTCCATTTCGAGAAAGTTTTACAGGGGCGCCTAGATATACGTCATCCATACCGTACTCTCCATTAAGCTTCACGCAACAAGGAAATATACGCTTTTCATTACGAAGAATGGTTGTAACCATCTGAGCTGCAGCTGCTCCTGGTGCATACCATGCAGAAGTGCCCATAAGCTTAACGAGTTCTCCACCTCCCATTTTCGTTCGCTCTATGATCTCATTCAACCGATCTTCTTTTACTAATTCAGTAACGGGAATGCCCGCCACAGTTGTATATCTTGGCAAAGGAACCATGGTGTCTCCATGACCACCCATTAATACGGCCTGGATATCTTTTGGTGATGTATCCAGCTCCATGGCTAAAAAAGCTCTGTATCTCGCTGTATCTAGAATTCCCGCCATACCGAATACTCTCGAGCTATCTAAACCGGAAGCTGTATGTGCGGCGTATGTCATTACATCCAATGGATTGGATACTATAATAATAATGGGATTGTCAGAATGCTGTAAGATGTTAGTTGTTACATCCTTTACTATTCCTGCATTTGTAGAGATCAAATCATCTCTACTCATTCCTGGCTTTCTGGGAATGCCTGCTGTTATTACAACCACATCTGAATCTGCTGTATCTTTATAATCTTCAGTGCCTGATAGATTCGTGCTGTAATAATCAATAGAAGCTTGCTGATAAGAGTCCAGGGCCTTCCCTTTAGCCATATCTCCTTTAATATCTAGCAAAACAACTTCTTCAACGGCATCTTTATGCGCTAATACATTCGCTACAGTGGCGCCCACATTCCCGGCACCAACAACTGTTACTTTTCCCATAATACGGTGTGTTTTTTTTATTTCTTTAATATTCCAAAAGTAAGGAAATGCCTTTAGATTCGTAAGCATATTAGGTAAATTATGAGCCTAAATTGGAGCTAACTAATAATTAGACCTTAGAAACAACTGCAAATTTTTATATTTGATGTAAATACAATGATGATGATACACACTAAAAAAATTAATTTTCTGCTTTTTGTCATTTTACTAAGTTCGGGAATACTGTCTGCCCAGCAGTGGGAATCTCCATGTGGAACGCCAGATGTTCGTGCCGAAACTTTTAAGGAGTGGCATGAAAATCGACCCCATATTGCTTCTTCGCGCTCCAACGATCCTCTCTTTGTGAAAATGAAAGTACATATTGTCGGAGATGACAATGGAGAAGGCTATTACCCATTAGCAGATCTGCTGAGATCCTACTGCAAATTGAACCAAGACATGGCAACTGCAGGGATTATTATGGAATTAGATCCGGATATCAATTATATTGCAAGCAGCAGATATAACACGCACGACTTTCCAACCGGGGCCCAAATGATGAGCCAATACAATGAGTCAGGAATGGTAAATTGTTACATTGTTGCTGATCCTGCGGGCAACTGTGGGTACTACAGCCCGAGCACAGACGGTGTAGCTTTAAGCAAAAATTGCTTAGGTCCGGTTGCAGCTACCTGGGCTCATGAACTAGGTCATTTTTTCTCTCTTCCCCATACTTTCTCCGGTTGGGAGGGTATAACTTATGAATATGGAGAACAAGCGCCAGATCGAGTGGGCAATCGTAATCGCCTGGTCGAATATGCCGATAGCAGTAATTGTAATGTATCTGGTGATGGCTTATGTGACACCAAGGCTGATTATCTTTCGTTCCGATGGGGCTGCGCAGGAGGCTTAAGTCCGGGAGATCTCGTAGACCCCACATCAGCAGTTTTTCGAGCAGAAGGCGCAAATATCATGTCCTACTCCAGAGGTAATTGTCCAGTGATTTTTTCTGAAGAGCAAATTGACGCTATGAATTTTGATATCACGCGTGGTCGCTTAAATCATATTAGTCAAAATGAAATTCCTGATCCCATCAATTTTGATCCGGAAACTTTTGAACCGGTTGATGGATTCGATGAAGAACCCTTGCAATTTGATGATGCTACTATTCGATGGGAATCCATAGAAGGAGCAGATGAATATATTGTGGAGTTGACTCAGGTGAAGTTTATATCTACACCTCCTGATTTTGAGTTTAGGACAACAGACACAATGCTAAACCTCGACTTTTTGGAATTAGATGTTTATTACGACTGGGAGGTATACCCTTTTCATAATGCAGACGGCTGTTCTCCCGGATCGGGAAAAAATAGGTTTTTGGCTACTCAGTTATCATCCAATGAAAGCCCAATCAATCAAAATAAATTGACACTCTATCCCAACCCCGTTCGGACTGGAACTCAGATTCAAGTTAGTTTTTTCAGTAAAAATGGAGGGGAAATGGATTGGGAGTTATTAGATGCACAAGGAAAAATCATTACAGGCGCTCAAGTCAACAACCGTCCAGGAAATAATAACTTTGACATTTTAGCTCCGGTTCACTCAGGTCTTTACTTTTTAAGACTCATAACTGCTGGAGAAAGTACCACAAAAAAAGTAATAGTAAATTAAAACGTAGCGAAAAGCAAAATACATAATCCGTTTAATGATAAGAATTGAGTCTTATTTGCATACGTATTATGTAACTTTTCCTATTTTTGAGCATCTCTAAAGTAAAAGAAAGTTATATATGAATCTACATGAATATCAGGGAAAACAACTACTTAAAAAATATGGTGTAAGTATCCAAGAAGGATATGTTGCAGAAAATATAGACGAGGCGGTGGAAGCCTATAATAAGATAACCAAAGAAAGTGGCCATCAGACGGCTGTGGTTAAAGCCCAGATTCATGCAGGCGGCCGCGGAAAAGGTGGCGGTGTTAAGCTGGCAAAAAATGAGGCTGAGTTGAAAGAGCATGCTTCCAATATACTGGGAATGCATCTTAAGACTCCACAAACACCGGGTGGCTTAGAAGGTGAAGGGAAGTTAGTGCGCAAAATACTTATCGCGGAAGATGCTTATGCGCCAGACTTTGATGCTTGCGAAGAATACTACATTTCCGTGCTAATGGATCGTGAGCGGAAACAAAATGTAATTGTATACTCACCAGAAGGTGGGATGGATATTGAAAAAGTAGCTGAGGAAACGCCAGAACTCGTGTATAAAGAATATGTTCATCCTGGCATCGGACTACAAGGCTTTCAAGCAAGAAAAGTAGCCTTCAACTTGGGGCTATCTGGAAAGGCTTTCAAGCAGATGACAAAGTTCATCTCTAATCTATATAGTGCTTTTGAAGGCTCTGATGCTTCTCTATTTGAAATTAATCCTTGTACTAAAAATAGTACAGATGATATTATCGCAGTGGACTGCAAAGTTAGTCTGGATGATAATGCCCTCTATCGACATAAGGATCTTGCTGAGCAGCGTGATCTCAATGAAGAAGATCCCATCGAAGTTGAGGCCAAAAATCACGGTTTAAATTATGTAAATCTAGATGGAAACGTCGGATGTATGGTAAACGGAGCTGGATTAGCGATGGCCACTATGGATATTATAAAATTATCCGGAGGAGAGCCGGCTAACTTCTTGGATGTTGGAGGAACGGCTAATGCCGAGCGTGTAGAACAAGCCTTCCGAATTATCCTTCGCGATGAGAAAGTAAAGGCCATATTGATCAATATATTTGGCGGTATTGTACGATGTGATCGAGTAGCGCAAGGTGTGGTTGACGCATATAAGAACTTAGGGGAAATAGATGTGCCCATTATTGTGCGTCTCCAGGGAACAAATGCTGTGGAAGCTAAGAAAATCATTGATGAATCTGGTTTAAAAGTTCAGTCTGCAATTTTATTGCAAGAAGCCGCTGACGAAGTAGCGAAAGTGTTTGACTAGTTTAGCACCATGAAATAATATGTTAGCCCGAAGAGTTTATGATATTCTTCGGGCTTTTTTAATGCCTTATATTTACCCTATGGAAGCTATCTCTTTATTTGACCTACACCGACAAATCAGGCGAGTCATTGCACTAAATTTTGACGAGACTGTTTTTATTTCAGCAGAGGTTGTCAAGGTGAATTCAACCAGAGGGCATTGGTATATAGAATTGGCAGAAAAAGACGAAAATAGCAATCAAATTAAAGCTAAGTCAACAGCAATTATCTGGCGGAATCAATATGAATCTATCCGTAAAAAACACGGAGACATACTCGATGAAGTTTTACAGGCTGGAATAGAAATTGCTTTTAGTGCAGAAATTCAATATCACGAGGTGTACGGCCTCAAACTCCATATCCAAGATATAGACCCTTCATTTACACTGGGTAAAGAAACACAGCGTCGCTTAGAAATTATACAGCAACTTAAAACGAGAAAAGTACTGGATACTAACAGCAAACTAAAGATGCCTTCAGTAATTCAGAAAATCGCAGTTATTTCTTCCAAAAGTGCGGCTGGCTATGCTGATTTCTATGAAACATTGGAGACCTCCCCTACTCAAACCAAATATCGTATTTCCCTTTTCCAGGCCAGCATGCAAGGTGAAAATACTGAACCCGAAGTTCGAAAACAATTAGAGCTTATACAACGCGATCCTTCTTCTTATGACTTAATCGTTATTATCAGAGGTGGAGGTGGTAAAATGGATTTGCGATATTTTGACAACCTAAATATAGCTTTGGATATAGCAAGCAGTAGCTTGCCGGTTTGGGTTGGCATCGGACATGCGATTGATCAATCTGTACTCGATTTAGTAGCTCATACTTCATGTAAAACACCTACAGCAGTTGCCCAACTCATAGAGGAACATAATCAAAGGTTTAGATACCAATTAGAAACAACAAAGTTAAGGTTAGTTGAATTGACAAGGCAACGGATCTCATATTGCAGAAACGAGATCCTGTCAATCGATCAAGAGTTAAGTTACAACTTCAAAAGAATAGTTGATAGGAAATACAACGACATTCAAAATAAGAAGGAAAAATTAACGGTAATACAGACAAGAAAGTTAGAATTGATGAAGGCACAACTGATGCAAGTACATCAGCGAATAGAAGATTTACGCCCCGAACGAATTTTATCCCGTGGATATGTAGCATTGGAACAAAACCAGATACGTATTTCAAGCAAAGAAAATTTAGAATTGGATCAAGAGTTTACGATTACATTTAAAGATGGAAACCAGTCTATATCACCAAAAAATAATTAGCTATGAGCGCCTCTTTTGACTACGATAAAGCAATGGACCAAATTAACAAGCTCTTAAAGGAACTTCAAGATCCAAAGATTCCCATGACAGAACTAGAAAAAAAAGTGGAGAAGGCTAAAAACCTAATACTTGAATGCGAAAAAGAACTACAACGCGTGGAAGAAAAACTTGATAGCAAAGATTCCGAATTAAAAGCCTACTAAGTTCAGTTTTTATTCCACCATCGCCAGCCTTTAACATTTGAAGGCAACTTACTTTCTGAATAGCCTGTTATAATTAGTGATAAAAAGGCCCCTAACATAGATCCAATTACTACATCAATGGAATAGTGGTGGCCTAAGTAGACTCTGCTGATTGCTGCTGAGCTAGCAAGAATAAATATCCCAAACACTATACCCCAATGTTTACATTTAGGCTCGTACACGCAAAAAACAGCTAAAGCAAATGCACTGGTTGCGTGACCTGAAGGAAAAGACATACTATCGGAAGCAAAAAAAGAAATATCCCTGGAAAGAATGACTGCTAAATTAGAACCCAATTCTTGAATAGGTCTGCTTTTATCCAACAAAGATTTTATGGCAAAAGTCACAGGCATAATAGCAGCCACATTGAAAAGTAGAACTAATACCCGGTAAGGTTTAAAGATTCCATACAAACCGGCAATTATTAATATGGATATTGGTTCAGGCCATTTGTTTGTTAAAACAAAGTATAAATCCATGGCTTTTATGTGTGAGGAATTTAACGCAAAAATAGCTGACCCTTCTGGATAAATAATAGCTACAACTAAACCCACTACCCAAAAAACGAGAGCTAATAGAAGGAAGAGCTGAATTCTTGAGGGAATATTCATAGTAGTTAAGACCGTTTTATCAAATTTTTGATCTTGGAAGCCCACTTTTGAATAATATCAAATTTAGAATCCTGAGCGGCTTTATAGCTCAAAAATATACCGATTGGAAGTAGAATCAGGTTTGGCAACCAGGCAGCCAGTATGGGGTTCATGGTAAGTGATTTAGAAAGTTGTCCAGTAAGTATAAATAAAACAATGTAAAGCATGAAAAATATAATGCTAACGAGAAGTGGATATCCGTACCCACCCTTGCGAATAATTGCTCCCATCGGGGCTCCAATCAAAACAAAAATTAAACACATTAAGGCCGTTGAAAACTTAGTATTAAGTTCGTAGTAGTGTTTGGCTGTAGAACGCTCTAATCTTTCTGTCTTAAAGCTAGCCGAACGCAGTGAATTATAACGACTTGTTGCAATCCCATTGGCCCGAGATAGAATTGAACTCCATTCTGATCGAAGCATTTGGTTCAAAACAGCAGGACGCAATGAATCCGGTAGTGTCGATCGAATTGAGTCTTGACCGGCTCCCCTAAAACGTTCCATACTGTTTTCATCAGAAACCTGATCTTGCACGGAAGTCTTGGTTGGATTGGACTTGGATGAGTATTTAATAGATGAGTTTGAAGATAGATCCTCGCTTGAGTCTCTAACTTCAGATCGAACAAACCGACGCACAGTTTCGGACATGATCTCTTCGATTTGATCTCGCACCTCTTTAAGCGAATCTAAGCCCTCTAAAAGCTGACTCGCAGATAGCATGGCCTCAAGTGATTTATACCGATTCTCGTCAGTTTTATTAAGTTCAAATTGACTCATATCAAAAGCCTTCGTATAAGACTTAAATTCAGATCGAACTGTTGGTCTGTTTTTCTTGCCTGGATTTTCCTTTAACTCTTGAAATTGAAATCCATCGTAGAGCTTCATGACCAAAAATTTCTGATCAGGTGTGGAGTACATTCTACCTTTATCAGCCATGATAATATTAACTACCCCCTCCCGCACGTTTTTATGATCGTAGATCATTACGTCCTTCAATTCCCCTGTTTCATCATTTCGATTACTAATTTTAATGGCATACCCGCCAAAATCATAATTAAAAACACCTTCCTCCAGGCTCAAGGCTGGTTTCTGGTTCCTAATATCACTCAAACGCGTCATCCACTTTAAGTTGGTTATCGGAATAATTGTATTGGAACAGTAGTAACTAAAAGCACTTATGGCGAATCCAAATATTAAAGCAGGCCGTAAAATTCGCTGCAAAGAAATTCCTGCGGACTTCATGGTCGCTAATTCGTACTTTTCAGACAGGTCACCAAAAACCATTACCATGGCGATTAATACGGCTAATGGAAGAGCGCGGGGAACTAAAGATATCGTGAGGTAACCAATCAATTCCAATAACTCGAGATTACTCACGCCTTTACCCAAGATCGATTTGATATAGACCATGAGAATCTGCATCATCAAAACAAACAGAGATATGAAGAAGGCCACCAAAAAAGGTGGCCCTATCTTTTTAATAATATATCGATCCAGGCTTTTAAACACAATCCCCTAGCTTTTTTCGCTTTCTTTCATGAAGTATTCCATCACTTCCTTTAACTTATTACCTGCAATACCCTTCATTATAATTTTCTTGTCTTCATCCAAAATATAAATCCTTGGGGTAGTTCGAATATCGTATTTCTGTTTGTACCGGGAACGCAAAAAGGGATCATACGCATTTGTTAGGATTTCCATACCCTCTTTATCTTCTATAGAAGCTAAGCACTCTTTTTCTGCATCCGAATTAAGTTTTGTGCAGATAGCAACTAGCTCCACTCCTTTATCTTTATATTCTCTGAAAAATGAAATTACATCTGGAGTTTGCTTTTTGCAATGCCCACAATCCGGATCCCAAAAATACAATACGGTAAACGGAGATTCAATATCATATAGTGAGAAGCGCTTATTACCTGGAAGAGACAGAAGAGCAATATCGGGGGCTATATTTCCTATCAATACGCCAGATTTTTTATTGGCCTCATCAACGATTCGATCGAGAGTCTCTTCTGAAACCCAATCTGCCATGCCTTGTCCATAATAATTTTGAGCTAAATGAACATAGACGGCATCATGGCCTACAATTTTACTTTTGGCATATTTATTTAGAAAATGAGACAGAAAAAAGCGAAAAGCATCCGAATTTTCATCCACCATTGGGAGCAAAATTCGATCTAAGCCTTCTATAAGGGAATCTGGGATTTGGGGGACAATTTGCGTTATATATTGCTCAAGGCTATTGAAAAAGAAAGGCGTACGCATCAAACGTTCATCCTTAAGATCGATGTGATCAAGGAAATGAGCCTTAAAATAGTTGTATTTTTTCTGCTGAATTTCCTTTTCTGTACCTTCGAACTCTGGAAAATCTACCTCCCGGCTATTTTTTACAATCAAGCCGGAAATCGAGTTGCCATAGTTATCAATAATTTTATCTTGCTCTACTTTAACCTCCGCATTTAACTTTTCCAGCATTTGCTGAGCATTTTCGTCAGGCAATTGCGATTGCAACTCTTGAGCTTTAGAACGCATTTTTGATATATATCGAATGTATTCATAGAAATCTTTATTTTCAGATGAGCCTGAAAATGAAATAGCATTTAAATTAAATGAGGTATCCGTTTGGATAGAAAATTTTTGATCCTCATTCATGATAACATCATGGTACTTCCGACTAGCGGGATTGTATAATAAGTATAACCCCTGAGGGATATTGTCATCGGATTCAAAAGTGAATACATCGTTTTGCCGGAATGCCGTATCTAAGAAATATTGTTTATTGGCATAGTAATATCCCAAAAACAAGGTGTCTTGAGCATAATCATCTATGCTCACCTTAAGCTCCAATTGGGCTATAGAAGTTAGCGCACTTAGCATAGCCAAAGCCAGAAAAACTGGGCGTATAAAACTCATATTTATTTTTTTGATAAAACGCATATATCGCTATAAATGTTATGTTTATAAAGTTTCAATCTGTTCACCCTTGTGTGAGGCAAGCAAATATAAAACAGCCATACGAACGGCTACCCCGTTTTCAACTTGATCGAGTATTATAGAATGTTCTGAATCCGCTACATCACTGTGAAGTTCAATTCCCCTATTTATGGGCCCGGGATGCATGATCGTTATCTTATGATCAATTTTATCGAGGCGTTCCAGATCAATTCCAAAATACTTGGTGTATTCCCTAAGAGATGGGAAATATTTTCCCTCCTGACGTTCAAGTTGAATACGCAATACATTTACAGCCTCACACCATTGTAAGGTCTTGTCTAAATCGTAAGAAACCTGCACTCCTATTTTTTCCAAGTGCGCGGGGATTAAGGTAGGCGGACCACAGACCATGACTTCAGCTCCTAATTTCTTAAGTCCGAATATGTTACTTAGAGCTACTCGGGAATGCAAAATATCTCCAACAATAGCTATTCGTCTTCCTTTTAATGAGCCCCATTTTTCAAAAAGTGAAAACTGATCAAGCAAAGCTTGAGTGGGATGTTCATGCGTTCCATCCCCTGCATTTACTATTTGAGCTGGAATATGTTGACTCAAAAAATGAGCAGCTCCTTCAGCCGGATGACGGATAACTACAATATCTACCTTCATCGAAAGTATATTATTGACCGTATCTAACAATGTCTCACCTTTATTTACAGAAGAACTCGAAGCTGAAAAATTGATGGTATCTGCTGAAAGTCTCTTTTCAGCTAACTCAAAAGAAATTCTTGTCCGCGTAGAATTTTCAAAAAATAAATTAGCGATAGTAACATCGCGTAAAGAAGGGACTTTTTTAATAGGCCGATTGATTACCTCCTTGAACTTAAAAGCATGATCAAAAATAAGGTTAATATCTTTTTCGCTAAGTTGTTGAATACCTAGTAAATGCTTAGTGCTTAATTGATTATATGTGCTCATTCTTCACTTTCTTTAGCACTTAATAGTTTGACTGCATCCTGTCCATTGGGATCCTTCCACTCTACTCGAACGTATGCATCATCAAGCGCATCTACTTGCGCACCCACATAATCCGCTTCTAGCGGTAATTCTCGATGAAACCTGCGATCTACCAGGACGAGTAACTCAACGGTGCTAGGGCGACCAAAATCAGATAATGCTGTTAGTGCAGACTGTACCGTTCGACCGGTAAAAAGAACATCGTCAACCAATATCACGCGTTTATCTTCTACCAGGAAATCGACCTGCGTTTTGTAAGCAGTTAAAGGCTTATCGCGCTGCCGAAAATCATCTCGATAAAATGTAATGTCAATTTTCCCATATTCAAATTGAAAATGACCCAGTTCGAGAAGAATATCTCGTAGACGATCAGAAAGCAGACCTCCGCGCGGTTGAATGCCTATAATACAAGTATCCTTAAAATCATCATAATTCTCAATGAGTTGATGAGCCAGTCTTTGAAGCGTTATATCAAGTTGAGCCGTCTGGAGTAAATATCGTTCTCCCTTCATGGTATTTTATTGCGCAACAAAAATACAAATTGTATCCGCTTTCCCCTATTCTCTTATTAAAAAGAAGAAATAAGCTTATACTTTATTATTTTGATTTGGGCGTCCACCGAGAATCCGCCTAACGGCGGATCTCGTGTGCGCTACGGTTCAGGCTATCGGTACTCGCTGCGCTCGCACGCCACCCCAATGAATGGGGTCGCCCTTCCCCATCGCTGACGCGGGGCATAGGAAAATTAAGGTAAAAAAAACGCAAACCCACAACACATTCCTCATTCCGCATGCCCTTTTCCCATGTATTGGGGATTTAGGGCACAACGATGCGGAATCCCCTAGTAAATAAACGGAATGCGAAGAACAGATCCCGAATCGGTGCGCGGGATGAGGAGATGTTTTGTTCTTATTGGGTGTATTGTAAGGAGCAAATGAACGGTTTGAGAGCAGGAGATCCCGGGTCGGGGCCGCACAGCCTTCGCTCCTTTGCAGCTTCGTCGATCAATGGATGACGGGGTGTTTTTAGTTTGTCTTGGGTGGAGTGGCAAGTGGCATGCTATGAGGGGGCGGCAGGGATAGAAGCGGCAGGCAGGGCTGCAGGCGCTTAGCAGCCGTGGAGGGAGGAGGCGACCGAACGGAAGCCACCGCAGCCATACGGATGCCAGCGCGTGAAGACCTGACTACTAGTGGATAGCCCGATGCGGTAAGCGTAACCGCTTACCGAGAGCCGCAAAAATTATCCTACCAATCCGGCTGTATGAGCGGTCGATTATAATTAATATGTAACTGATTTTCTGTCCACTCACTTTCTGACAGGTCATATATCGTATGTACATCACCACCCTTGAAATTATCCAATTCAGGAAGCCAATGACGCACGTATTCTCCATTGGAATCATACCGCCTGCCCTGACTTAGAATATTAAAATATCGATTCTCCATAGGGTCAGAGCCAACACCTGCCAAATAATTCCAATTTCCATAATTACTGGCGGGATCGTAATCGATGAGTAGCGATTCAAAATATTCAGCTCCCATTCGCCAATCGACTTGTAAATCTTTAATCAGATAAGAAGCCACATTCTGGCGTCCTCTGTTCGACATATATCCAGTTTCATTAATTTCGCGCATATTGGCGTCAATAAATGGAATACCGGTACGACCCTCAGCCCATGCATTGAATCTTTCCCAGTTTTCTAAAGCCTTTTCCGGAGGTTCAGACTTCGGGCCCCCAAAGTGAAAAATTTTATCCGTATACTTTTTAGCCATCAATCGGTAAAAATCTCTCCACATCAATTCAAATTTTATCCAGTAGGTTGAATTGTTTTTCTCGACTTGCTGTTCATACTTCTCTACCTCTTCGTATATCTTTTTAGGAGATAGGCAGCCCTGCGCCAGATAGGCACTGAATTTTGAAGAGAAATCCTTGCCCAATAACTCATTGCGTGTTTTCTTATAAGTAGCTATGGCATTGGTTTCCCATATAAATTCGTGCAGGCGGGCTAAGGCTGCAGATTCTCCACCAGGGAACAGATAGGCAGCTCGATCATCCATCTCTTTATTCGCGTTTTCGCCTTGTAGTTTGTCGAGCGGAGGCATTTCCCCCTTCGGCAAATCATTAAACTGACTATGAATTTGGGTAGGTGGTTCTAATGGGGCCCGGACAGACACAACCTTTTCAGTCTCTTTCCGATACTGTGTGAATATATCTGGGGTCTGAGGTACCGGAAAAGGCAAATCTGCTGTGTAATACAACATTTTTCCGCGATAGTACCTTAATTCTTGACCGATCGCCCACAGGTTTTGTTCCAAGGCGTCCTGGACTTCAACTTCCTCTTTCGTCCGCTCGCGATTGCAAAGCACCCAATTGGACTTCATTGTATTCGCGATATGAAGAACCTCCTCCTCAGGTTTTCCCCAACGGATAATAAGGTCACTACCCTTTTTGAGCAGATTTTTTCGTAATTCTATTACGCTTTCCCAAATGAACCGCGCTCGATAAGGACCTGTCTTTGCAAATTTGTAGCGATCTGTGGTCTGAAAAAGTCTCTCATCAAAAACATACACAGGGATAATATTATCACATAATTGGATTGCTTCGGTTAGTGCCTCATTATCGTGCAATCTTAAATCTTGCCTAAACCAAAGAATCGCTGTCCGGGAGGGATGACTCGTCATATTTTAAGTACTTTTATGTTGTTTTAAACACGGTATGCGTGTTTTGGTTAATCAATCGCCTAACATTTTGTCTATGAATTGTAGAATTAGAATTGCACTTTACGCTTTAATATGGATCATTCCTTCTTTTCTGTCCGGTCAGGTAGCATATAGCCTATTTAATCAAAAGGGTAAAGAGGTTACTTCTGAAAAGATGCTTAAAGAAATCGACAAAGCGGATGTCATCATATTCGGGGAACTCCATAATAATCCCATCTGTCATTGGATGGAGCTTGAAATTCTTAAATCTTTATCTCGCGAAGGAAAAAGCTGTGTCATGGGGATGGAAATGTTTGAGCGCGACCAACAGCCCATCTTAAATGAATTAATGAATGGTGTTTTTCCTCTCAAGCGATTCGAACAATATACACGAACATGGCCAAACTATGATACGGATTATAAGCCGCTATTAAAACTCGCTTTGGAGCGACAGGTTCGCATCATTGCCACAAATATTCCTCGCCAGTATGCATCTTTTGTTTTTAAAAATGGAATTGATTCGCTCTCCAAACTAGAAATAGCTCCTCATCTGGTGCCCGATCTGGACTTTTCAGTTGACACCACACTAAGTAGCTATGCTGAGGTACTTGAGATGGGAAAAAATATGCCTGGTCATGGCTCTGAAGATTTTTTATATGCGCAGGCTATTAAGGACGTATCTATGGCCGAAAGTCTACTAAAAGAGAAAAAAGATGGCGTCCAGCTCTACCATATCAATGGCGCTTTCCACAGCAAAAACATGGAAGGTATTTGTCACTATTTAATAAAAAATGATCCAGATTTGAAAATAATGACTATTCAATCTCGTGAAGTTGATAATCCATCGGTTTTTCAACAACAAAACAACGAATCTGCGAGTTTTTATCTTCAAATAAACACCCTAATGACCAAAAGTTATGAATAATCAATCTCTCTTTTTTGCCTTATTCTTAAGCCTGGGCCTTCTATTAAGTTGTGATACTAGCCAAAAGAAAAAATCAGACGGTTCAGAATTTAATCCGGATGAAGTAACGCGACTTGAAAACGAAGTAAAGCGAATTCACGATGATGAGCTTATGCCTAAAATGAAGGATATTCAACTGATGATGAAGTCCCTGGAAGAGCGAATGCAAGCTCAAGAAGCCGGATATACAGAAGGGTATAAAAAAGAATTAGAGGCCGCACATGAAGGCCTGGAACAGTCTTACAACGAAATGATGCAATGGATGGAGAAATACAATCCAACTCCATACAAGGATAAAGCGCAATTGAAACTTTACCTGGTTGATGAGCGGGGAAAATTGTGGAAAATGAGAGAAGGTTTTGCTGAAAATATAAGTTATGCACAAAGCACACTGGAAAACCCAAAATATGAATAGAGTCATATTCTTACTTGGTATATTAAGTATTGGACTTATTGCCTGTCAATCCGAGCAAAAGCCGCTTCCCATTATTGGGCATAAAAACATTGATGGGAATGATACTACATATCATACCATACCGGATTTTAGCTTTATCAACCAAGACAGTCAGCGCGTTACCCCTGCAACTTTTGAAGATAAGGTTTATATCGTTGATTTCTTTTTTACCAGTTGCCCAACAATTTGTCCGGTTGTGAAAAGTCAAATGATGCGGATCTATGATCGTTTTGAAGGGGACGACCGCCTCCTATTTTTAAGTCACTCTGTCGACAGCAGAAGGGATTCCGTTCCTCGATTAAACGTTTACGCGAATAATTTGGGCGTAAGTAGCGAACGCTGGCATTTTGTTACAGGAGATATCACAGAAATATACGACATAGCAGAGGATTATTTCAGCGTTGCAAAAGAAGATCCTGAGGCGCCTGGTGGTTTTGATCACAGTGGACGCTTAATACTAGTCGATCCCAATAAACACGTACGCTCTTTTTGCGATGGTACAAACGAGGAAGAAGTAAACCGATTTATGGAGGATATTGAAACGCTATTGAATGAAGTGGAGTCTGGTAGCTAGCGCATTACTATTTTTTTTGTTGATAATTGGAGAAAGCTGCCAAAATGAGCCCTTTCCGCAAGGAAAATATATTTATGAAGCACAATGCAGTAATTGTCACTTGGACAATGGATTGGGATTAGGAAAGGAAATCCCATCTCTTCGTAAATCAACCACTAGTCCCGCTTATTGGAGTTGTATTATTCGCAACGGTAGGATTAATATCATTGAGCAGGATGGCGTAAGATACAAGCGACAGATGCCAGCAAACCCCAATTTAAGTGCAGCGGATATCTCTAATGTAATTAATTACATCCAGAGTAAATGGGTAGATGAATCTAAATTTGTGGGTTTGGATTCAATCAACATATGGCTGGAAGAATGCGAATAGAGTTGATTGTCTTAATTTGTGCTTGACATCTGACTTCATTCCTGTATATTTACGTACTAAAGAAATGAACTATGGGTTATAGATATCTTTTTTTTGTAGTTATATGTATGAGTTGGGCTTCTAACTTATTTGGGCAGGACTTGTCTGTTCGCTTGGCTTCTGGAGCCGACCAAATCGTAGTTGAAGGCTGTCCCGACACGCTAATTTTAGATCTCAGCTTTCGCCCGCTAACTGATACCGTCAGATTTTCCGTGACTTCAGACAATTCGGATGTTGATTCTTTTTTTACAGATATGCCCGACGATCTGGTTTTCTTACCTGGAGAAAAAACAAAACGGTTTGTTTTTGAAATTCCAGATGGTGATCTAAACACAGATCCCGGGAATTTTACATTTTTTTTCAGCGATCCAGTTTTAGCGGTAGTGGTTTATGAAATCACATTTGATCTCTACTCCTCTATTCCATTGGAAATTATTCCCTTAGAAACAGCCCCATATTGTTTCAATAATGGATTGCCTCTCAGAGCATCAGGAGCTTCCTCTTATTTTTGGTATACCAGAGATTTAGATGGTGAAGAACAGGAGCTGGGATTTGGAGAATCAATTTTGTACGAGCCAGTCTCACGAGACGACACAGTTTTTGTTCGTGGATTTATAGGCTCATGTCAAGCTGACACATTTTTCGTTCCGGAATTTTTTGATGATGAATTGCGATTAAATCCAAGCGATACTCTTTTTATATGTTTAGGAGCCCCTGAGGATATTGATTTTTTTATTCGCTCGGGTGTAACTTTCACTTGGGCAGCATCTGACACCTCCATTATTGATATTACAGAGCGACCTCAGCGATTGACCGTGGAGGCAACCCAGTCTGGACAGATATTTTTTGAATTTCAAGGTGAAAATAATTGCTCAGTTTTTGATACACTCGTTGTCAGGGTAGACTCATTACCCAATGAATATTTCCTTGAAAATTTTCCGCCACCGAATGAAGAGTGTAACAAATATTGTCGTGGAGACACCTTTAGTATATCACTTAATACCACTGCTCCTACCCTATACCCCGATGCTGAATTCAGTTGGGAACCTATGGATGGAAGTATCGTATTTGGAGAAGAAGAACAGAATGTTTTAGTGGAAGCACTAGATTCCAATTTCTACGTTCGTACGGTTACCAACAATGCCTGTGTTAGCGAGGATAGTATTTATATAGAAGTCATCAATCCCAATATGGAACTTTCTATAACCGATACGACGGTTTGCGCAAATAAACCTGTAGAGGTCATACTTCTCAATGCAGATAATTATACTGATATATCCTGGAGTCCTGAACAAGGGCTTAGCTGCACAGATTGTCCAAACCCAACAATTACCACGCCTACTACTCAAACATATATGGTAGAAGGTAAAGAGGAAGGATGTTGCCCGACCTCAGCAACCGTCACTGTAACTGTGGACATACCACCAATACCCATTCCGCCGGTAATCACCTGTCCAGGTGAGCCTGTAGATATATTAGTGGATAATTCCGGGCTTACAGACCCAAATTGGGTTAATAATACAAGCGGACTAAGTTGTACAGGGTGCTTTAATAATTCGGCTATTGTAAGTGAGCCAACAATTTTCACCTTAGAGGCATTTGATGATATGGGTTGTCTGAATCGAGGCCAAGCTGTGGTTAATCTTTATTCGTTATTGGACTTTATTGATATAATGGTTCTGCCAGGCACTGAAATTGGAGTTGGTGGAACGGCTATCATTGAAGTAAGTACAGAGCCTGAATTACCTGAAGGATCTGCGCAATACGAATATAACTTCAATGGTATGGACTTGGAACTCTCCGGCGACTCAATAGAAATTAATGTCATTGAAGAAGGTTCTCAAGAGCTTATCGTAACTGTAATTGATTCCAATGGATGTGTCAATCAAGCAAGTATTTTTATTGAGGGCGTACCTCCGGATATTGATATACCGAATGCATTCACCCCTAACGGCGATGAGATAAATGACGTATTTTTACCTGTGATTACAAATGCTGAGAACATAGAAGGTCTCATAGAGGAATTTCGGGTTTACAGTCGATGGGGAACTGAAGTCTATGTTGAATTTGGACCTGATGTAAAAGGATGGGATGGTGATTTCCAGGGCGAACTAGCTCCGCCTGAGGTATATTTGTACTTTATCAAACTCCGATTACCCAATGGTGAAGAACAGATCAGGAAAGGCGATGTAACGCTGATTCGATAACGTACTCAGAAAAGGATTCCTGAAATGGCAAAAAAAGTTCTTTCTTGGATTTTGGGAATCATATTTCTAGCCTTCATATCATGGATAGTTGTATTTGGCTTTATTAAAACTGAATACCAGGATCAGATTAGTTTATCGAGCAAGCACTCAACGGCAAATGTCTACAAATATCTTACGAACCCTAATTTCTTCCCAGAATGGGTTCAGGGTTATCGCAGGAGTCAAAGAGTAACCAGTTCTTCTGAAACAGAAAAGTCTATTTATTTACTTTCCATTGAGGACGAAGAAGAATTAAAGCTTATTTATTCGTCTAGATATAATGACTCCGCCACGGCGTTCAGCCAAGAATTCGATCATCCCTTTTATACCCTGCAGGCATCACTTAATAGTAGGGAGAAAGAAGATAGAGAGAATAAAATCAATATCGAATTAAAGATATCGGGCAATGGTATTGTAGAGCGGATTTTAGCTCCATTCTACGTATTTCAAGTCCTTGAAGATTATGAAAAACAATACGAAAGCGCGTTAAAAGCAGTAAAATAAAAAAAGGGCTCTTGCTTTTTAGCAAGAGCCCCTCTTTGTTTTCAGAAGAGTTGGTTATTTATTATCACCATCAACCTCTTCAAATTCCACATCGGTCACATCTTCCTGATCATCTTCACCAGTTGCTTGACCATTGCCAGATTCAGCTCCAGCATTTCCGCCTGGGGCACCTTCAGCACCACCGGCCTCTTGTTGAGCTTGATAAATTTCTTGAGAAGCAGCTGACCAGGCATCATTCAATTTCTGGGTCGCTTCATCAATTTTATCGATATCTTCACCCGAATGGGCTTCTTTCAATCCAGCTAAAGCATCATTGATAGCTCCTTTTTTATCATCTGGAATTTTATCTCCAAATTCTTTCATTTGCTTCTCTGTTTGGAAGATCAGACTATCAGCAGTATTTACTTTCTCCACACGTTCTTTTGCTTTAGCGTCAGCCTCAGCGTTTTTCTCTGCATCTGCTTTCATTTGTGCGATCTCCTCCTCAGATAAACCTGTGGAAGCCTCAATCCGAATGCTTTGCTCTTTGCCGGTTCCTTTGTCTTTTGCTGACACATTGATCATACCATTCGCGTCAATATCAAAAGAAACCTCAATTTGTGGCACTCCCCTTGGTGCTGGTGGTATTCCATCTAAAATAAATCGACCTACAGCACGATTATCTTTTGCCATTTTCCGTTCACCCTGAAGTACATGGATTTCAACAGAAGGTTGATTATCAGCTGCTGTAGAATAAACTTTCGACTTCTTAGTAGGCACTGTAGAGTTCGACTCTATGATTGTGTCAAATATGCCGCCCATTGTTTCAATCCCTAAAGATAAAGGCGTCACATCTAATAACAGAACATCTTGTACATCTCCACTTAGGACTCCACCTTGAATGGCAGCTCCAATAGCTACAACCTCATCGGGATTTACACTTTTATTTGGCTTTTTACCAAAAAAGTCTTCCACTGCTTTTTGAACGCGTGGAATCCGAGTGGACCCACCTACTAAAATGATCTCATCAATATCAGATGTTGATAAACCAGCATCTTTCATTGCTAATTTACAAGGCTCCAGTGTGCGATTTACTAAGTCATCTGCCAATTGCTCGAACTTAGATCGCGACAACTTCATTACAAGGTGTTTTGGCACACCGTCGATAGCAGTTATGTATGGTAAATTGATATCAGCCTCGTTAGAAGCACTCAATTCAATTTTAGCTTTCTCAGCTGCATCCTTGAGCCGTTGCATGGCCATAGGATCTTTTCGCAGATCTACATTTTCCTGATTTTTAAACTCATCGGCCATCCAATTGATAATAACGCGGTCGAAATCATCACCACCTAAACGAGTGTCACCATTTGTAGACTTAACCTCAAAAACGCCATCGCCAAGATCTAGAATAGAAATATCAAATGTACCTCCTCCTAAGTCATATACCGCAATGGTAGAGTCTTCAGTTTTTTTATCTAAGCCGTAAGCTAAAGAAGCGGCTGTCGGCTCGTTAATAATTCGACTTACTTTCAAGCCTGCAATTTCTCCGGCCTCTTTAGTTGCTTGCCGTTGCGAGTCGTTAAAATATGCAGGAACAGTTACCACGGCCTCAGTTACCTCAGACCCTAAATAATCTTCTGCTACCTTCTTCATTTTTTGAAGAATCATAGCAGAAATTTCTTGTGGTGTGTATTGTCGACCATCTATTTCAACGCGCACTGTATCATTATCACCTTTTGTGATTTTGTAAGAAGAGTTTTCAATCTCATCTTTCATCTCGTTGTATCTAGAACCCATGTATCGTTTGATACTAGAAATAGTTCTAGCCGGATTGGTAATAGCCTGACGTTTTGCAGAATCACCAATTTTGCGATCACCATTATCCATAAAGGCAACGATAGATGGCGTAGTTCTTTTCCCTTCATCATTAGGAATAACTACCGGTTCATTACCTTCCATTACAGAAACACATGAATTGGTAGTTCCCAAGTCAATTCCAATTATTTTACTCATGTATAAATTCTTTTACTTTAACAATTTACTAAAGAAAGAATCAATACATATGCCAATACAGAAAAACTGTCTTATGGTCAGTCTAAATGGCTTGATCGTAAAACTATGGCAGACTAGCTAACAGGAAATGTGACAAAATGACGTCTCTATCTAAAATTAAGGTCAGCGGTGTTCGAGTTTGATCGCAAAGAATCCAATGTAGTTTGGGAAATAAAAAAGCCAGGAGTAATACTACTTCTTCGGCTTGAAAACAATCCCAAGCCGTTTGTTACATTGGAATAGTCGGGCTGAACCTGGGAGCTTGTTATACCCGTATTCAGGCTGGTGATGTCTAAAAAAGTCTTTAAAGCTCGTCCACCACTACTTATTTCGATATCTATTCGCTCTATTCTACGGGTAATTGTAGGGTCAGATACCAATTCGGCTTCTAAGAAATTGTACATTCTCTCTCCATTCAGCATGTATATACTCTCTTCCAAACCCGTAGTAGCTATCCATTCCAAAAAGATAGTATTATCTTCTCCAGACTTTCTTTCAGTAATCACAAAGCGAAGTAATACGTCATAAAATGAAGCGTTATTCGCATCGTTCCAGTTAATAGTTAAAGATCGGTTGGGAAGAATACTTACGGGAAGATCTGAGCGAGGTTGACTTACTGTAGAAGGACCCACCATGGAAGTGCCTGCCTCTGCAAGAATTTCACCTTCTCTTTCCACGCGAAGAGTGACACTGTCCCCAGCAGACAAGTTAATTCTACTTTGCGGAATTTGATATAAGTAATTTGGATCTGTGATCATAAGCCCAGAATCTCTTTCAAGACCTTGATCAGTTACATTGATTCTATCCAATGTAAATGTGCGGTCACCCAACTTGGTCAAAGTTACTTCAATATTGTCATGGTAAACTTCAGCTTCATCCTGAGCTAACTCCCGTGGTGGAACATTTTCATCCACAAACATTTTTTCAACACGAATTAAGTGCTCGAAATCCTGTTCACTCAACAAACTATACACAACAGTTCGTTCTTCACCGCCAGTCGTTAAATCAAAATCAGTGGAGCAAGCAAAAAGGATTGATAATAAAGCAAATATTAATAGTTTGCGAGGCATAGTGTGTGTCATTCGATTATATTTAGCTAATGTAGTACATTTATGGCAAAAGAAAACGAGATTCTCATGAAAAAGCAAGCTAAAAGAGTTACTACCCACGTCTTGCAGCAAATGAAAGCTGAAAATGAAAAAATCAGTATGCTTACCGCTTATGACTATTCTATGGCTCGCATACTTGATGGGGCTGGAATTGATGTACTTCTTGTTGGTGACTCTGCTTCAAACGTAATGGCCGGTCATGAAACGACCTTACCCATCACTCTTGACCAAATGATTTACCATGCATCATCTGTTGTTCGGGGTGTAAATAGAGCCTTTGTAGTAGTTGATCTACCATTTGGAACTTATCAAGGAAATTCCAGGGAAGCCCTTCATTCTGCCATACGTATTATGAAAGAATCAGGAGCTCACGGTGTGAAGCTGGAAGGAGGTGCAGAAATCAAGGAGTCCATATCACGAATCATATCAGCTGGAATACCTGTTATGGGACACTTGGGATTAACCCCTCAATCCATCTATAAATTTGGGACCTACTCCGTTCGAGCTAAAGAAGAGCACGAGGCTGAGCAACTCCGAAAAGATGCAACCTTATTACAAGAGCTGGGATGTTTCGGCGTGGTGTTCGAAAAAATACCCGCTGAATTAGCAACTTCTGTAACGAACTCATTAGACATTCCCACTATCGGAATTGGTGCCGGAGGTGGAGTTAGTGGTCAAGTCCTCGTAGGGCAGGATATGATGGGAATAACAAAAGACTTCCATCCTCGATTTCTACGAAGATACCTGGATTTATATTCTGAGATGACAGAAGCCGTTAAAACGTATATTAAGGACATAAAATCAGGCGATTTCCCCAATGAAAAGGAGCAGTATTAAATTTCTTAACCTCTTTTTGAGAGTAGCTGGAGTAATTGTTTTACTCACTTTACTAGTTGCCAGCCTTGCCTATTATCAAATTTGGAAGGCACACCCGATGTGGAACTCCAATGAACCTAACCGCGTTCTTTATATTCATTCAGGAACGGACTGGAATCAATTGCAAAACCATATTGATACCTCACTTCCAAATGTACAGATCTCTCTATTTGAATTCATGGGCGAACGAATGAATTTGAACAACCATATTTATTCCGGACGCTATGAGTTAGAAAAGAACCTCTCTCTAGTAGAGTTAATTCGCCGATTGCGCAGTGGAGTACAAAATCCCGTTCTAGTCACCATTCCAGAAATAGAGTCGGTAACAGAAGCTTTAATACGTGGAACCCGAAATTTACAAATAGACTCTATTCAAATAATCTCGTACCTAAAGCAAAATAAGGATTGGAAACAGCATCCTCACTGGGTCATTCCAAACACTTATGAAATGTACTGGGATGTCACAGTTGAAAATTATATGGACCGGATCTACAGAGAAGGGAAAAATTTTTGGCAGCAGGCCAAACAAAAGGAGAAATTAGGGGCACTAGGATTGGATGCTAAAGAAGCCTACATCTTAGCTTCCATTGTAGATAGAGAAACAAATTCTATCAAGGAGATGGATCGCATAGCAGGAGTATATTACAACCGCTTAGAAATAAATATGCCTTTACAAGCTGATCCGACCATAAAGTATTTACTACCCAAAGGAGTTACCCGCATCTTGTATAAGGATTTGGAAATCGATTCCCCCTATAATACTTATAGAAATACTGGATTGCCACCAGGCCCTTTAGGACTTGCTAGTTTGAATAGTATCAATTCCGTTTTAGAACTGGAAGACCACAACTATCTTTACTTTTGTGCAAACCCCGAACAACCCGGCACCCACTCGTTTTCGAAAACATATTCCGAGCATCTCCGTAACGCTCAAAAATACCACCGCTCACTTAAAAAAGGATGAAACCTTTAGAAAAACTTAATGCATTTATTAAAGAGCAAACACCTTTAAAAAAAGAAGATAGTTTGCTTATAGCCCTTAGTGGTGGGCCGGACTCGCAAGTTTTGATCGAAATGATGATCAAAATGGGTTTTACAAATTTGACTGCAGCCCATGTAAATTATCATACTCGTGAAACTGATTCATATCGAGACGAAGTCTGTGCAATGGAATGGGCGAATAAGCTCAAAGTTCCTTTTTTAAAAAAAGATATCCGGATCCAATCTTCACAGGGAAACTTTCAGGATATAGCCAGAGAAGCACGATACAAGTGGTTTGAGCAAATAATGAAGGATAGAGATAGCAAATATGTTTTAACAGCCCATCATAAAAATGATCAGCATGAAACCATGGTTATGCGTTTTTTCCTAGGCACTCGCGGCCATGGGTTAACAGGAATCTCAACTGTTTTGGAGAATAGGGTTCGTCCGCTATTGTGTTTGACTAAAACGGAAATACTCGACTATGCAAGAGAGCATGGTATACCCTTTCAAACAGATAAGTCAAATCTTAAAAGTCAATATTTGCGAAATTTTTTTCGAAATGAAGTCTTTCCTTTAGTGGATAAAAAAATCCAAGGTCTTACTAAACGATTGGAGACAACTCAGAGACATATAACTAGAGAGCAGCAGCTTTTATACCACTTTTGCCTTACTTTCATTGCATCACATGCATATTGGAACGGAGAAATGGCTATTATCTCTACCGAAAAACTACCCAATTACGAGTTAAAAACAGGCCTGTTGTGTCTTATCTTAGACTTAAACGAAAATCAGGCCGAGCAAATATTAAAGTCTGGTCACAATCACGTACTTCAATATCCGCCCTGGGAGGTTTCCTACTTTAATGAAAAGTTATGGCTCCAGCGATCTAGCAATATGAAATTATTTAAAACTAAGCTGTCAAGCTCATTTCCCTTAAAAGTAAATCTTCCAGGTGGTCATTTAACTGTGCATTCAACATCAACTATACAGTTCAGCCGGAATGCTCAGATTGAATACATTCCCATTCGAAATAACATGCAAAATTTCGTAATAAAAAGCTGGGAAGAAGGAGACCGATTTGAGATACAATCTGGACATCACAAAAAAGTATCCGACTTACTGAATGAAAATCATCTCTCTCCTCTGGAAAAAGCAAAGGTTTGTTGTTTGTGGGAGGGGGATAAACTACTTTGGGTAATTGGTCTTCGACTTAGCACCGCAGCTTATGTGGAAGATACAGACTCTACCTTTGCTAAACTGAGCTATCATCCTTTTCCCAAGGTAAAAAAAGACCTGCAAGAGGTCAAATTTTTCCTTTCAACACACTAAATCCCAATTTCAGTCTCGGGGGTTTCCAAATAAATCACGCTTAGCTGCTTCCTTGCGCAATTTTGGATTTCTAATAACGCGATCTTGTTCGTCTGAAAATAAGCGATCGTTATATCTATACTTCCCGTTTCCCCAATCAAAAAATATATAGGTTCCATCTGGTACATTTACTCTTACAGCTGTGCCAGGATTATATGGAATATTGCGAAGATGGTCAAGAACCAAGCGTTCTGCTTTAGGATGAATTTGTGGATCAAAACTAGATCCTCGGGCTACTTCGTAGATTTTTCTTACAGAAATCGTGCTGTCTTTGTTTTCCCAGGCCGGATAACCAAATCGAATCTGCCCTCCCCTGAGATCTAACACCTCTAAAATATGTAACATTCGATAGGTGTCATAAGGATTTATGCCATACACGAGATAAAGCGAATCTTGGTTAGGCAAGGGATAAATATCCTTATACAAAGCACCTATCCATCTATGAGGGGGTAATACCATGGTCTCATTACTTCGTTCGAATTGGGATTGATCCGATAGGAATTGAAGTTCTTTTATTCCTGCATACTGAATAACACCTCGAATGTTGGCTCCATCTTCTATTTCCGGATTCTGTGAAGGAACCGCCCAAGTAATAATTCTAAAACTACTATCAGCTGGATACAATATAGGAGCAGCTTTCCAACCCAAAACTCGATTAAAAAGAGAATCTGACTTTAGCTTAGGAATTAAAAGTGATTCGAACTCCTTGGCGGCCACTACCCTATTTTCTTCGTCAGAGGCCGATATCATTACGTCAGCATAAAAGTCAATATCATGCTGCCCACGCAATGGATTTGCGATTAAAATGGTAATGATAAAAAGGATAGTATAAAAGCGGAAAATCACCTGATAAATTTTTTCAAAAATTACACTGAAAATGGGATTAGACTTTACGAGCTAAATCAACGTAATTAGGTCGATCGGATGCAAACTCATGAATGAACTTGTGAACGATTTCACCCTCCTTAATCAGAAAAACGCCGGGCATCTGCAAACCATCACCTATCGGTGGTCGCACACCATGCCCTTTCACAATACCTGAGTTGAAGCCATTTATCCAGTTTTGAAATCCAAACAGCTGGTTGAAGTTGCCTTTAGTAAGGCCGAAATCTGCATACAACCTCATTTCTACATCAGCCACTCTTTCAATATCAGAAAGCTGGTATTTGTCTAGATATTGGTTTGCGATATCTTCAGTATTCAAATGAACAAGAATCGGTAATACTCCTAACTCTTTTATTTGATCACGTTGCTTAAATATATCAGACAATGCTTGCCGACAAAAAGTGCATCCGAAATTTCGAAGAAATACTAACATGACTGGCTGAGAAAATGAAATTTCCTTTACATTCCTGCCTGCATTGGTGATTATATTTGGAAAAATATCAATATCTGCCGCTGAATACTTTTCAATCATAAAACAATAACGTAATTATCTTTTATTTGGTTGCCTTTAACGGCTTTTTTTCTAAATGCGTTAAAGATAGATATCATACTATACTTAAAGTGTCTAATTAAGCTATACTTAAGTTGAGTTTTTTCGAAGCACATTTCCAAATATAAATCACACAATTCTATTTTTCCATCTGCTCCAAATAATTTTTAGGCTGCGAAAATTATAATTCAAAATCCTGTTTACAAAGAGATACAAATATAAAGATAGCAAGACCCACTCAACCCTTGCTTATTAATTATTGCCTTACAAACTGATTTTTGAGGAAACGAAACCTAAAATCCATCTATTATTCCCTATCTTTATGCTACAATAAAAGAGCTAATCATGACGCTATACAATATTTTAGTCCACGCCCATTCCGGTCTTCGATGGATATTACTCATCGTAATAGTCATAGCAATATTGACAGCACTTAAAAGATGGCTCTCCAGGTCACCGTATCAAACTTCTGACAAGAAATGGTTTTTGCTATCGCTTATTTTTAGCCACATTCAATTACTAATTGGGGTATATCTATATTTTGTTAGTCCGCGCGTTGTGTTCAACGAAGCCACCATGAAGGACTCCACTCTTCGGTTTTATGCTGTAGAGCACATTAGTGTAATGGTAATCGCTATTATTTTAGTAACTATAGGATATAGGATTGCAAAATCATCGAAAACCGAGTATACAAAATACAAGCGCATATTCTGGTATTTTTTCATTGCGCTTGTCCTCATGCTTTCTCGTATTCCTTGGCCGGGAATGATCGAAGGTGCAGGCTGGTTTTAATATAAAATGGATTCGAGAACACTTGCTTAACTTCAGCAGCTCTACAAATTGTTTTGATTTGATATGGAAAGCGGTCTTTCCTTATGTATGGTGTTTGTTTGGCCTATTTGTTTTTCAAATTGGCAATGCACAAATTGTAGAGAAAAATGACCAGGGCGAACAAATTATAAAGTTCAAAGATGGAAGCTGGAGGTATTTTGAGCCCGCAGACTCTGTTTATCTACAACCTAAGGAACTTCAAAGCCTAAATCGAAAAATTCAGGATTCCAATGACCACCTAGAAAAACTACAAGTTAAACTGGCCAATATCCAGAGCCGTCAACTTAATCTTCAGAAAGCGCAAAAAGATAACTCTTACAATCGCGAAATCATTCAAGTCGAAATAGACAGTCTAAATACATCTGAACAGGACCTTCGGCTTGTTATCCAAAGCCTTGAGTTTGAATTAGAGGAAATGCTACTCAGAAGATCTGCACTCCAGGCAAGAGATGAAAAGAAACAAACACCAGGTAGGCGCGATGTCGACAATTCCCCTCCTGTTCAGCCAGATCGCGAATTATATTCTATATCACATTATTCAAAAGAAATACCCTCACCCTGTGAAGTCCAGGAAAGTCTTATTCCTGGAACAGGCGGAACCCGTTGGTCAACACAAACGGATAATTGGTTTCATTTCACCCCAAAACTGCTAGCTCATAAATACTCAAATGCTCCTTACTTAACTGGATCGGGCTCTATATTACACGATGGCAATAAATACTATTTACAATTAAAAATCCAAATTCAAGACCTTAATGCACCTCAAAGTTATGGATGGGTAGAAAAAGAGAGCCCGCTTTTTCTTCTTACCATGCACTCGAAAACGCTTGAAATAAGGGCCCAACAAGAGGCAATTGGACAAAAAGATAAGCAAGCACGCACTACCAGCTATACTATATTATATGCTTTACCTCCTCAAGTATTTAAAACACTCCTAAAAGAGGAAATAAGTAAATTGAGATTGGTCTGGAGTTCCGGTTACGAGGATTATGATATTTTTAATATTCGCTTTTTGCAACAGCATATTGAATGCCTGCAATCAAATTTAAATTAACCCGATGTTAGGATTAAAACTGCCAACAGACCCTAGATGGGTCAATCTGGCTGAAAAAACACTAGAAGATATTTTAACAGATCATGCATATTGCGAGCAAAAAGCAGCTACAGCATGTATATCCTTGATTCAGCTATTCCCCGATAAGACCCTTTTAGTAGAAAAATTAGCTCCCATAGTTACTGAGGAATGGGGGCATTTCAGACAGGTTCTCAACGAACTCAATAAACGAGATCTAAATCTGGGCTACCAGCGGAAAGATGAGTATGTAAACGCACTATTTAAATTTGAAAAGAAAGGAGGCAGTCGAGATAGCAGGCTCGTTGAAAAACTTCTCATATGCGCACTAATCGAAGCGCGCTCTTGTGAAAGGTTTCGTTTGTTGTCCGTTAACCTACAGGAAAAGGAAATGTGTGAGTTTTATCATAAATTTATGGTAGCCGAAGCCGGCCATTACAGGCTGTTTTTAGACTTAGCCTATCATTACGGAGACCCCGAGGTGGTTAAAAGCCGCTGGGAAGCTTATCTGCAATATGAAAAAGAGCTCATGGACCAGTTGGAGCTTCGTGGAGATCGCATGCATTAATATAGATTAAAACATCAGAACTTATATGTCAAAACAAACAAGCTTTATAAATCCAGGCCAATTCGTACCCGACAATCATTGGTATGATAAGGCACTCAATGCCACCATTCATCCCATGGTGAATTATTTTTTAAACCTAAGTCAAAAACGTATCGTTCAGCGATATTGCCACCTCAACCCTAAAGTAAAGTATGAAGTACTCGAAAAGATATTGAGTTCTTCAGCTAAGTACTTTAAATGGTCTGGAGCTGATCTGATCAATGTAACTACCGCCAAAGGCAAACGCCAAATGGTAGTCATTGAAAATAACTCCTGCCCGTCTGGTCAAAAATCCATGCCGCTGCTTGATGACAATCAGGAAATGGGCGGCTATAAAACCTTAATTGAGCGGACATTCATACCCGAGATTAAAAGCCGAAAACGAAGACTTCCCAAGGGGCGTCTTGCGGTTCTTTACGATAAAAACCCAATGGAAGCAACTGCTTACGCGCACGCCATTGCTGATACTACAGGTGAAGATGTACTATTAGCCACGTTTTATAATACCAATCAAAAAGAACAAGAAAATGTACAATTTAAGAATGGTATTCTTCACATCAAGGAGCAGGATACCTGGTACCCGGTGCGAGCGTGCTTTCGATATGTAACTCAAAAGCCCTGGAACCGTCTTCCGTTGCACACTAAAACATATATTTTTAATCCGACCATTGCATGTATCGCAGGCGGTAGAAATAAGATGATTGCAGCCAAAGCCTACGATTACTACAATGCCAATTTAAAAGAGCACAATCTAAAAATCCAAACTCCCGAAACTATTTGGGATGTTCATGCTCAGGAAATACCTATGATTGTGCGCCGAATGGGCGGCCAAGCTGTTATTAAAATTCCTTACAGTAATGCAGGCCAAGGCGTATTTACCATAGTCAATGAATCCGAATTAGAAAAATTTTTGAGCCTCTCCGAATCTTTCAAATATGAAAGATACATCGTCCAAAGCCTTATTGGAAATTACAATTGGAGTTCACAAAGTAGTGAAGGTCGATTCTTTCACGTAGGGATGATACCTGATTCAAAAGGCCATACCTATGTGGCGGACATCCGTATGATGGTTTCTTCCACTCCCCAGGGTATTAAGCCCATTTGCGTGTATGCACGGAAAGCTGCCGAACCCCTAAAAGATGAAATTACAGAAGGAGCTAACTCCTGGGCCATGCTTGGTACGAACTTATCCATCAAAAAAGGAGAAAACGAATGGGGTTCTGACACCTCACGCCTAATGCTGACCGATCGAAGAGATTTTAATAAGCTCGGCCTATCCTTAGATGATCTCATCGAAGCATATATCCAAACTGTACTCTCTACCCTGGGTATTGACGAAATGTGTCAAACACTGTATAACACAAAAGGTAAATTTAGAAAACGCCTGTTTCAATCGCTCAATGACGATAATTCGCTTATCGATGAACTGCTCATGTAATGGATAAATATTCGCTTCTACTTTTGACAGATCACGGAACGCATTCAGAGCACAATAGCTTTTATGGCTTATTCAATGCGTTTGCAAGACACCCGCAGATATTTAAAGTATCAGTAGCATCACGAGCTTATGCTGAGAACTCGAAGTTTTTTGCCGGAGATATGAAAGCAGAGCTAATAGGATATGAACCGGAGGCCTCGTCCTACTCGGAGTGGCAATGGCCACAATCCACAGAACTTCAACCCATAGAAGTAGACGGGTATGACATTATCTTTCTGCGCTTACCTGAGCCCTCTGCCCCAGACTTTTTTACGCAAATAGAAGCCTCTTTTCCCAAAATATTATTTATCAATCGGCCCAAAGGAATTTTAAAAGCAGGCTCTAAAAGCTTCCTGACTCAATTTCCAGACCTATGCCCTCCCTTACAATTGGTGAGTTCACCGAAAGAGGCGATACAGCTAAGTAAAAACATGGATATCGTGCTAAAACCACTTCGAAACTACGGCGGAAAAGGCTTACTTAAAATCCAGGATCAGGTCCTATATGAAGGGAACATACAAAAACAATTAGCAGACTTGGATAGGCTTTGGGATGGTTCAGATGGCATGTTAGCCATGAAATATCTACCCTTTCTCGAAGCTGGAGATAAGCGAACCGTGGTCGCCCATGGTCACATCCAGTTTTCTACAGTTCGATATCCGCCACCAAATTCCTGGATATGCAATGTAGCTCAGGGAGGGCGATCTGAAATGTCAGAACCCACAGCGGAGGAAATCAAAATAGCAAAGCGACTTACACCAAGCTTGAGAGATGAAGGGGTCGTACTATTTGGATTTGACACACTAGTAGATGAATCGGGCAAGCGGAAACTCAGCGAGATCAATGTGCAAAGTATAGGCGGAATTGTTCCCGCAGAAAAGAATTCCAAAGAACCTATTTCCGACCGCATTGTTCAGCACTTGATTAATTACGCAAGTGAGAAACTAAGCACCTCCAAAAAACAACAATGATAGAATCAATCAAATCTTTAAAGATTTTACCCGATTTAGAACCCGGCCTACATAAGTTCTGGTGTGAAATTATTAGCAACCCATTATCCCAGCCGATAAAAATCCCAGTCATGATAGCTAAGGGACCCAAAGCGGGAAAAACGGTGGGCGTTACCGCAGCTATTCACGGCAATGAAGTAAACGGCGTGCCGATTATCCAGAAGTTATTCCAGAATATCGATTTTAATAATGTCCAGGGTGCCATTGTTGGTATCCCAGTTGCTAATATCCCCTCATTCGAACGGAGGAAAAGGCGTTTTGTAGACGGAAGAGATCTCAACCATCATTTTCCAGGCAAGCCAGATGGGCACAATAGTTCGGTCTATGCATATAACCTATTTCAGCGGTGCATTTTGCATTTTGACTACTTAATTGATTTGCATACCGCGAGTTTTGGCCGGACCAACTCTTACTATATTCGAGCAGATCTGTCAGACCCCATTACTAAACGAATGGCCCTTCTACAAAATGCTCAAATCATAGTCCATAACCCACCCAACGACAGCACCTTACGTGGAGCAGCCAGCCATAATAAAATACATGCCATCACACTGGAAGTTGGTAATCCCAACATCTTCCAAAAAGGGATTATTCGGTCTGGACTCACCGGCTTGTTCAATGTACTGCACGAATTTGAGATATATCCCGATCAGATCGATGCTCCGGAGCATGAGGCTGTCTTGTGCAAAGATTCATATTGGCTCTATGTGCAAGAAGGCGGTGTTTTACAGGTGCTTCCAAATTTGGCTCAACATATCCAAAAAGGGGAAGTCGTCGCTATCGTAAAAGATATTTTTGGAGATATCGTGAAGCGCTACACGGCACCCGAAGACGGTATTGTAATCGGAAAAAGCAGTTCACCCGTAAATATTTCAGGCGGGCGCATTCTTCACTTAGGTCGTAAGTATCAGTAATATATTTTAAGGCTTTAGGGCGATCCCAGACCCAAATTGAATTTGGGCCTGGGCGTTACGCTACAGGCTACACATTCGTTCGGTCCTCGCTGCGCTCGTACTGCCGCCCGTGGCGGCACCCTCCGCATCACTATCGCAAGAGTGCAACCATTGTAATATATGGTCTATCGAAAGACATTTCTATAATTATGGCGACCTTATTTCCATTAAATTCGATACCCATCAGGCTCTACGGCAGCGACGAAAAGTCAAATTGAGCTGTGCCAGCGCTGTGCAGTAGGCTCGCCGCATCCTTTAGCGGCGAGAGACCGAAAGGATTGAGGGCCGAGTGGCTCCGCTGGAATCCCTTTTAAATTAGCATCGACTTTTTAGCATAAATCGGAATATGGCTGCCCTTAATGGGCTCTTTTAACTTTAAAAATTGGCTTAAAAAGGGATGGAAGCGGTCCACAGCCACGAGCTACGAAACATAGCGGCTCAGCCTCTGAGCTATCAGAGGCTGAGCGGCACCCAAAAAAGGAAAAAACTACTTCTCCTTCCTTAATGAATTGGCATACTGGATAAAAAAGTTAAGAGATTCAGGATTTTGCATGGCATCCTGACTTGCAACATCGTCTACCGGCATGCCCATGAGAATTTTCTTTACGGGAGTCTCCATTTTTTTTCCACTAATGGTGCGTGGAATATCATCTACCTCTACCATAGTATCGGGAACGTGTCGAGGCGAATAGGCCGATCTCAAGTTCTTTTTAATTGTTTTCTGCAAATCTTCTGTGAGGGATTCACCGTGCTGCATTTGCAAAAATAAGGGCATAAAGTGGTCGCCGTTTGACATCTCAATATTGACGATTAGAGCCCCTTTAATTTCTGTCATTTGCTCTACAGTACGATAGATCTCAGCCGTACCGATCCGAACGCCCTGACGGTTCAAGGTGGCATCAGAACGCCCCAAAATCACAAGAGTTTTCCGTTCTGTAATATATACCCAATCCCCATGCCGCCATACACCGGGATAATGTTCAAAATAGCTGGCTGTATAACGCTGTTTTGCGGTATCACCCCAAAAATAGATCGGCATACTCGGCATGGGTTGTTCGATGACCATTTCCCCAACCTGCTCCGTGACGCGTTCGCCGGCCTCATTGTAGGCATACAAGGCCGAACCTAAAGCGGGGCGTTGAATTTCACCTTCATACACGGGCAAAATAGGCACACCACCTAAAAAAGCAGTACACACGTCTGTTCCCCCACTCATGGAACACAACCAGACTTTATCGTGGATACTATTATAAACCCAGTCGAAACCTTCGGGCGGCAGTGGCGCTCCAGTCGATCCTATAGATCTTATGGAAGACAGATCATAATCCTGGCCTGGAGCGATGCCTGCTTTCATACAAGCTACTATAAAAGGCGCACTAGTTCCAAAATGATTGATTTTAGCCTCTTGTGCATAAAACCACATCGCCTCAATATTTGGAAACCCGGCGGACCCATCATATAGAACCATCGTGGCGCCCATAAGCAAGGAAGCCTGTGTGAAATTCCACATCATCCAACCCGTGGTGGAAAACCAGAAAAATCGCTCACCCGGGTGTACATCATTATGTAAAGCCATGTATTTAAGATGCTCTAACAGCACTCCACCCTGACTATGCGTAATGGCTTTTGGCTTCCCTGTTGTCCCAGAGGAATACAAGATCCAAATCGGATGATCAAAGGGAACGGGTGAAAATTTAAGCTCTGGAGCTTCAGATTGCAGAATATTCGCATAGGCCGTGACCGAAGCCTCTGTATTCTTGATCTTTGACCCCACCAAATCAATACTTACGATGGCTTCAATACTAGAAATAGAATTGGCTATGTCGGTGACGACTTGAGACTTATCATATTTTTTCCCACCATAACTATAACCATTGACAGCTAGAAGAATTTTGGGTTCAATTTGCTCAAAGCGCTCGCGCACACTGTCTGCACCAAAGTCCGGCGAACAGCTCGACCAAACTGCTCCTATGGATGCGGCGGCAAGAAATCCGACAGTAGCCTCCGGCGTATTGGTCATAAATGCAGCTATCCGGTCGCCTTTCTCAATGCCAAGTTCAGTGAAGAAATGCGCCATTTGGGCCACCTGTTGACGCAGTTCTTTCCAGCTAATTTCGGACTGTGGACGTTGCTCGGTTTTGTGAATAATAGCAGGCCGACTATCATTTGCTTTTCTAAAAATATGCTCTGCATAATTTAGGCTTGAGCCGGTAAACCATTCCTGATTGGGCATGCCCTCTTTACGGTCCAGCGCAGAAGAGGGTTTATCATGGAAAACAACATCAAAATATTCAGAAATTGATTTCCAAAACGTACCTACCTCCTGAGTTGACCAGTTCCATAAGGTATCGTAATCCTGAAAATCCAATTCATAGTTGTTTTCCAACCATTTCATGTAGTGGTAGATATGGCTATCTTCGATATTTTTAGTGGTTGGCTGCCAGAGGATTTTAGGGTTATCAGAAATCATTTTATACATCATTTAGTGGAAGCAGGAAGGTAAGAAATTATCATTGAGTTGAGAAATGGAAATCTTTAGTCATGGGGGGATTTGTAGATCGGAGATTATGCTTGGGGGCGACAGACCTGGATTCCCTTAGTAAAACAACGGTATGCGAGCTACGGGTTCCGGATCAAGTCGTACCGCCTTCGCTCCTTTTGGAGCTTCGTGGGTCAATGGCAGGTATTCGCTCCTTTGGAGCTTCGTGGGTCAATGAATGAGGGTATGCGAAGAAGAGATCCCGCATATGGGTAGACATCTCCAGAGCTGAACTCTTTCCTATAGGTCCTTACCTTTTTTGCACCATTTAGGTCTATATATCCCTATAACCGAAGGGCAAGTGTCTTCGATTTTGTGCTGATGATAGATTTACAGTATATTGCAACAGAAAACAAAACAACTTATGAAATACACTATTTTATGCGCCCTCATTACTTTGGGCATGGGACTGGGAGAGCTACATGCCCAAATGCAAGGGAAAAAGGGTCCTCGTTCAATGGTCGACATGCTCGCCCTGTATGCGGTGGACAATAATATTACGGATCCAGGTGAATCCTTAGGAGCGGGGATTGCCGTGGGATATGGTATTGGTACTCATAACCTCATGGTCCGTGGAATTGTCGGATTTGAAACGACAACCAATGCACAGGAGCCCAACTTATCAAAAAATTTATATTACAACCCTTATCTAGCCTTGGAGACGGGCGGAGGTTTGTGGAGATCCAATGGTAATCAATGTGGCGCTAAGAAACAATATGCGTTTACGGTTTTACCAAAAGTAGGTGTTCGCTATGACATAGGGTCGCGCGAGGCGGATATAGAACAAAATGTTACAGCTATAGAAAGCGGTGTTGATTTTTACGGCGCTTTAGAATTAGGGTATTTCTTCCTTGATGACTATTTCAAAAATAGTGAGTTATATGTCGAAGGCGGATATTTTTTCCAAGGAGAAGCCGTATATGTTCGATTTGGCTTTCGAACTTTTCTAAATACCAAAGCTATTCGCCGATAAGCGGAGTTATTCCCATTTTAACTGCCGGGTAATTTCATCCGTATCGATAATTTCTATCGGCAAAGGATCCGAGGCCAACTTGATTTCAGGTTGGCCTTTACTTTTTACATGAAACGAAAAAAGCGGTGTGCCTTCTACTAGATTCACGCCATTGAGAGACAGATCTACCCATAGAAACCGAATAAAGCCTTTCGGAGCAGTTTGTGTATTCAGATTATCTTGATTGAGTCTGGGAAGATCCATGGGGGCAAATTTCAAAAACGTCGTACGGTCTGCATCCCAACGGGCTGTAAATTGCAAGCTTAAAATATCGTCAAAATGATCAGCCACTAAAAAGCACTCATATTCGTTTTCCGTGCCCGATAATTTTTGGCAGTCCCAATGAAGCTCAACAGGAGGCTTTTGGGCAGAAGCAATCGAGAGGGCAATGAATAAAAAACAAGCAATAAAGGCTACATATTTCATGGCATAACAATTTTAGCACTGCAAATGTACGTAAATCCCTAAGGGCGCTGCAAGCGGTATTTTTTATATATTTACCCATATGGAACGGATTAAATGGTTAGGGATTGTATGCTTCATCCTGTATGGGCCATTAAACGGTTGGCATTTGCAGGCACAATCCTGTGCTCCACCAGTCATTTTTACCTCGCAAGCTACTACCGATACGAGTGTGAACTTATTTTGGTTGAGTTTTGATGATCCTGAAATTGGATATGAATTGACTGTGGTTCCGGAGGGAATGGGGCCTGATAGTGGAGATATTGTCACCATTGCACCTAGTGATAGATCCATTCAAATTGAAGGCCTGGAGCCTAATGCAAACTACCGAGGCTTTATCCGAAGTTTGTGCCTTTCAGATACCAGTCGTTGGCAGAACCATGCTTTTTTAACTGATATTCGAAACCATTACAATTGTCTCACCCACCGCCCAATACCAGACGATGGCTGTGAGAGCAATCCATTACGAGTTGCCATCCACGTACCACCATCAGACTCCGGGCGATTGGGAGATAATGTATCGCTTTCAGCAGTAAATATAATTATAGACCACCCTTATCCGGCCGATTTGAAATTGGAACTCAGCAATCCCAGAGGTGAGACCATTACTCTGGTTGAGTATCAAGGAACGATATTCGATCATTTTGGACAGCCCGGAGACTCCAGCTGCACCAATAGAACGCAGTTCAGCAATGAAGCTTGCATATCTATTTACGATTCATCACCTCCGTTTATTGGCTCGTTCCAGCCCGATATGCCATTAAAAAACCTGGAAGATGGTGGAAGTCCGGTCGGAGAATGGACATTGCGCATATGCGACAGAGCTGCAGATGATGTTGGAGTTCTAGAACATGTATCTCTTGATTTTGACTACAGTGGGTGCCCTTTTGCTCCTGTACCACAACCCCTGGCGCAAGCTGACAATAATGTAGTTTTATATCAACCTCCCACCGGAGCAGACAGTTGCTTATTGGGTTTTCGCCAGGATATAGGAGGCCCTCAGAATCCCAGAGACAGCAACTTCAATTGGATTATCCTTTCTCCCGAAGATACCTTGCATGAATTAGTTGATCTGGACCTAAGCGCCAGCTATGAGTATTACACCTATATCTATTGTGATGGGCAATGGATAGGTCCCTCCTGTCCGGGCCAATTTAACACATTTTGTGGCCCTATCACCTCCTATGAGAATTGGACTTCGGCTGCTGATTGCAGAGGAGATTGTAATGAGGACTGCACGGTTACATCTGAGCTGTGGAATATCCCCTCCTCTTCGGCATCTTGGTCAATTAAGCGAACACTAAGTTCATATTCATTTACAGGGCCAAATGAACTCTTGTTTCCCAATTCTGGGGGTGCTTATATAGTAAGCTCAGGTCAGAACTTAAGCTGTGACGATCGCTTTCATCAACTGCGATCAATATGTTTATCGGTAGACTCCACGGCTTGCGGATTTGGCTTTTATTACCATATGTATGGAGCTCAGGTAGGAAGACTCCAATTGCTTCTTTCCGAAGATGAATGGGCTACTGCAGATACCCTATTTGCAAAGACTAGCAATCAAGGCCCGGAATGGCAATATGCATTTGTTGAGCAGCATTTACTTCCGGACGGTCCCTTCCAACTAGAGTTTCAAATAGTAGACCCTGTAGGTCCTTTTAGTGAGATAGCCATAGGAGATATTTTCCTATCTGGGCTCAACCCTATCCCATTGAATGAGCAATTGAATTATGTGGATGAAGACCAGGATGGATATGGGGACAGTAATAAAGCTATTTTTTATTGTGGTTATATACTGCCTGACACCTTAGCTCAAGTGGGTACAGATTGTAATGACCAGGACTCTACTATTAACCCCGGCATGGAGGATCTAGCTTGTAGCGGTATAGATGAAAATTGCGATGGTGTTCAAAATTTCGGTCTGGCCGACTCTCTCCAAGTAAGCTGGATAGAATCCCGATCTCCCTCCTGTCCAAACTTATCCGATGGCTGGATTGAAATAAATGTGGAAGGAGGCATACCTCCATATGATATCCAATGGAGTAATGGTGATCAAGATGTTCTAATTGATAGTTTAATCGAAGGCATTTATAGTGTAACAGTGACGGATTCAGCCGCTTGTCAGCGTAGGTCACTGTCCATTGAGCTACAGCCAACATATGAACTTGATTTCTCATTCTCTATTCTTGCGCAGCCCGATTGTTTCCAGCCAAATGGCGGATCCGTAGAAGTATTCGTATCGGGCGGAAACCCACCATATATGTACGAATGGTCCAATGGTGTTCAAAATTCATTGAATGACTCCCTGGAGGCTGGTCCTTTTAGAGTTACCGTAACGGACAATAATGATTGTGTGTTTACCAGTGATGAGGTGAACCTATCTGCAAGAGATGTTTTCGATGTTTCCATCCATGAAGTCCAATCCATTTCCTGTCCAGGCGGTTCCGATGGAGAACTGATCGCACAGGCTCAGGGAACTACAGAACTTTTGACATACGAATGGAATACAGGAGATACAACGCGTGTTATCGACAATGTAGACCAAGGCTGGTATCAAGTGCAAGCTTTGGATAGTAACGATTGTATTGTTTTTTCCGATTCTGTTTTTATTTCAAACCCGGACCCTATTGAATTCTCAGACCTTGAAGTCAGGTCTCAGCGCTGTGTTGGCCAGGAAGACGGTAAAATACGTATTGAAGTGATGGGTGGAAATCCACCATACAGCTATGAATGGGAAACGCCTTCAGGACAATATATCGTGGAGCAAAACCTACATAACATCGGAGGGGGTTCCTATCAGCTTTCTGTTACTGATGCCAAAGGATGCACCTATCAGCCCCAACCCATTCTTGTAGATTCCGCTGAAGGATTCACTTTTTTAGATGCAATTATAGCTGAAAGTAGTTGCCCCTTATCCCCTGATGGCCAAATAGATATCGCCTTAACAGGAACTTTAGATCCACTCTCCATACAATGGTCAGATGGAAACTCAAATCGCTTGAGTCGTACAGATCTACTTCCAGGATTCTATCAACTCACAATTACAAACGCCTTGGAATGCAAGCGAAGTTTAGGGCCGTTTGAAATACCAGCCGGACAGCAAGGGCTGCAGGTAGAAGTTTCCGCTACTGACACCCTCGTGTGTGGATCTGAAGGAGGAGTTGCTATTGAGGCAGAAGTTGAAGAAGGCCAATTGCCTTTCATCTATCATTGGAGTAATGGTCGACAAGTCGTTCGCGATAGTCGACAAGACAGTCTGAACGTATTAGAGGTCGGACATTATAATTTAACTGTTACAGACAGTTACGGATGCGTTGGCAAGTCAGATTCCCTAAAGATTATTGGAAGGTCACCTATTGTATTAGATAGCCTTAACGTTCAAAATCCAACTTGTCCCAATTACAAAAACGGAGCTATTGAATTATGGGCCTCGACAATGGCTCCTCCATTAAGGTATTTCTGGTCTTCGAGTGATCGGGACGCACAAATTCAGGATTTGCGCTCTGGAGTTTATGAAGTTATTTTGGAAGACGAGTCAGGGTGCATACCACTACGTAGATCAATTACGCTTGAAGGACCCGAGCCTTTTGAAATAAGCTTTGATACTATAGTGCAGGGAGAAGAGGTATGTATTCTTTACACTATCCAGGGCGGACGTTTTCCACATCAGGTTTTTATTAACGGTACCCTTGAAGAGGAAAATCCAATCTGTTTCCCAAGAAGTGAAGCTCAAGTCGAATTGGAGGTCTGGGATGATCAGGGTTGCGAACAAGCCTTCATCGTTTGGGATCAGGCCACATCAGCTTATTTTCAAGCATTTAACCGGCTGCAAGTGAAGGTATATCCAAACCCAGTGAGAAACAGCCTACACATTCAAAAGCAGACGCTGAATCCAGTTTCATTTGAACTGTTCCATATTTCTGGTCAAAAGTGGGATGAAGGAGTAATTTATGGGCCTTCATTTTTATATCCAATGACCCCACTTCCCGCCGGCGTTTATTTATTCCGATTTACAAATACACTTGGAGATGTCGAGTATCGGGAAATCATCAAGCATTAAGACCTTTTGAAGTGAGTTAATAGATTAAACTATTAAGGCATAGAGATAAAATTATGTGCCAGATAAGTCAATTCTTTGAAAAGAATGTCAGGATACCTACTGAGTAACATATAGAGGTAATATTCCGTTTCCAAATCAAAAAAATACACCCTCATGTAACTCCTATCACAGATAATCCCTTATTCTCCTTTTATCTTTGTTGACATGAGCGAAAAAGAAGTACAAACACCCCTATTGTATCAGTGGAAACTATGGTTAATAGCTTCACTGACTTTAGGTCTAGCACCCTTCACACCCGAACCACATATTTGGGGGAAACTAAAATGGATCTGGGGCGGAGCAAATGGTATGCAGCTTATGGATTGGTGGGATTTTATCATGCACGGAACACCCTGGCTCCTTTTATTGTTAAGTATTGTTCTACACATCGTTAAACCCTTGCCGCGTGATTGAAAAGTACTTTAACATCGCCTATAACGCCTATGTGGGATATTTTAATTATCTCACAGGAGAAATATTGCACCTACATTGGGGGAATTACTTTTATTGGTTAATTGCCGTTTCGCTTTTGGCGTGGTGTTTAGAGGTACTATTTCCCTGGAGAAAGGATCAGCCTTTATTCAGAAAAGATTTTTGGCTGGATGGTTTTTATATTCTATTCAACTACTTTCTGTTCTCCTTAATATTGTATAACGCTTTGTCCAATGTAGCCGTTGAGGCTTTTAACGACACTTTACACGCACTGTTTGGAATAGACAACTTAGTGGCCATTGAAATTGGAAGTTGGCCATATGCTTTACAATTGCTACTGCTTTTTGTTGTGGCTGACTTTATTCAATGGAATGTACACCGTTTACTACATCGCGTGGATTGGCTGTGGAATTTTCACAAGGTCCATCATTCCGTAAAAGAAATGGGGTTTGCAGCCCACATGCGTTTTCACTTTATGGAAACCATTGTTTATAAAACCATCCAATATCTTCCCTTAGCCATGATTGGGTTTTCCATAAAAGATTTTTTCATTGTTCACATGTTGACTTTAGCCATTGGCCACATCAATCACGCGAACATCGCAATAGATTATGGCCCGCTGAAATATATACTGAATAATCCCAAAATGCATATTTGGCATCATGCCAAATCCCTGCCTGAGGAAAGAAGGTATGGTGTAAACTTTGGAATATCGTTGAGCCTTTGGGATTATCTGTTTGGAACAGATTATATACCTCATGATGGGCGGGACATTGAATTGGGTTATCCCGGCGATGAGAGCATGCCCGAATCCTTTAGTGGTCAAGTTGCAGCTCCCTTTCGAGCAAAAGAGTCTGTGGAATAGAGTTGCACAGAAGCTCAGCATTTTGTAAGTTGAAGCATGAATTGGGCACATCTTCTCACCACATTAAATTTGGCCTCCGGCACCTTAGCCATATGCTTAGGTGACCCTTATATTGGAGGCTTACTGATCATTTTAGGAGCAATATTCGACCTATTTGATGGGTTTGTCGCTCGTTTAACGAAAAAAGACGGTCCCTTAGGTGAGCAATTAGACTCACTTGCAGATGTGATTACTTTCGGTGTAGCCCCTGGGGTATTATATTATCATGCCCGTCCAGAGGAATTAGACCCTATTTTTGCAGCCATCGTAATCATCTTTTTAGTCGCTGGCACCGCCTGGCGTTTAGCGACATTTAATACATTACCTGCCTCAACCCTATTCCGAGGACTACCCTCTCCAGCCTCCGGATTATTCTTTGCGAGTTGGTTGATCAGCATTCAGAGTTTAGAATCTATGTTTGTCAGTTGGCACGAGAATGAGTTCATTTATCTCAGCTTACCCTTAATTTTTGCAGCCTTAATGAATATTCGATCTCCATTTTTTTCCGCTAAGAATTTTAGTCGTAAAGGCCGAAAAGCATTGCCATACTTAACACTGGTTATACTAACTACCTTATATTTTGTAGTGTGGCCTATAGAGGCCGGGCCCTTATCGATCTTCACATATATTGCATTATCCCTGGTGTTTTTTCCCAGACAAAGCGCATAACTAATTGTCTTTGTACTTAGTCCATTTATAAACCCTTCAACAAGTTTTGAACTTATCAGGAAAGCCTTATCTTAGCGCCGCTTTAGGCCCCGTAGCTCAGCTGGATAGAGCAACTGACTTCTAATCAGTAGGTCTCAGGT
>CAZVLN010000016.1:0-51563 GCA_964627995.1 uncultured Saprospiraceae bacterium
AGCGCCACTCGTCCATAGTGAAGGCCGGTGGGTTGGCGGACGAGGGGAACCCCATAACCATTCCACTATAAATCTTGAGATTTGAAAGTAGTCATTCCAATAAGCTGATCATAGAATGTACCGAATGGTCGATAATAAATAAATACGAGGTAATCATTAATGGTTTCAAAGCGGCTACCTTCAATCTCGGTCCAATCGACTTCCCCGGTGATGCGATCGCGAGTGACGTATAAATATTCAAAATAACCCTGTTTCATCAACAGTGTTTTGTAGTACACCTTTTCTGCTTCATCATAACCCAGCAAGGAGTTTTCATCCAACTTGTAGTCATTAAAGCCTCCAACGACATATACGTCCTTTCCGGGGACTTCGGCACGATTGAGGGAGAAATGGACATTTACATACTGACTCATCAGCTCAATACGACGATTCATTTGACTTTCTTCCTCATTGAGAATAGTCCCAATTTCTTCTTCTTCAGCTGCCGAAATAGCGATGCGTCGAATACCATCCATGTTTTGGTAAACATAGCGTCCATTAATATCAAAATAGGTGAAATAGCTATCCCCACGCGGACGATCCGTTTGCAAAATGACGTCTATGGTATCGGATTCCCGATAAATATCAAATACGCGCTCTGTCCGAAAATTCAAGTTCCGAATATCGAAATATCGGTACTCCTTGACTGCGGGAAATACGATTTGAGAGGGGTACCGAAATGACATTTCGCTACGCTGAACAGCCTGCGGTGCGATATGGGTATATCCGCGGGACCATACCCCATTTTGGAAAACATATGCATTGACCTCCTTGAAGGGATTCCGGATCGAAAAGTCATCAAATCCCGCATAAATGTTTAGTTCGTGGTGGGTTCGAGCCAAGCTGGCTCGACGGGGCACAATTTGCTCCACGCGAACATCGACTTGATTATCAACGACCATAAAACGACGGGAAAAGGCCGGATAGCGATTCCCATTCATATATTTATAAACGATCAGTACATAGTTCCCGGATATTAAAAATGAATTTTCTTTATTTGGCAATTGGAGGTTAAAGTGCGCATAAGGCACATCGGTTCCAAGCGAGAGTTCAAAGTCGAAAATATCTTCTTCAACAAACCCACGGCGATAATCAAACTCCCTAATTTCGGTTGAATATTGCCAATTTTGATCGCAGTGGTAAAAGCTATATCGATATTTGCTAAACTCCCCATCTAAATCGTCAAAGCGCAAAGTAAGCGAACCTTTGCCCAAGTCCACAACCGGATACCCGGTAACCACATTGGTCGGGTGAAAAGCTATGGACCTCACTTCCTGTAAATATACCGTATCAATGGCCGGCAGATCGGGTATTTCCTGCGCATTCGCATGGACAAAAAGCGGGAGAAGTAAGACATAAAGAATGCATCGTAAATAAGTCATGAACGGAACATTTAAAAATATTAACTGAATCCGGGTATTCAAAAGTACAGATTCCTACATAAAACTTAGGCGGGAACACTAACAAATTGAGATTTTGCATCGAGAAACCTCCACGGCCAGCTTATGCATTCTTCGGCGTAATCGATACCAACACGAGGAGCGGCCAGAATATCCACTGAGCGCTTTGGGTTTTTTAAAATGCAAATATTAGCTTCCGCTGTATTAATAGGCTGCCTGTTATCAGAGGTGGTTATCCCCAAAGCACGGGTAAGTTTGCCAGGGCCATTTGTCCATTCTCGCTGCGGTCGCCCAGATCGGCGCTCAGCTTGAATATCGAGCCCCCAAATAGGCTCTATGGCACGAATAAGAACCGCATGAGCAGCCCCCTCGGGGCCCGTCACAATATTTAACAAATGATGAATTCCATAACACAGATACACATAGGTGCACCCTCCGGGCTCAAACATGACCGAAGTGCGTTTTGTATAGCGGTTCAAGTGGGCATGACAGGCCTTATCTTCAGGTGCTTTATAGGCCTCGGTCTCCACAATGCGCCCCCCTGTCTTAACACCCGCCTTATTACTGACCAAAAATTGCCCGATGAGCTGTTCTGCCAGCCGCACCGGATCCGAATCGAGAAACAAGGCGGGATCCATGACTTGCAAGTCATCAATTTGGAGTTCTGTGTGGCTCATTTCAACTGATTCAACTAGAACAAAGATGGTTTTAGAAGCAAACCATCACTTACTTTCTACTGTAATTCGGTGATTCCTTAGTGATATGAACGTCATGCGGATGACTTTCGGTGACGCCCGCGGCAGATATTTTGACAAACTTAGCTTCCATCAACTCTGGAATGGTAGCTGCACCACAATAACCCATTCCGGCTCGCAGCCCGCCTAAATACTGCACCATGATTTCAGAAAGTGCGCCTTTATAGGCAATTCGACCCTCTATTCCTTCCGGTACTAATTTTTTAATATCATCTTCAACATCTTGAAAATAGCGGTCCTTTGAACCCATTGCCATAGCAGACAAAGAGCCCATACCCCTGTAGACCTTATATTTTCGTCCTTCATAAATCACGGTTTCGCCAGGTGCTTCCTCCACGCCTGCAAATAAACTACCCGCCATAATGGTACTTGCTCCAGCAGCTATAGCCTTAGCAATATCACCTGTATAACGAATGCCACCATCTCCAATGATGGGTACTCCCGTATCTTTAATGGCATGAGCAGCCTTGTAAATAGCTGATAATTGCGGTACACCTACACCGGCTACAATACGGGTCGTACATATACTTCCCGGACCCACACCAACTTTGACACCGTCCACACCTGCATCAACGAGAGCGAGGGCCGCTTCACCCGTTGCAACGTTTCCACCCACGACCTGCAGATCGGGAAATTCAGTTTTGATGTTGCGAACCGTATCGAGTACTCCTTTGCTATGTCCGTGAGCTGTATCTACAAAAACGACATCCACATCTACGCTTGTCAGTGCAGAGATACGGTCTAGTGTATCTGATGTAACGCCTACCGCGCCACCTACCATGAGTCGGCCATAGGTATCTTTATTAGCATGGGGAAAGTCACGGACCTTCATTAAATCTTTATAGGTAATTAGACCCGCCAAACGACCTTGCTCGTCGATCACAGGCAACTTTTCAATTTTATATTTTTGAAGAATATCCTGTGCCCTATCCATTTCCGTTCCCAATGGAGCTGTTACAAGATTTTCGTGCGTCATGATATCCGTAATCGGTCGCGCCATATTTTCTTCAAACCGTAAATCCCGGTTCGTCAGAATACCAATCAGTTCATTTTCTTCATTCACTACGGGAATACCGCCAATCTTATATCGCTTCATCAGCGCTAAAGACTCCCCTACAGTGGCTTTACGAGTTAAGGTCACCGGATCGATTATCATGCCGCTCTCCGAACGCTTAACACTGCGCACCTGCTCTGCTTGCTCTTCGATCGACATGTTTTTATGTATCACACCGAGCCCACCCTGACGTGCAATGGCAATAGCCAAATGCTTTTCTGTCACGGTATCCATTGCGGCAGACACAATGGGTGCCTGTATCCGAATGTCTCGAGTTAATTTTGTAGAAATGTCAACATCCCGCGGAAGAACTTCAGAATATGCGGGCACGAGCAGCACGTCATCAAAGGTGAGGCCTTCGTCATTAAATTTTGTCTGAGTAAGGGGCGTGTTTTGTTCCATGTGCAAAAATAAAAACTTTTTTCCCTTTCCCACACAAAGCTTTTTAATTTTGTGCAGATCTAAACATTTTCTTCCCTAGCGGACCCACATTATGATTGACGTATTTACAGATTCCTATTTTATGAAACAAGCCCTCCTCGAGGCGGAGAAAGCGGCTGAAAGAGAAGAGGTGCCCGTAGGTGCTGTGGTGGTCTGTGGTGGCCGCATCATAGCTCGCGCCCATAATACAACTGAGCGATTAAAGGACGTCACCGCTCACGCTGAAATGCTGGCCATTACTGCAGCGAGCGAAGCTTTGGGAGGCAAATTCTTGAATCAGTGTACCATGTATGTGACCCTGGAGCCCTGCCCCATGTGCGCCGGCGCACTTCAATGGGCCCGCCTGGGCAAATTAGTCTACGGCGCAGTGGATGAAAAGCGCGGATATTTGCAGTATGACCCCAATTTATTACATCCGACTACTGAGGTGGCTTATGGCCTGGAACAAGATGCCTGCGCACAATTATTAACTCAATTTTTTCGCGCCCGACGGTAGTATTTATTTTGATTTTCAGGGCGGTCCCCAGCACTTTTTTGCTGCCTAATCGAAATAAACTGACATTATCTTTTTATGAATTGCTTAAATTTATCGGAGTCAAGCTTCAATCTAGCGCAGCAAAAAAATTACTGGGGCGCTGCGTTCGGGGGTTCCGTCCTCGAGGTCACCTACGGCGACCCTCCGGACAGCCATCGCCTGCGGCTCGGCTCCCCTGCCATCGCTACCGCAACGCTCAAGCTTGCTGAAGCGGTCAAAGAACTAAAAGACGACGTTAAAGTATGTTAATGACATGCGATACATCTGAAATTAAAGTTATATTAGAAAGAAACTTCAACGGATGAAATATCTAATTCTCATAGCCGTATCCATATTACTTTCGGTGGGCTGTAGTAAAAATTTGAGCTATCTGCATCGCGATACGCTACAGGGAACTCGCTTACTGGATAAGAATATGAAAAATATTCAATTTTATCTGTCCCACGATCTCGTTTTGGAACGATCACTCAGTAAGCAACAAAGCCAGATTAGAGATGGTAAAATAATCGTCAAGGATGAGGGGGAAGTTGAACGTATTCGCATTCCAGCCGAAAGCCCTGGAGTTTTTGTATTCAGCCCTGATGGTGAAAAAATGGCGATTTCATTTTCTGAGGATGATGATGCCTATTTAATGTTTGGTCCTAACCCAAACGAAAACAATCGATACACGCTGCTGGGTAAGAAGTGGAAACGGAATTATGGAGAAGTGACCTTTAAAAACAAAACCTACTTTGTAGACCGAAATGCTTCGATGGTTGGTTTATTGGTGGATTTAAATTATCAGCAAAATAAGCGCGAACGGCGAAAAACATTGCGCGGCCGGCGAATCGATTAATTTGAGAGGATAGCCACACTTTACTGTTCTTATTGTAATCCTTTCTTCATAGGAACAAACCGGTAGGTGCCCAAAACCTGTCGTTGAAAGGACGTCTTTCCCGTCCGTTTAATTTTATACATCTTCTGATCCCCTTTTTCTGCTCCTACTGGCACAATCATCCAGCCCCCAACCTTCAACTGTTGCAGCAAATCCAAAGGCACTTCATCCGGTGCCGCAGTAATTAATATTCGATCAAAGGGCGCTTCCTCGGGCCATCCCTGAAAGCCATCTCCGTGGCGCATATGAATATCGCCAAATCCTAAGGCCGCCAGACGTTCTTTGCACAATTTGTATAATGCTTCAATGCGTTCGATCGTGTAGACCTTAGCGCCTAAACTACTCAATACGGCGGCCTGATAACCAGAGCCCGTACCCACTTCCAGCACTTTCATACCCGATTTAAGGTCTAACCATTCCGTTTGGCGAGCTACTGTATACGGCTGAGAAATCGTTTGCTCACAATCGATCCTGAAGGCCTGATCCTTATATGCCCATTCATCAAATGCTACATCGAGGAAATAGTGCCTCGGAAGCTCCCAAAAGACCTCTAAGATCCGTTCATCTTTAATGCCCTTTTTTCGAAGGTTTCCGACTAAACGCTTTCGAAGGCCTTTTTGTCGATAAGTATCTTTAAACTCACTTCCCATCCTGCAAATATAAAAGTCTCTTTGAGCCCGTCTATATCGGCATGAAATTTATATTCAAAATTCTTGTTGAATCCTTTATGAATACACAAGAAGGACAATACGTAAGTTTCTATCCGCTTTTCATCGTTCTCTAGCCCGTCTTTTCTTAGTCGGCGTAAAATTATTACTTTTGAAAACAAATAAACACCTCCTATGGCAACATCAATAAAATTTGGAACAGACGGTTGGCGGGCAATTATAGCTCAAGAGTATACCGTGGATAATGTCCGAAGAATCGCTGCCGCTACAGCGCGATTTATGCAGAAAAATAATATGAAGGTTGCTGTTTTGGGCTTTGATTGTAGGTTTGGAGGATTGATGTTTGCCAAAGCTGTTGCCGAGGTGTTGGTAGATCACGGTTTACAGGTCCATGTCGATGAAAATTTTTCTTCTACTCCTATGGTTTCACTGGGTGTTAAAAAATTGAAGGCGGATATGGGGATTGTGATTACAGCAAGTCACAATCCACCTGCCTACAACGGTTTTAAACTCAAATCAGCCTATGGGGGCCCAACCATTCCTAAAGATATCCAGGCAGTAGAGGACGAGCTTCCAAACCATTATGACCGACCAGAACTTCATTATGCGCAAGCAAAATCGAACGGCCACATTAAAAATGTAGACCTGGAGCAAATGTATATTGATCAGGTTGAGAAGAGTTTCGATTTGGAAGCCATTCGAAAAGCAGGTATAGGTCTCGCCTATGATGCCATGTACGGTGCCGGACAAAATGTTATTCGAAGACTCTTTCCAAAGGCTCATCTGCTTCATTGTGACTTTAATCCGGGCTTTCACGGACAGGCGCCAGAACCTATCCACCGAAACCTCAAGGAACTATCGCATCTTATGGCTGAAGATGATTCCCTGGACCTAGGTTTAGCCAACGATGGCGATGCGGACCGCATTGGACTTTACGATGCCCGCGGAGAATTCGTAGATTCCCATCATATATTACTTCTTCTACTCCAATATATGGTAGAACACAAAAAACAAGAGGGGAAAGTAGTAGTTACCTTCTCCGTCACCAATAAAATGAAACAATTGGCAGATCAGTATGGCCTCGACTTTGAAATGACGCCGGTCGGTTTTAAATACATCGCCGAAATTATGATGGAAGAGACGGTAATCGTTGGCGGCGAGGAGTCCGGTGGATTAGCTGTACAAAGTCACATTCCAGAACGCGATGGCATCTGGATGGGTCTACTGGTAATGGAGTTCATGGCCAAAACAGGTAAATCTTTGCATGCACTTATTCAAGACGTATACGACATAGTTGGTTCATTTGCTTATGACCGAGACGATCGACACGTTTCTGATGCTCATAAACAAGCTGTTATCGAACACTGCAAAACTTCGCCTTTTACTTCTTTTGGCTCTTACAAGGTCGAAAAATTTGAGGACCTGGATGGATTTAAATTTACAATTGACGACGATACATGGACTATGATCCGACCTTCGGGAACAGAACCTGTGCTGCGCGTTTACAGCCAGGCCCGCGACGCCCGTGGCGTGCAGGACCTGCTAGATGCCGTAAATGCTGAGATAGATCGTTTTGCTTAGTTAGCTCTATTCTTTTGGAGCCGACTGAAGTCGGTATCGAACACCCATAAACCACTCGCGACCTCGAGTGGGGCCCCAGATAAAGGAAGGGTCAAAATACTGGCCGAATGGATTCTCCCAATCCAGTATAGGACGCTTTTGGCGAAAATCAAACATATTTTCTACTCCACCGTAAAGCTCCCATCGATCCCACTTTCTAGAGACCTGAAAAGTGAAAACGGAAAAGTTTGGGGATTCGGTCCGTTGCTGAAGTTCCACCGGATAATTCGCCGTCGAGGGTAAACGCTGTGATCCATATGCGTGAACATTTAGATCGAGTTGCCATTTCGGGTTTGGAATATATGTAACAGCAGCCATCAGACGATGTCGGGGAATAAAAGGCAAAAGTTGACTTTCACCTTCCGTTGTCCGTTCCACCTGCGCGAAATTATACGAAGCTTTAAGTTCCCAACCTTGCGAAAAGTCCAGTTTTCCTTCCACTTGTGCACCGTGTGCTCGGGTGTCTCCATCAAAATTTGTAATGACAGCTGTAGCCACCTCGCTATCGTAATCGGGAAAAAATTGTCGCTGAAAGGCTGTATAATAATAGTCCACTGCCAAATATCCAGAAACGTTCGTGCTTCCAAAGGTATAGGTATAATTCACTCCACTGTTCAAGGCTTTCTCGGGCAAAATAAAATCATCTTCAAATCGAATCTCGCGATTCGAAGATAGCAGAGGCATATTCTCAGCAAATAGCGCTACTTGTCGCCAACCGTTTCCAGCCGACAATCGAAAAACATGCCCTAGAAATGGCTCGTATTTAAGCTGCGTTCGAGCTGTGAAAAATTCACCTAAGTCAGCATCGCGGTCAAATCTCGAACCTACTACCCAGCGCCACGCGTTATTTGAAGACTGCCATTCGTGTTCAAAAAACAGTCCTATTGTATTCAATAAAGTCAGGTAACTCCCATCGAAACTTCGGTCGAGCGGATCACTAACAAAACGAACATCCTCTTCGATGCGACGATAGGTGTGGGCGAATCCCCATTTCAATCCCATTCCAGATGCATAGTGCCAATTGTGCGTAAGCCTGGAGTTAACCAGATATTGCTTACCGTTGTAATCGGTAACACCGAATTGGCTGTTTTGATCGTGAATACTACCCGAGGTATGGAGCGTAAGCTTGTGCGCACCAGACCAGCGATAATTCACTTTGCTCATAAAGTCTGCTTGATCAATCACAGTATGTTGTCCATATAATTCTTTGGAAAGTGCATGCTCCACCGGCTCATATCCCAACTGGCCCCCTGTTCTCGAACTCGAAAGATAACGACCACTAATATCGGCAGACCACCCCAGTTCATTCTCACTCGCATATTTCCATTGATTCCAAATACTCACCCTCTGAATCTGAGTGACATCCATAAAATTATCTTTGTCGCGATCGACCTCACCAGCGGGCCGAGTCATATGAACACCAAGCCAGGAAGACCATTTTCGGTCGGGCTGATCAAATAGTCGGGTGTGCAGATTTACCTGAACTTCCCCGAAGCTATTTGTATAAACATTGGCAAAAGTAGATTCGATTTCAGTAGGTTTGGAAGTTTCCATATTAATCTGCCCAACCATGCCGTCAAAACCTTGCAAAACGGAATTAGCTCCTTTAGCCACAAATATATTTTCAATCCAAGGCCCTGGATAAGAACTAACACCATAGGTAAAGTTTAAACCCTGAATAATAGGATGTCCATTGACAAGAGCCTGATTGTATACACCCGAAAGGCCAAGCATTTGCAAGTTTTGGGCCCGGGTAATAACATTGGTGGTTTGAGGTCTCACAGTACCCTGCGTTTCAAAGCAGCCTGCGAGATCACAACAAGCTGCCTTTGATAATTCATTCTTATTAATAACCTCTACCGGAGCAGCCACATCAGTAGGTCGGAATGTACCTGCACGCTTGTCTTCCACTACCACCTCATCCATTGCAATGGAGGCTGTTTCGAGACCTATATATATGGATTCTCCTTGCCATAAAATGGTGTCGGATATGGCACCCAAGTAACTCACTAGAATGGCTTCCGGTGGTTCATAGGTTTGACCTGGAAAGGAAAAATATCCCTCACCATCTGATTGAGTCGATACTCCATGATTCGGTAACTGCACCTCCGCTCCCGCTACGTATTCATCGGTTTCCAATAAAAAAATGTAACCTTCTATGGTCTGTGCCTGTAGGCTTAAATGTACTAATACCCATAGGCTAAAAATTAGTCTAAAATTCATCGTGTTATTTTATATTTCCGTTAAAGAGCTCCGTTCGTGAAAAATACCGGACTCTATTTGGGAGGAGGACCTTTATAGGGAAATACATCTCTTTCTGGAGCTATTGTAGACCAAATGGGTGATGGAAAAATACTTTGAATTTTAATGTTATAAAAGACAAAAATGTTGGGAGTAATATGCAAACAAGAATGACAGGCATCAAATGGATGACAAAGGGTATTGTCATCCTCTGACTCTGATGAGGAAAGGGGACTGTTAGATTTATCCTCTTCACCAGAACAACAAACATGCCCTATGCAGTCAGAGGTCCAAAAGTCTACATGAGCCTCGGCAGTCTGTATGACTAGACCTGATACGAGCATGATGAAAATAAAAGCTGTCCACTTCATGGTCCAAAATTACAAAAAAAGAAAGTAGCGTTTAAACAGTTTGGCTGAAAATATGGCTAGTTGGGCGTTTACGCCACATACGGGCATCGAGCGCCATGCAAATATTACGCACAAAAGGTCGCCCTGCAGGAGCTACCACGATACATCTTTTACCAACTATTACTAAACCATCCGATTCCATGGGCTTAAGCCGCTCTTTTACTTCTGGCCAAAACTGGGGAGCATCTTTACATTCAAAATGGGTTTCAAATTGACACATGATATTCAGGATATGTCGACGAACATATTCATCTTCTGCATTAAGTACATGCCCTCTGTAAAATGGGAACTCACCGCGATCCACCGCGTCCATGTAATCTTCTACTTTCTTTTCATTTTGTACAAATGCTGTCCATGCGTCACTAATTGATGAAGCGCCCAACCCAATTTGCACCTTTGTCGATGTGGTTGTGTAACCCATAAAATTTCGGTGCAGATAGCCTTGTTCCATAGCTTGATGCAAGCGATCCATAGGCAACGCAAAGTGATCCATCCCAATATCAATATAATTTTGCTTTTCTAATGCCGCCTTCCCTTTTTCATAAAACTCAAATTTATCCTCTTCTGAAGGCAATAAATCTTCATACATGCGCTGAGCCGGTTTGATCCAGGGAATATGAGCATAACTATAAAATGCAAGCCGATCAGGCTTTAGCGAGGCAGTCTTTTCAATAGAATCTAAAATAGTAGATACTGTTTGAGCAGGAAGTCCGTAGATCAAATCAAAATTTATCGAAGTATAACCTATATCGCGAGCTTCTTCAACTACTTTTTCAACAGTCTGAAAAGGTTGCACTCGGTGAATGATAGCTTGAACTTTGGGGTCAAAATCCTGAATGCCAAAACTAACTCGACGGAAACCCAAATCAAATAATACTTGAAGGTGCTCGGTGCGGGTAGTGTTTGGATTAGCTTCAAAACTAAACTCAAAGTCATGAGCCCGTGGCACATGAGCCAGTAGGCCTTCAATAAGGTGTTTTAGATGCGATGGGCTAAAAAAAGTAGGCGTCCCACCACCTAAGTGAATTTCTGCAATCTGTGCATTTGAAGGTAAAATGCCACAATATGCCTTCCATTCTTTTAGCAGAGCTTCAATGTAGGGCTCCTCTACTTCATGGCGCTTTGTAATTCTGGTGTTACACCCGCAAAAAGTACATAGCTTTTCGCAATAGGGCAAGTGGATATACAAACTTAATTGAGGTTCACCTTCAGATAAGCTTTCTCTAATAGCTCTTATCCAACCTTTTTCATCGGGACCTAGACCTTCCCAATAAGGTACGGTGGGATAGCTCGTATATCTTGGGCCGGGTACGGCATATTTTTCCAAAAGAGACATAACCGAAATTTTCCATAAACCTATATAAGAGAAGGGGGCTATGCAATGATATATATTTGTTTTAGAATCGGATGAGAATGATTCACATCAATTTTCGCTAGGGAAAAGTTCTTGCTCACCTGCAGTTTCAGTTGGCTGCTTTTTAGCTTCCCAATGAACTGTCCATCCGTATGGCGAAATAATTTGCTGCAACCCACCAAGTAGATTAACAAGGCGTTCCTCCGCCATCTGAGGCAAAACAGATCGTTCCACCCGACTCGTAATTATTCGTCGAATATCGGATTGCATTTTATTTAAATCATCCGGTTGAAAGGCATTAAAGCTTCCTTCCTGCATATCGTAATACTCATGTTGAATATCCTTTGATAATATGACCGGATCTGGAATCCCCTCAATAAAGACCTTTTTACTTTCTGAGTTCGTACTAATTTTTACCACTTTCAAGTCGTAACCCATACTTACGGTAGCACTCACTTTGATAAGTGCCTTTTTCCTCAAGGGGAACCAGTCGTAATAATAAAAATCCTTGTAGTCGTAAATTTCTGAAAACTGCCCCTCTACTGTAGCGATCTTGAGCACCTCTCGAACTTGCTCAAGTACTCCCTGAGAGGAGACTTCCACCTTCTTATCTGCTGGTCCAAACCACCAAAAGCCTAGCCCCAGCCCTAAAGAGACACTCAGAAGTGTAAATATTATGTATCCCCAAACCCTCACTTTATTTGTGCTTTTAAAGGATATTTAAGGCCTTCGTATGATTTAAGTATCACTTTTACCTTACCCACTGACAATGGAGATTCAATCAATACCGGAAGTTTATTTGCATCATTTGTAACATAGATATTTGCATCGTCGCCCTCCTCAAATAAATTTCCTGTGATAAGTTCGGGAGAAAAACGCAACACATCAAATTTACCCAGGCTTTTCACCTTATGTTTCTTAATCCGTTCTTTGTAGGTTAGAGCAAGATTATATTCACGTTTCCCGAAAAACAAGTCTACGGGAATCTCGTAATCTATTGGGAAATCAGAGCGCCATGGGCTGGAACGCGCATAATAAATAATACTTAATAAATCATGAACGCAAGGTTCTATCTCTGAAATGGTGGTATTCATTGTAGAGGACTTGTTCTTTCCTCTGCGCGTGATGGCCTCTTGTTCAGAACGATCATAAACGACTTCTTCATATTTCTGATAATTTCCTTCATTGATATCTCGAATGGAACGGTAAGGCAAGTAATTTTCATCATCAATAAAAGACTCATATACATTATTAATCTTAAAAAACCATTCATAGGAAGGGTAGGAACTCCCAAAACTCCGCAGATGATATCCCTCCTTAATGCTATCTACGGTAAAGGTGACTTCTCCAGCTGCCACCCATAGCCAGCCCCAGTTGTAATAGACCACATAGGTCAATTTTTCACCGTGATCAAAACTCGGTGATTCCAATGTACAAGGGCTACTAGAATTATCTAACATCAAATCTCTTGCCGGCAGATTTTCTTGTGTAAATCCTGATGCTATACACAGACTAGAGATCAAAAAGGAAATTATAACTTTCATTGCTATAAATAATAACGTAAAGTCTCTATTAAAAAATTATGCAAATACATAGAATAATTAATCTCTGCTCTTCCGGCTGGAAAATTTATTACTTTCGTTCTGTATGGGCAAAGTAAGAATATTAGGCATTGATCCTGGAACCAACTTTATGGGATATGCGGTAATTAAGGTTACTGATGATGTCATCCAGTGTGTATGCATGGGAACCGTTCACATGAAAAAATATAATACACAACAAGAAAAGTTGAAGCATATTTTCCAACGTGTTCGTCAATTAGTGAAAGAGTATCGCCCAGATCATATGGCCATCGAAGCACCTTTTTTCGGCAAAAACGTACAATCTATGCTTAAATTAGGACGAGCCCAGGGTGTTGCAATGGCTGGGGCCATTACTGCTGATGTGCCTGTCTCTGAGTATAGTCCCAAAAAAATAAAACTTGCGATCACGGGGAATGGAAATGCCGCAAAAGAGCAAGTTCAAGCCATGCTAGGCCAACTGGTTGAAATTAACGAAATTGATCCCTCCCTGGATGCTTCTGATGCACTCGCTGCTGCAGTGTGTCACTACTATCAGTCTCAATCACCTTTAAGTGGTGCTTCTAATTACAAAAGCTGGGCTGATTTTATAAAAACAAACCCAGACCGGATCAAATAACTAGCTAGTAATATTAGATCTTATTTTTTCAGATAAGGAAGCTAACTCATCATTTGACATTGAAAGGGGCTCTTTCCCAAAGCTCATATCACCAACTGAATTAAGCGGGATCAAATGTAAATGAGCATGTGGCACTTCCAGACCCACAACGGAAATACCTACCCGTTTGCAATCCACAACTTTTTCGATAGCAACAGCCACCTTCCTGGCAAATGGCAAAATACCGGAGAGTTCTTCATCAGAAAGATCAAAGAAATAGTCTTCCTCCCGCTTTGGGATCACCAAGGCATGACCTTTAGCCATCGGGTTAATGTCTAAAAAAGAAAAGTAGTTTTGGTCTTCGTGCAAAACATGAGCTGGCAGCTCCCCTGAAATTAGTTTAGAAAACAATGTAGCCATCTTGTTCAAATTTATTCAATGGTTATCTTTACCACTTCAAATTCCTTAGCGCCAGCCGGCGTTTTAATTTCTGCAACCTCTCCTACTTTCTTACCTAATAGTCCCTTCCCAATTGGAGAAGTAACAGATATCTTTTTCTCTTTAAGGTTGGCTTCTGTTTCTGAGACAAGTTTATATTTAACCTTTCGCCCGGTTTTTACATCCTTGATTTCAACAGTAGATAAAACTCGAACCTGGGAGGTGTCTAAATCATTTTGATCAAGAATACGCGCATTACTCAGCGTTTTTTCCATTTCATTTATTTTCAACTCCAACATGCCCTGTGCATCTTTGGCAGCATCGTATTCAGCATTTTCAGAAAGGTCTCCCTTTTCTCTAGCCTCAGCGATAGCATCCGCTATCTCTCTCCTCCCATCAGTCTTCAAGTCCTCCAATTGCTTTTTAAGCTTGTCGTACCCTTCCTGAGTCAAATAAGTTATGTTTGACATAATTTAAAATGGTTTTATCAAATAAATAGAAAAAACGCTCCTGAATAATCAGAAGCGTTTAAACTCAAAGATATGAATTTTAAAATATTCTTAGATCGAAGCCATTAGTATGGGCTTTCCTCCTTTTCATCGATAGAAAAACGCAATGTAATATTATGGGTTCCACCAAATGGGTTGGTTGCACGATAGGCGTAATCAATTTGCATTTGGTTATCATTGCGTTTGTTGGGATTTACATATACGCCAAAACCTCCTGCTAATCCTGTATAAGCATCATTTTGAATGGGAGACTCGCTACCTCCAATTTCAACCCGATATGCACCTCTGACAAAAAATAATTCCCGGAAAGCATATTCTAAGCCAACACCCACGATATCTCGAGAAAATGAATTGGCCGTGAAATTTCCTAAAGGAGTAATTCGGTGATCTGCTCCAGCGTAGAAATCGTAAGAAACACCTATGTGCAATAGCGAAGGAATATCGAAGTCTGCGGCTCTTTGGTTTAATGTTAGGTTGTAATTTAAATTATCGTTTGGTGCCTCACCCTGAAAAGATAGGCCTTCACCACCAAACTCCATGGGTAATCCTACATTCCGCAAACTGATTCCAAACTTGAAATTATCTTCTGGCCCCGTTACGTACTGAACACCTGCATCAATGGCAAAGCCAAAAGCAGATACAGAGGCAATGGTTTCAGAAATAGCACGCGCTAAAACCCCAACAGAAACTTTGTTTTCGAAGGTATGCGCATAGCCTACACCCAAATTGAAAAAAGTGGGTGAAAATGTAGACCCGTCACCACCAGGTAAATTCACAGTGGTAACTGGAATATCGCCAAAGCCCATTGACATCAGACTCAGACCAAAAACGCCATTTTCTCCAACTCGTTGAGTAAGTCCAACAGCGTTCATTGAAATCCCAGTTCCTTCTAAATAGCGTGCATGACCGATTGCCAATTCCGACCGGCGTGTACCCGCCATACCGGCAACATTAACACGCATAGCTTCCACCCCGCTCACCATGGAAACGTTAAGGGTATGTAGTCCCGCACTGCGCGCCCATGGATTAAGTAATAATTCGTAAGCCCCCGCTTCCCCTTGCCGATCTGGATTTCCAGCATAGGATGTAGAGATGGAGGTAAGACCGAATAAGGCCACAGCGGTAAAAAGTATATATCTCTTCATAATTTCGGTTATAGTTTAGGAGAAGAGCATAATGCTCTCCTCCCATAATTATTATTTACAGTCCAGATGGATCAAATTGTCTGTTGATACCAAACCATTTAATTACACGCTCTCCTAACCCTGGGGCGTCGACATGTATTAAATAGACACCACTAGAGATTGGAATCTGTCTACCATTTGTCAGATCCCAACGGATATCTGGCGCAAAGTTTCGGTTCTCAACTGCAGTAAATGCCCGGCCTGGAATATTAGTGAAAGGTTCTTCATTTCTTCTAAATTGCCGTATAAATTTACCATCCAATGAATAAATTGTTACCGTACAGTTTGGAGGTAAATTAGTGATTTTGACAATCTTCGTGAATGACCCCGTCTCATAATCTGAAAAGGCATAGTAAGGATTAGGTACCACGTTGATCATGTCAAGCGCACTGTCTACTTGCACGGTACTTTCCAATTCTTGTTCTTCTGTACCTTCTAAAGTAAAGCGATAAGCTGGATAACCGCCATTGACGCCATCGTCACCGTCAGCAACTACACCATATGGGTTGTCGACCCGCAAGCTAAGCACAACCTCTTCTGGAATTAATCCATCAGCAAAGGAGTTAAGCTCAAATCCATCATTTACTAAAGGTAGTCCAGCCCATTGCACAACTGGTAAGGCATTTGACTTGTTAATACGGTGTATAAAACTACTCATGCCAGTGGTTTGTGCCAAGCCCTCTCGCAATTCTTCACACCCGTCATAGGCTTGATCCGTCACATACACAAAGTGTTGCCCACCTAAAAATAGTGGAAGTGGAAGTGGTTCAGGCGTATTTACAGCAATGTCATCGGTCGGATTCCAAATCATATCATTCCCTATTCGCAGTGAATCCGGGAAGTTTTGTACACCGAGTATTTCGTCGCTGTAAGATGAATTCTCACCAAAAAAGATATTAAGCCGTTCACCCGTTTCTACATTTACTGCATATCCAGGGAAATAAGAGAACCCAGTAGGCTCATCTGTTAAGATAATAGGTTCACCTGTGTTAGGATCAACTTCTTTACCTCTTGAAGGTAATGTTCGAACACTAAGATTTGCCACATCATTTTCACCTGTCACAGCATCAAAACCAGCTGATTGATATTCTCGATTACTCGTCTCTACCACTATACACTTACTCCATTTATCTCGATCAGGAGTCAACACGATATCTACATTATTCAAGTTTGATAATGGATTATTACTGCGAACAGAACCCATTGATGCATCATACCACGCTGGAGTAATAAAAGGCGATACACCATCGCCTGGCTGAAATGCGATGAGCGAAAAAGGATATAATGGACCATTAATCACTTCGCTAAATCCTTGACCTGGATCCCTTTGAAAATCAGGCTCCGTAGATGAATTCGTTTGCAGCCAATTAAATCCTGCGTCTTCATTCCAAAATTGCAGCCAACCATCGGAAGGCGATTTTAGGCTATCTGCATAACGAAATTCTGAACCAATAGCTCCATTTCGACTGCCAGAAAAGGCGGTTTCACCGGGTTCAGGAAGGTTTTTCGCAAATATACTAATCCCCCAATCTGGAATCAATTGTTCACTGACTACATCCAAAGTCACTAAAGACTCGAATTCATCCCCAGTTTCAAGGCGTGTTACTCTGAACTTACCCGTTGAAGGATCTAATACATCGTCATTTATGTTATCATCAAAAAATTCAACAATATATTCTCCATCTTTAACCTCGTAAGGATTAAAGATTTTAACATCAATGGGTCCGCCCCGCCCTTGATAAACAATTTCGCCATTAAAATCATCATTCAACATGGCCTCTCTGTTTTCCTGAGTTACGCGTAAAAACGTATTTCCTGCACCCTTTCCATCCAAGCGGACAACTTCAGGTCCTTCTCCATAACTTGAATTTAACTCTGAGTACGGGGTAGGTCTTGGAATAACTTCATATACGCGAAGATTTCTTCGACCTACAAAGAACGGTTCTGCTTGCCCAACGCCTGTCTGGTAATCAAAAGTGTCATAGTTATTGTATGCATAAGCTACTACATAATAGAAATACCGCTTATTATTAACTAATCGACCTGAACCGGTGGCAAAAGCATCTTCCTCAACAACTAAGGAATTAGAAATCCCTTCATTATTACCATCAACCATTTCCACAGGAGAGTAAACGGTGAATGATGGATTAAAAGGATCTGTTTCGGGTTCCCATCGGTAGATCTTTGTTACATTATTTCTCAAATCACACTGGAAAACCTGACGTGCTAAATTCGGATCTTCTAAGGTTCCATCAGCTCCTGGGTCTACATCGGGTCCAGCTAATTGATACATAATATATCCTTCAAATCTATAGTTGGTATCTACGCCTTCACCTCCGGGAATGTCAAGTCCTCGTTCTTCATAACCCAAAAAGGCATTATTAGATGTTACTGTATCGTTACTGAATGTGAAAATTACTTCACGATCCAACTCCACAATTCCTAAATCCGGTGCATCCGGTCCGTCAGGTAATACAAAACAGGCATCAAAAAGAGCTTGAGCCTTAACATCTGCTCGAATGAGTGGAGTCAAATCCGGACAGGGATAAGTTTGAACATCAGGAGACCAAACAGCACCAATAATTAGCTCATTTACAGATCCGGGATCTAAGCGGAAAGGCCCTGAAGCCTGTACCGTACGACGATCACCCAGAGCTAAGCCTGCAGTACACATGGACCACCCATTTGGGTCATCCGGCATTCCTGTAAAGGAATAATTTATCTGCCGAGCACTTTCATCATTAGGAGCATAAGCGGAACCCCCAAAAGTAAAGTGCGTTCCGTCTCTCCATGAACCACTGATGTAATTATAATATTCAACACCATTTTGCGGGTCAGTCATAGCCGCTGGCCAGCCCCCAGGGCCGCCCTGACGATTATAGTATGTAAAAGAAGACATACCTAGTTCCACAATAGTATCTGGTAACTCACCTAAGCTTGGGTTTCGAAGTGAACCATTGGGATTGAATTTTTTCGGACCTAAAGGACCTCGAAAATAATCAACACCTAAAATGGGCACCTCATTACAATAGGTTGGAGCATTAGATGCACAATTACAAGTGCTTCCAACGTCTCCGTCAATTTCATCTTCATTGTATAATACCATTAGGGATAAAGAAGTGTCACATCCAATATAGTCATCTCCATCACATCCAAGGTCTCCATCAATCCACATGGCGAAAAATGCACTATCCAAAGACTGCTCAGCCCGATTGATCATCTTATACCGATAAAATGTCATGTTATTGATCTCATCATTGGTTGCATAGGCAAATGCCTGAACTTGAACCTCCATTCGGATAGGTATAGCTTGCGTAGAAGTATGAGGACCAGCCGCATCGTTATAAATCCAAAAGAACATTTCATCGGGAAAGTTATCTAAAGCACAACCTCGAATCTCTATAACTGGATAATCACCATCTAGAGGATTATAGAGTCCGTTCGGTGCATTCTCATCCATTCCGGGTCCAAAATCGCGATATGAACCCAGCCCTTGCGGGTAATCGGGCAACTCAAATCCGTACCTTTCTATAAAGAAGGGATTCCCTTGTCCTGGCCAAAATTTAACACCATCAGGAATATCCGCGGGATTATAATTTTCTCCAAACTCTGCCAGATTTCGTTGATGCTCCCGAATTTCTTCACCCGTCACACGAAAATGGCGGTCCCAATTTTCACATTGTTGCACTGTAGTTTCACCTCCCGGATCCAGAGGGCCTGGATACCAGTCGTTCTCGCTAGCACTACGATACGTATTGGCCGCCATTCTCAAGTTACCTTGATCATCAAACCCACCAATCCAAACAGAACCTGCGAAAATTGAAGAAATCTCGCGCTGTCCTGAACCGGGTTCTACCTTAGGCACAATATATCGACCTACGCTTAAGTTCCACCATAGATCACCCCCGGCCAATAAACGTGCTCGAACATTGTTGATAGACATATCTACCTGAGCTGTGGCTTGGGCACAGTCTTCTCTAAAATTCACCGTAAGATTGGTGTTTTGAGTCGAAGACTCTATTTCTCGACCGTCTAAATTATCAGGCTGCCGAGCCTCTACATTAACTCCCAATGCGGGAATCAAAAGCAGGGCAATGACGCCTGAAAGATATTGCTGTAAATTCATATTAATTATTTTTCCCATTTTTCTAAAATTCTACTATAGCTCCCACAAACATTCTACGAGGACGAACAAAAAAGCCAGGATTTAGCATGCCCCATTGATAGGCTTCCATAAATACTTGCTCATTTGCAGCGATCCCTTCTCTTTGATCCCGAATACCTTGAACGATGGACTCACCTGCTCTAAAATTAAGGAAACCATCATTTCGTGGATCGCCGGTAGCTCGGTAGACATTTGTGACATTTCTAGCATCTAATAAATTCTCTGCACGGAAATATACGTTTAAGTTGACTCGACGCTTAGCCTCCGGCTTAGAAATTGTCCAGTTTTTATCAACACGCATGTCAATAGTGAATGTCCAGGGCTGTCTTGCAGAGTTAAATCCACCGGCAAAACCAGTCGCTCCAAATTGATCAGGAGCCAGTGCAGGAGTAAAAGGACGCCCCGAAACTGCTGAAGCCTGAATATTCACCCCTGCATTAGCAAAAACGTCCTTATCAAACCATTTAGGTCCCGTGTACTTTTTACCTGATGCATATCGATAATCAATATTCGCCACAAATCGATGACGCTCATCATAATCTAGCGGGAATAAAGTTCTTAAATTGCCGCGATCCGTAATTCCTCGCTGGGAGTCAGCTGAGGACCCTGTACCATCGGCAAACTGTAATCGATAGATACCGCGCACCTGCAAGTTACCTGTTCGTCGTAAATCATATTGGAACTTGAATTCCTTTACGGTTCCGAAATCGAGGTTATCAAAAACCTCATACTGCCCGATTGGATTGGCTACGTTCAATAAAGTTCGAATTTGAATTAAGTCGCGCATCTCTCTATAAAAAGCAGAAATGGTAATCGCAGAACTATTTGAAACACGCTTTCTAAATCCAACCTCGTAATTAATCGTTTTAACGGGCCTCAAATTAGGGTTGTTCGCGCTCTGTCTGCCCGCATCTTCAAAGTAAAAATACTGAAGAGGAGATACAAAACCTTGCCCGGCATTCGGCCGCTGCGCTAATATATCATAGTGTGCAAAAAAGTTGGCCTCATCTGAAATGGGAAATGAAAATGCCAATCGTGGCATAACTGTCCATTGCGGCTCGTAATCTTCAAATGAACCTGTAGGATCAAAATCTTCACTTTTGATGTTTGGCTCATCTTCTACATATGCTGGAGTAACCACACCCCCCTGGAAGAGTTCTGTTCCGTCATTTAATTGAGTTCCATTGGCATCAAACCAAACCTCATCGCGGCGATATCCAACAACCCGGTCATCTTCGGGAGATTGAATATAGACCTTAAAGTCATCACCCACATTCGCAGGACGAGTAAATTCTGGTCGCTGTGCATAAAATTCATCAGCTGTTTGGATATCGTATAAGGCAAATGGATCTTTTAATACACGTGTATTGGCGTCGAATCGATCGACTCGCACACCTAAACGGAATATAATATCCTTATATGTGAACTTATCCTGCAAATAAGCAGAAAAGTAAATCGGCCGGTAGGGGGCTACCAAAAAAGTCCGATTACCTTCATCATCTACTCCGGAAAAAAAGTCGTCAAAGGTAACGTCGCGAGAGGTGCGATTTCCAAGATAGTCATAGCCAAAATAACCGACATAGTTCACATCTGTAAGCTCACGGACGCTAAATAAGTCTAAGCTCATGACACCAGGGTCAACACCGTCAATATTGAGCGGTTCGTAGTATTCTACTCCGAGTCGGTCGCGAATGTTACGCCAAAATGGTCTCGTATTACCGGGATCCTCAAATGCATATTCGTATCTCTGAAATGTAAATGTCTCGCCAATGATTTCCTGATCAAAGGTTTCGTATGTATAGTCGTTCCCCCCGTTCCAGGTAACCAACGGATTGTCGGTATTCACTCCTGTTAAGTGGTCATTTGTGATCAGCCTCGCTTGTAGCCAAAGGTTTCTCGGACTAACCTGGTGAACCCGATTCACACGTTGCTCCCAAAAAATACCGAATTGAATATTATGTCGCCCCTTATCGGAACCGCCGGGCATAAAATCAAAGGAAGAGTTTACCTGAAAGGTATAAATCTCATTTTCGCTCTGTCGAACTTGATTGAAGACAGATCCAACATTGCTAAAAATATTCCAAACATTATCAAATACACCCGAAGAAAATCCATTATAGTTAATAAAATCCTGTAACTGGGTAGGATCAGTAACCAACTTATTATAGTTATTCAACACCGGATTTTGAGTGCCGGCTGTGTAGGGGTTTTCTAAGTTTAAAGCTTCTTGAAAGAAGGTGTGTCCAAAAAACGTGTCTATAGCTACACCTGTATTGGGATCTTCACCTACTACGGCTACAGCACCTGGGTGATTTCTATTGACTAAGCCCGCCTGATCAATGTAGTCGATGTTGAAGTTCCCGATATACCCATAATCAAATAGACGATCTTGGTGGATCAAGTCTTCATTTTGCTGGCTAGAATACTGATATCCCGCCTCAATGGTGTAAACCGCATTTTGAATTACAGGGTTTTTCGAAGCCCCTTCACCGCTTTTACTATACGACTGCTTCCCTAAGCGGTGGCGAAACCTCATGATACCTCTGTATCTATCGTTGTAGACATAAGGGTTTCTAGTGTAGTTGAACACACCCCAACCACCTGGCGTAAAGCGTCTAGTACCGTCAAAAAACGTACCTGTAAACTGAACATCGATCTGGTCATTGACGCGCCAGTCTAATTTCGCTGTAATATCTAATTGCTCTTCATTATTATTCGGTCGAAGATCTAACTCCTGAACGGGCCCCCCACTGCTGGCGTCTCGATAAAATTCAGCAGTTGCAAATTGTTGGCCTCTAATATCTGTAAGCGGGTTTTCATGTAAATCCCGAATAGACTCTTCCGTTGCACCAAAAACACCTAAAGCCGGCGGATTCGGGTCTGCACGTCGTCTATATTGAGATGACAATCGGAAGCCCAAAATAGAGCGGCCGGTGCTATCCTTCACCAACGGACCACTAAGGTTCCCGTAAAGTAAATTATATCCATATGGGTCTAAAAACTCTGAAGTTTCCGCCTCAAAAGCTCCACTAAATTTAGAGGTAGGCCCTTTTGTTGTAATTGAAATGGCTCCACCCGTTACATCTCCATAAGATGCTGGAATTCCTCCCGTCAAAACCTGCATTTGCTCAATCTCTGTTTGAGGCACTGTACGACCCGTAACACGCATACCATCTAAATAATACACCGTACCACTAGATCTTGCCCCACCAATATTAATATCACCTCCATCCTGCGATGAAACCCCAGCAGCTGTAGCTGCAATGGCGTTAATGTTTTTCATCGGCATTGTCTTTATATTCTCTCCGGTAACTGTACCTCCAACTGTCGTCTCATCCTGTTGGACCAGCGGCACCTCATAGTCAACTACTACAACTTCCTCTAAATCAACACCAGAGCCTAACTTAACATCAAGTCTGTTGGCTCTACCTTGTGAAACCAAAACACCACTTTGTCGTTGGGTTTGATATCCGACATACGTAAACTCTACGTCATATCTTCCTGGATCTATGTTACTAAAGGAGTAGTTTCCATCAATATCTGTTTCCTTACCCGTTACTAAAACACCATTCTTATAAAGTGCTACGGATCCAAAAATGATGGGCTCACCTGATTCGGCATCGGTCACCTTTCCCTCTAATGAGGTTTGTGCCGCTGCACCGAAGCCTACGATAAGCATGAAAATCAAAAGGGGTATACGTTTCATCATAGTCATATTACATTCGCTTGATTAAAAAGCAAAGATTTGCAGTTACAAGTATACAAAAATAAATTTAGTGTTAACAAATCTTAACACATTGTGAAATTTACAAAATATGGTCCTCCATACTTTATTTTGAATCAAGCTTCAAGGTTCGCAAAATTCAAAATTTTCATTGCAATTAGACGGCCAATTTTATATAATGATTCTTGGGTCCAACCTGCAATGTGAGGGCTAAAAATAGTTCGCTCTTCAGAAAACAAATCTCGGTAAAGCTGCTCCTTTTTTTGACCCAAATCTTTGGCTCCCTCTGCTTCCAGCACGTCCATGGCTACTCCCCCCAATTGACCGGATTCCAAACTCGACAAAATGTCAGCTGTCTGACAAATTTTGCCTCTGGAAGTGTTGATCAGGAGAAATCCTTTCTTGCATAAACTAAGGAAATGAGAGTCTATCATCCCATTTGTTTCATCCGTGAGCGGCAAATGAATACTCAATATATCGGCATCTCTGATTACTTCTTCTCGTTCACACTCCTGGACGACCCGGCTACCTTCAGCATAATTAGTTTTATATTTATCATACACCTTTATCTTAACATCAAAGCCACTGAGTTTTTTTGCCATGGCCCGGCCGGTATGACCATAGCCCAACAAGCCCACAGTTTTCCCTCCTAACTCGATACCCCGACGCTCTTCTCTGTTCCAGTCTCCCGCCCGTACTTCACGATCAGCCTGAACCAGGCGATTCATTAGGGACAGTAACATGCCCATGGCGTGCTCCGCTACGGCATTAGCATTTCCCTCTGGCACACTGATAACCTCCACGCCCTCTTCTTCTGCAGTCGGAAGATCTATAATGTCTAAGCCAGAACCCAATCTACCAATAAACCGAAGGTTTACTGCGCGGAGAATATTATCTCTACCCATCGGAGATCGACTGTTGATAATCACTCCTTCATAATTTGGAAGAAGTTCCTGAAATGTCTCGTAATCCAGGTCGGGACGGTAATCTACCTCCAAGCCTGCTTGCCGCAATTGATCCACGCAGATGGAATGAACGCGGTCTGTAATTAATATTCGTTCAATCATTTCATTAATTTTGCATGTAATTCCATTATTTTAATCACCTTCAACTCTAAGATAAACAAATCTAAACATGAAATATCTCGTCGTTGGCCTTGGTAATATTGGTCCAAAATACGCACAAACCCGTCACAATATTGGATTTGAAGTGGTGGACTTTTTGGCAGAAGAAAAAAACGCAAGCTTTCAAGAAGTGAGCAAAGGTGCCAGGGCTGATATCAAACACAAAGGCCGAAAAATCATTCTCCTAAAACCCAATACTTACATGAATCTATCGGGTGAAGCGGTTCGCCACTGGATGACTAAGGAAAAAATTCCTTTGGATCGCGTATTGATTATTGTCGACGAGGTGGCACTGCCTTTGGGTAAAATTCGCCTGCGTGGCAAAGGAAGCGCAGGAGGGCATAATGGTCTAAAAAATATCGAGACCCAGCTTCAAACATCTAAATACGCTCGCCTTCGGTTTGGTATTGGGCAAAATTTCCCTAAAGGAGCTCAAATCCCTTATGTACTTGGACAATGGACGAAAGAAGAAATTGATACGCTAAAAGACAGTATACCCACCGCTGCAGAGGCCACCCTCTCATTTTGCAGTATTGGTTTGCAACACACTATGAGTGCTTTTAATTAGTTTTTCTTTTTGGGCGCCTCGCGCTTTCAGCGCGACCGGGCTATTCGGGGGTGCCGTCCTCACCATCGAAGATGTCTCGGACAGCCTCCGCCTGCGGCTTGGCTCCCCTACTATCCCTGGCGCATTGGATTTTTGATCCTTAACTTTTAGCCCTCTTCCCTGCAGAATATTGAGAGTCGGCATTCGCATTTTGCAAAAGTTATACTCTCGAGAGTTTCTTGAAAAAAGCAAACCTGACTATAGTTTTCAGTCACTCCTTGCTTTAAATGACCGCCACGAAAATTTGTTCTAATATTCTATCAGATGACATTCATTCTACAGGCCTGATGGTGGATAAAAAAAGCCGGCACAGCTAAGGCACTGCCGACAAGAGTCGAAAAGCAAGTTGCTACTGATTATGAAATCATGAAAGCTTTTTGAGTGCAAATGAATAATTAAAACAGCTTTTTTTACCGGCAAAAGCGTCCTTAAGTTCAAACGAATAGGTCGTTAAAGAAAGCCTATTTTTCTTCATTCAACCTGCCTTGGATGTAATGGAAATCGCGGGGACTTAGTGCAGATGTGGTTTCGCTAGATCGAAGTTCTTTAAGAAAGTCCTTCAACTCCTTATTACTCATATCTTCCAGATCAGACCGATCGTACATCGCCATGTTGTAATTTGTGGAATTTGGGTTTATATACTTTCGAGGATCTGATGGCTGATCTTGCTGCTTTCGTTTTAGCCTTCTTTGACGGAAAACCATGAAGAAAATCAGAATAGCAATAAAAAATATATACAAAGTCAGTGCTGTCATGATCAAATTCTTTACTTATTGAATGATCGTGTCCAGACCTTTGTTCAGATCCTCTAGCTCACAGCTTTTAAAATCTTTGTTGAAAATGATGATGCTTCCAGGTGATGAATATGATTTTATCTTGAGATTTACATGCAAACGCTTCATCAGAATATCCTACTTTAGACAATCAAAAACCCTTTTTTTTCTGCGACGTACTCTATGATCCGATCTTCCAATCGGATTGGTCCTAAGCGATCTAAGCCTAACCCCTGAACAGCAAAACTCATCCACTTTTCATCTTCTAGTTCACCATAAGCTCCAGCCTTCTCAGCATAAAACCTGCCAGTCTGTTGCATGGCCTTTAGTGGTGCCATCCCAATCAATTCAGAACCCTGTACCGAAACCCCATAAAATTCCGCTCGTTTACGAGTTAGCTCGTAAATTTCATGAAGCGGGGCTGCCTCGTAATCCATTACGTTCATGGACACTTGAGACCAACCATAGGAGGCCATACTCCAACCTATTGCTTTAAGTTTAGAAAAACGCCCGGGCTTTCGTTTCTTTCCCCCGTCCATTTGAACCATTCGCCCACTTTCACGTAAATCGGCTGCTATACTCTTGGCTATGGAAACGTCCTCTGTGTCTAAATGGATGTTATATGCAATCATGAGGTCACGAACACCCATAGTCAAAGCTCCAAACCTGCGATTGAATCCATGGGGACCCAAATCTGGCAATCCATCTGTGCGTTTAAGTTTGTCCGGCAAACCTTCATACTCCCCTTTGCGAATAGCAGATAGCGCAGAACGATCAGGTTTTCGGGCACTATCTCCATACATGTATATGGGTATATTACAATCAGCCGCCAGCTGGTCCGCAAATTCATCTACTGCTCGCACCAATTCCGACGGTCTTATACCCTGAAGTGCTACAAAGGGACACACATCAACCGCCCCTAAACGTGGATGCTCGCCTTGCTGTTGACCCATATCGATATGCTTTATAGCCTCTCTTATCCCTGCACCAGCTGAGTGGAAAACAGCTTCGGGTGTGCCGCCAACTGTAATAACCGTTCGATTGGCATCATACCCTATGTCCACATGCAAGACTCCTGCATTTTTAATGCTATCCATAGCTTGAACAATGGAGTCTATAACTTTTTCATTGCGCCCTTCACTAAAGTTTGGAATGCATTCTATAAATGGTTTGATTGACACGGGTACGGTATTTTTCGTAAATTTACAATAGCCAAAACACAATCAAAGTCCTGCTCGTTATAATTTTATAATCATGAGATTTTTACACGCTTTTATTCTTTTTGTACTGGTTTTGAGCCTTAGTAATACAGGGCAAAGTCAAAAAGTCGTGGTTTCAAATCCGATCGAGATTTCAGACCAGACCCATTATGAATTTGTGGGCTATTTTGGCGATCAACTACTCCTCTATTTTGAAAAGGACGGCCGGATTGACATTTTAGCTTACGACACACAAATGAAGAAACAGTGGACTAAGCAGCTTCACATGAGCGACGATAGAGGACAAACTGTCGGTCTCCTTCCCGGAAATAATGAATTCCATCATTTTTACTCCTACAGGGAGCGCGACACCACTATTTTAGTCCACGATATTTACGATTTGAAAGCTGAGCTGAAGGAGTCCTACTTTATACTGAAATCCACAGAGCTCGGAGGTCGCTTTTTATTTAACAGTTCGACCGACGGAAATAGATGCATGTTTTTTCAGCCGGGCGTAAATGATAAATTGTGGACTTTGTCTTATGAATTTCACGAAGCACGTGTCTCATGGGAACGGAAATTCAAATTAGCAGCGCGTTTTGATCGCAGTTTCTTAAGTATGCAGCTGACTAGTCAAAATGAGCTCTACTTGCTGTTGAGCACAGAAAACGAGAATGTGCGAAGAGAGGAGCACACCTTTATAATATATCACGTAAAAGCTGGGAACGATGAAGTATCAGCCCTCCGGGTGCCAACACCAGACTTTTTAATCAACAGCAGTGTAATGATTTATGATGAGGTCAATCAAAAACTCAACATTTGTGGCTTTTACACGAAACGAAATCTCGACCAATCTGAAGGCCTGTTTTATTTTTCCTTATCACCCGGTGAAACTCAAGTTCAAATCATATCGTACCCCTGGAATCAAGAGCTCAAAAACAAGATGATTGGAGCGAGTGGATCCCGTGCGAGTGGAGTTGGAGGATTAGAACTCAAAAGAGTTCTCTTACGGGAAGATGGGGGCCTTTTATTGATAGGAGAAGTAGAGAAAATATACCAGCGGCGCGCCTCCTTTGCCGAACGGAATATGTATAGTCGTGGAGGAAATTGGGTGGATTATGTTTTCGAAGACCTCTTGCTTGTCTCACTTCATCCCGATGGAAACATTCACTGGAATACGGTGATCAACAAGCGTCAATTCTCCCAGGATGATAATGGGCTGTTTTCCTCATTCTTTGTTTTTTCGAACCCCTCCATGTTGCGCATAATATTTAATGACGAAATAAAAGCTAACAATACCGCCTCCTCTTACGAAGTTTTTGGCAATGGCGAGGTGAACCGTTCTAGTATATTGAGTACACAGTATCAGCAACTTCAGCTTCGGTTTATGGAGTCCTACCAATACAGTGCGAATGCACTTATCATTCCCAGTGAATACAAGGGAAACCTCAAGCTCGTACAAATCCAGTTCTAATTTCAGCCTATTTTTGCCCTTCGCATACTCTACTTAACCAAATTTTATTTGGCTTATTTTAGCTTAGTATAGATAGTCGGCAATTTTAGCAGATTTCACCCAATTATATAAATTTTATATATATGTTAATAGCTCTGTCTAACAGTGTGTTAACAACATTATTAACATATCATTAACTATATTACTGTTGTGTTGGAGAACAACTTAAGCTACCTTTGCGTTATCGATTCAACAAAATAATAATCGGTAAACAAAACATAGTATTATGAAAAACAGAATTTTGTTCTTTATTGTAGCATTGCTTTTAGGCACTTTTACTTCTTTACCTGCTACAAACTCTCCGGAGTCAGATTTAAAGAACACCATCACAAAAATGATCAAGCCAGGAGTTTTTGATCATTTAGAGGCTTCCGAGCAAGCTGAGGTGAAAATTAAATTTTACATCACTTCAGATAATGAGTTGCGCGTCATCTCAGTCGAATCTGAGGATGCTGAAGTGCGACATCGCGTCTTTCAAGCTTTAGATCATGCATCTATAGATGGATCCAATTTATTAAAGAAGTTTCACTATAACTTGACTGTACGATTTTTACATCCCCGTGCATAGATACTCATATCTGTCGGATGTAATTTGATTACAGATATTGACAATTGTTTGTTTAGGTTAGGGTAAGCCCGGGCAGTGTGATCACTGTCCGGGTTTTGTGTTATTTACCTTTAACAAAAAATCAGCAATACGATGTGTGCCTCTTATTTAAATAGAAATCGCTGAAGAGCCCTTTCTCTCCGGAAGGGATAGTAGCGATATGCGGCGGGCAGGCGTTCGATGCAGCCGTAGAGCGAGGAAGTGACCTTCGGAAACTCTCCGCAGCCTTACGGATGCCGATCGACTGGCCGGCCCATACAAGCGGATAGCCCGACCTCGGACCAGACAGTTTATCACGTCTGGGCCGAGGACCGGCCGAAGGCATAAAGTGAAAATAGTCCTAGATATAGGAATCCTGTCCGGAGCTGTTATATTTGCGCGATGAAAATTATTCAGATTGCTGACCTTCATTTGCCAGCGGCAGGAGAGGCAAAGAAGGAGGAATATTCTCTGGCCTGGAATAACTGGGAACAGATGCGCACTGAACTTGATTTGATGGGCGCGGATTTAATCGTAAATACCGGTGATATATGTCGCGAGATACCAAAGGCTTCGATTTACAAGCAGTATTTCAAAGGTTTGGCATCCATGTCTACCCCGGTGATTAACTTGAGCGGGAATCACGATGATTTAGATCTCATGGAACCATATGGGGAAACTCAGTCCACACTTAAGAAGGAGGGCTTTGATTTTCTTTTTCTTCATTGTTGTCCTGACAAACTCATACCCCCGCACCAAGATTTGCTAGTTGAAGCTTTAGCGCATAAAAAGAAACCCCTCATTATTTTTATGCATTATCCGCCCTTGTATGCAGGTAGCCCATATATGGACGGTCAATATCCGTTTGCCGATATCGATACGATATTGCCACTTCTTGCAGATGCCAAGCGGTCTATAAGCTTATTTTGTGGACACTATCACATGGCACGCACTATAAAGTATGGTTCCTTGACTGCATATATTACGCCTTCGCCTTACAGAAATATTGACCCCGCATTTACCGATCGAGTCGATTGTAATCGATTTGCCTTTCCTTTTCGGGAAATCATAGTACGGGGTGGTCAGGTGGAGTCCTTTCTTAAAGAAGCGCTGTAAAATAGACTTCCCAGCCTTTTCCATCTATCAATTAAATTCTAACCCAATGGGGCAAAAGATCGGAAATTCGTCAAAAGACAGCCTAAGCAGATGAAGTTTAGATTAAAACGGGCGGTTTTTAGAATCTATCCCTTAACTTGACCTTTTGATTAGAGGACAAAATGCCATATATGGAGAGTAATAATCCAAGAACCGAGCTAGAACGCCTATTGAAGGACCGCATTGTCGTCTTAGACGGGGCAATGGGTACGATGATTCAAAGCTATCCGCTAACAGAAGCTGATTTCAGGGGTGAGGTCTTCGCTGACCACAGTTGTTCACTCAAAGGGAATAACGATATCCTTTCGATTACTCAACCCCAAATCATTAAAGAAATTCACACCGCTTATTTAGAAGCTGGTGCAGACATCATAGAGACCAATACATTTAGCGGAACCTCTATTGCACAGGAAGACTACAAATTAGAAGATCAGATTTCATTATTGAACCAGGCATCTGCAGAAGTAGCTCGCTCTGCTGCCGATGAATATATGGAAGCGGCAGGTCGGCGGGTATTTGTGGCCGGTGCTATAGGCCCTACCAACAAAACACTATCCATCTCGCCGGATGTCAATCGTCCCGGATATCGAGCCATAAGTTTTCAAGAATTGAAATTAGCCTACCGAGAGCAAATTATAGCACTCATGGAAGGCGGGGTCGATCTTATATTGATCGAAACTGTTTTTGATACGCTAAACTGTAAGGCGGCCATTAAAGCTCTATTGGAAATTGAAGATGAAACAGAGCAAGATATTCCGCTGATCATCTCCGGGACTATAACGGATGCGAGTGGTCGAACTCTTTCCGGCCAAAATGCAGAGGCTTTTTGGATATCGATAAAACACGCACAGCCAATAGCCGTAGGGTTTAATTGTGCCCTGGGAGCAAAAGAATTATACCCACATATTAAAACCCTGAGTCAGGTCGCCAATACCTATATTTCAGCCTATCCTAATGCTGGATTACCCAACGAGTTTGGAGAATACGAACAACTACCAGAAGATATGGCGCGCTGGGCCGAAAAATATGCCGGCGAAGGTCTCGTCAATATAGTTGGAGGGTGTTGCGGAACCACTGACGAACATATTAGACAGATTCGCGAGGCTACTGCACCCTATGGTGCCCGCCCGCTACCCGAATCAAAACTACTATCGACCTATAGTGGTCTAGAACCTTTGGTATTGCGTTCTGACATCAACTTCGTAAATATTGGTGAACGGACCAATGTGACCGGTTCTCGAAAATTTAAACGCCTTATCAAGTCCGGCGCCTATGACGAGGCTTTGGAAGTGGCACGAGAGCAAGTGGAAGGAGGTGCGCAGATGGTAGATGTAAATATGGATGAGGGCTTATTAGACTCTGCTGAAGAAATGCAAACTTTCCTAAACCTCATGATGGCAGAGCCTGATATTGCTCGAGTACCTGTGGTGGTAGACTCTTCAAAATTTGAGGTCATACGCGCAGGCTTAGAGTGCGTTCAGGGTAAGTGCGTTGTGAATTCCATTTCTATGAAGGAAGGGGAAGAACGATTTTTACAGGACGCACGTGAAGTCCAACAATACGGTGCAGCTGCGATTGTCATGGCTTTTGATGAGCAGGGCCAGGCAGATAGCTGTTCGCGAAAGGTAGAAATTTGTCAGCGAGCCTACCATCTGCTGCGGGACAAGTTGGACTTTCCCGCCGAGGATATCATATTTGATCCCAATATATTTGCGATTGCCACAGGGATTGCTGAACATGACAACTATGCCGTAGAGTTTCTTGAGGCTACCAAACAAATCAAGGAAACGTGCCCGGGCGCACGAATCAGTGGTGGCGTGAGTAATATTTCCTTCTCTTTTCGAGGGTTGCCTGCAGTTCGCGAAGCGATGCATTCGGCATTTCTCTATCATGCCATACGGGCGGGTATGGATATGGGTATTGTTAACGCCGGCATGCTGGAAGTATACGAAGATATTGAGCCCGAACTCCGAAAAAAGGTCGAGGATGTATTATTTAACAGACATCCGGATGCCACGGAGGTGCTCCTATCAGCAGCAGAAAAATATCAAGGAAAAAAGCGAGCTGATGATGGAAATGCAGAATGGCGGCAGCAACCCGTTTCAGAACGAATCGAATATGCCTTGCTCAAAGGTATTGTCAAATATGCCGAGGAGGATGCAGAGGAAGCCCGGCAAGAATTGGGAGATCCGCTAGAGGTCATTGAAGGGCCTTTGATGTCGGGGATGAATGTAGTGGGAGATTTATTTGGGGCGGGCAAAATGTTTTTGCCTCAGGTGGTAAAAAGTGCAAGAGTAATGAAAAAGGCTGTAGCCTATCTCACCCCTTACATTGAGGCTCAAAAGAAAAAGGGAGATAAAAGTAAAAAGGGTAAAATTTTGCTTGCCACCGTTAAGGGAGATGTCCACGATATAGGAAAAAACATCGTAGGAGTAGTGTTGGGTTGTAACAATTACGACATTGTCGATCTGGGAGTTATGGTGCCTTCACATGTTATTTTGGATACAGCCGTTAAGGAAGAAGTGGATGTAATCGGTTTAAGTGGGCTAATCACCCCTTCTCTTGACGAGATGGTAGATGTAGCTCAAGAGATGAAGAGTCGGGGTTTGTCAACTCCCCTTTTAATTGGAGGAGCTACCACCTCCCGCGTGCATACAGCCGTTAAGATTGCACCTCAGCGAGAAGAAGCTGTCATCCATGTACTCGATGCTTCGCGCGCTGTGGGTGTGGTGAGTCAATTGCTTCAAAAGGATGAACTTAAAAAAGAGAACTATGTCAAGCAAATAGAGCAGGAGTATATAAGTCTCGCAGAAAAGCGAAAAGGTAAAAAAAAGAAACGCACTGTTTCAGAAGCGGAGGCCAATAAGAATAAATTCGTCACAGACTGGGGAGCTTACACCCCACCGGAGCCAAAACTTTTAGGTAGTAAGGTATGGACTTCTTATTCTGTAGCCGAGTTGCGCGATTACATTGACTGGACGCCGTTTTTTCGAACATGGGAGCTCGCGGGCCGTTTCCCGCGTATTCTTGATGATGAAGTCGTGGGTACAGAGGCCAGAAAGTTATATCGAGATGCTCAAGCTATGTTGGATCGGATCGAAGCGGAAAATTGGCTAACGCCCAAAGGTGTTATTGGGCTTTTCCCTGCGCAACGCCATGCTGACAACGAAATTGATATATTAGATCCGGAAACCGGCGACCTTCTTCACCGATGTATTCATTTGCGCCAGCGATCTAAAAAAGCAAAAGGCAGGCCTAATTATTGCTTAGCCGATTTCATTGCGCCAAAATCCAGCGGAAAGCGGGATTACATTGGTGGGTTTGCTGTTACCGCCGGACATGGGATTGAGGAACATCTGGCGCGGTTCAAAGCAGATCAAGACGATTACAATGGTATTTTACTTCAGTCCCTGGCCGATCGTTTAGCGGAAGCCTTTGCCGAACGTCTTCACAAACGCGTGCGCACAGAGTTTTGGGGCTATGCGCCTGAAGAAGCCTTGGACAATTCAGATTTAATCAAGGAAAAGTATCGCGGGATACGGCCAGCTCCGGGATACCCAGCCTGCCCGGTCCACGAGGAAAAACTAAAGCTTTTTGACCTATTAAATGTGGAAAAAAATGTGGGTATTTCATTAACTGAAAATTACGCAATGTATCCGGCGGCCTCCGTAAGCGGATGGTATTTCAGCCATCCGCAAAGTCGATATTTCAATGTGTGATTTTTAGATTTTAATCCTTCGCAAGCGATTATAAATACAATTTACATTTTCCACCTTTCGTTTCGTGTAATGGGCAATTACAGAAGATGAGTGGTTTTCTTACTTTTGAGACATGATAAACAATCGAGGGGCGAGCAGGTCTAAACTAGGGGCCATTTTAATCGTTGTGATATTTCTTTCACAATGTGCCAATCCCGTTGCACCTAATGGAGGACCCAGAGACAGTGAGCCACCGCGATTAGATGTGAGCAAATCTACACCCAACGAACAAACGCTGTTTCAACCGGAAAAAATAAAGTTGTACTTCGATGAATATATCGAAGTGAAAAACCCATCCCGGAACGTCATTATCTCACCTCCAATGGATCCCAAACCCGCCTATGAAGTCGGCTCAGATTATTTAGAAATTGATTTTACCGAAGCGGACAGTTTTTTAGCAGAGACTACTTACTCTCTCAATTTTGATAATGCCATAAGCGACTTTAACGAGGGAAATGCTGTTGAAAACTTAATATTTGTTTTCTCTACAGGATCCTATTTAGACTCTTTGAGCCTTCAGGTAAAGATTGTAACCGAGGAGGAAAAGCCTGCTGAGGGTATAACCGTCATGCTATATTCTGACACAGCCTCTGATTCGGTGGTTATCAATTCTTTACCTACCTATTTTAGTAAAACCAATGCCGAAGGCTTAGCTAAGCTCCAATATTTAAAACCTGGTACTTATAAAGTTTTTGCTCTTCAAGATGACAATCTTACTCTAAAGTATGATATTCCGGGAGCGCCTGTGGCATTTTTAAAAGATCCGGTGACCCTTGAGGCCGACTCTACAGCATCATTGGATTTATCGCTCTTTGTTCCTTCACCAGTGCCAAAGATGACAAGGAAGCCATTTTTGAAAAACAATGCTTACGTGGGTGTTTTTAATCCCTCAGACACATTCGTCCATTGTAAACTGGTGCCGGACGCTGTTGAAATCGGTCGGCAGTGGAAAAAAGACAGTCTATATATTTGGGTGAAGCCGGGCGAGGAGCCAGACAGCCTTATTTGGGTTACAGATAATGAAGAACAGATACGTAGGGATACCTTACCCCCATTAATAGAAATTGATACCTTCCCTATTCAGTCCAGATCGAAATCGCTAACCTTTATTGACCAACAAGCGAGCGTATTATGGAATCAGCCGATTACCAGCATATCAGACAGTGCCTTTTTCATACAAGACAGTCTTGGTCAGCGATTTAACTTTTCTGTGAAAGAACACAAGCCATTCATGACAGTCATTCAATTTGAAGTAGATTCCATACCTATTGCCTCCAGAAAGTTGCTGGTTTTGCCCCAGCAAATCCAATCATCGTATGGCTATGTGCTTTCAGATACACTTAGTTGGTCCTTTTCTGTGAAAGAGGTCGAAAATCTCAGTGAATTAATATTAAACTTGCGATTTCCCGACTCTACGGTCCAGTATATTGGGCATCTGATGAAAAACAATTCGGTCGTGAAGGAAAGACGCTTTACCGGGCAGAATGAGTATCTTTGGGAAATACCATTTTTAGAGCCAAGTTCCTACCAATTGAAGGTATACCTAGACCGAAACAAAAATGGCCGGCAAGATGGAGGAGATTATTGGAAATCGCGGCAAGCAGAGCCCGCTAAAACATTTTCTCTTGAACCTTTACGGGAAAATTGGACCATAGAGGAAGAAATAGATTGGGATTATGAAGCTGGAAGCAAAGAACTTAATTAAATACTACGGAAAGAAGCGAGTCGTCCAAGGCGTCTCTCTATCTGTCCAGCAAGGCGAAATTGTAGGCCTGCTGGGTCCGAACGGAGCTGGAAAAACCACCACTTTTTATATGGTTGTCGGCTTCATACGCCCTTCTGACGGAGAGGTTTTTTTAGATGAGCGTCCTTTATCAGGCCTTCCGATGTACAAACGAGCGCGCCTGGGAATAGGCTATTTGCCTCAGGAGGCTTCCATTTTTCGCAAAATGAGTGTTGAGAATAACCTCAAAACGGTTTTAGAAATGACCAGTCTTTCTAAAGCTGAACAAAAAGATAAATTAGAATCCCTAATCCAGGAGTTTAGTTTGGATAAAGTGCGAAAAAGTCGAGGCGACACCCTCTCCGGCGGTGAACGACGTCGAACGGAAATCGCACGGGCTTTAGCTACTGATCCGAACTTCATTCTGTTGGATGAACCTTTTGCCGGTATTGACCCCATAGCAGTGGAGGATATTCAAGAAATCGTATCTCAGCTAAAACGCAGAAATATTGGAATTTTAATTACTGACCATAATGTCCAAGAGACCTTATCCATTACAGATCGTGCCTATCTGATGTTCGAGGGTAATATTTTGAAAGCCGGCACTTCAGAAGAGTTAGCTGCCGATGAAATGGTTAGACGGGTATATTTAGGGCAAAACTTCGAATTGAGAAAACCCAGAAAGTGATGGAAAGACGGTTTTATAAACCCCTTGCCTTTTCGTTATTGGTAGCAATAATGGTGAGTTGCAGTGAAGACAAAGACCAACTGACCCCAGCTTTACGAAGGGAGGCAGACTCTACTTTTAACGCGCTGACTTCTCAAATTTCAGAAGAAATGGACTCAATTTGTGATCAAAAATTCGATTCCTTAGTGGAAGTTAAATTTGACTCCATCGTCAAAACCAGAAGAAAAAAAATTGAGCGCCTCTCTAAATCTCAGTAATGTTTGAATCAAAAACCCCAATAGTTAAACTCATTTTTTTGGCTGCCTTTAGCGGGTCGCTGTTTGTTGGTTGTGAGGAGAAAGTGGATCCCCAAGCTATACAACAAGAATATATCGATAAAAAAGTAGCTGATTATCGAGCCTATCAAAAGCGGAGCTGCGAAAAGCGAGTAATCACAGCTGCACAAAATAAAGCGGACTCATTTTTTATTGAAATAACTAAAAAGCAGTCTTTTGATTCTGTCAATCGTCCAGCCACAGTTCCTCGTCCGAGGCGTCCGAAAATTGATATCCGCGAGGACTCTCTGCCTTTATCCCCAATAATTAAGGCTAATACCACGGACAGTACCTCCTTTGACTCTATACCTCCCAATTGATGACCAAAGCGCAAAAATATTCAGTTCTTATCCCATTGAATTTTCCACATTCCCCTTACTTCTCCTATTTTATATCCTACAGCTTGGTCCTGCGGATATTCGGACTGGAGGCGCTCGAGAGTTTCTAAAGTTATATCAGCCTCTGGATCCCCATGGCAGTTTAAGCACAGAGGTTGTGTAATGATGGGCGTATAGTAGGTGTAAGTATCGGAAGTTGAAATCAATTTGGGAGACCAGTCTAGCATATCACGAAATGCTCGTTTATATTGGGCTATATAATTCCTTTCTTCTTCTGAAGCGTTATTACTGGGGTTTCTGCGCTGGTCGCTTACCCGATCAACACTTACCTGATAAGCAGTACCTACGCTATCTGTAATGGTTTCTGCCTTTATACGACAAAAAGAAACGGCATAAGCATATCCTCCTTCATTAATAGCATTCTTTAAATTTTTTCCCAATTGCTTTTGTGCAGCTTGGCTAATTTTCTGGCCTATTTCCTTTGACTTTCCATCAGTAATAGTGTTTGTGCTTTTCTTTCTTGATGGTTCTGCGGAATCTGATCCACAACTTATAAAAGCCCAGGCTATTGAAGAGAAGATAGCTAAAACGACAAAATATTTCATTTTCATAGTTATTATATCAATGTATGTTACACGATACCCTCGCGCAATAGATCATGCAGATGTATAAAGCCCGCATATTCATTGTGATCAAAAACAATAAGTTGATGAATATTATGGTCCCGCATTTGGTTTAGGGCCCGAATTGCAAATTCATCAGATTGGATTTTTTGGGGGTTTACAGTCATGATATCACGCGCCCTTATATTATCTAATCCAGTATCCTTCTCTAAGAATCGACGGATATCACCATCGGTAACAATTCCGACTATTTTTTCATCTGCCTGAACAGCTGTGGCACCCAGTCTTTTTTCTGAGATTTCTAATAATGTAGCCCTGAGGCTGGCTTGGGTATCAACTAGGGGCTTCGCATTAAATTTCGCCAAATCACCAACTTTCAAATACAGCTGTTTGCCCAATGCGCCACCGGGGTGATACTGAGCAAAATCAGAAGGGGTAAATCCCTGCAAGCCTAATAAAGCAGTCGCTAATGCATCTCCCAAAGCCATTTGAGACGTTGTGCTAGCCGTCGGTGCTAAATTGTTAGGGTCAGCTTCTTTATCAATCGGTGTAATAAGAACCACATTCGCCTGATGAGCCAGGAATGAGTTTGCTTTTGCAGTCATTCCAATTAATACGTTTCCAAAATTCTTTATCAGAGGAACGAGGACTTTTATTTCATTGGTCTGGCCACTTTTAGAAAGGCACAGCACCACGTCTTCTTGCCCCAGCATCCCCAAGTCACCATGAATCGCATCTGCTGCATGCATAAATAGAGCGGGTGTCCCTGTAGAGTTCATGGTTGCTACGATTTTCTGCCCGACAATAGCACTTTTCCCAATTCCAGTAACAATGAGACGTCCACTGCTGGATTGGATCGTCCGCACCGCTTGCGCAAAATCGGAGCCGAGATTATCGCGAAGGGCAATTAATGCATCTGCCTCGATATCTATTGCTGTTTTACCTGCAGAAATGATTTCCTCTTCCGTCAAAATAAGTTAGGTTTATCTTAATGATGCGCCGGATTTCCAGCATAATAATATTTTGCGTAAATTTATTCAAAATCAACCACACTCTACCAAATAGTTGTAAAAACATCTAGAGACTGCTTACAATTATCGTATATTCGGATAACCGGCCCTTAAGGCCTTTGATGTCTCTTTTTATGGTAAAACTGTACACGTGGAAACAGCGGAATTGACCCATCTTGAACTACAACAGGAATTAAGTAGCCACTTTGGATTTGAAAAGTTTAAAGATAGGCAAGCAGACATCATCCAAAATCTATTGCACAGGCAAGACACCTTTGTTGTAATGCCGACCGGAGGGGGAAAGTCTCTGTGTTATCAATTGCCTGCCCTCATCATGAGTGGCACGGCGCTTGTCATTTCTCCCCTCATTGCATTAATGAAAAATCAGGTCGATGCGATACGGGGTTATCACGAAGGTGATTCTGTAGCTCATTTTCTGAATAGCTCGTTATCAAAATCTCAAGCTAGGAAGGTAAAAGAAGACATTCAGGCAGGGAAAACCAAATTACTTTACATCGCCCCTGAGACACTGACTAAAGAGGAAAACATCCAGTTTTTTAAATCTGTTGAAGTTTCGTTTGTAGCCGTTGATGAGGCCCACTGTATTTCCGAATGGGGACACGACTTCAGGCCCGAATATCGGAAAATACGAGAAATGGTCGCCGGCTTCGAACAAGAGGTGCCCATTATTGCACTCACGGCAACTGCTACGCCAAAAGTGAGCTCCGACATTAAAAAGAATTTGAAAATTGAGGGTGCAAAAGAATACATGTCCTCCTTCAACAGAGAGAACCTTTTTTATGAGATTCGTCCCAAGGTCAATAAGGATCAAGCCATTCGCGAAATCGTTCAAATCGTTAAGTCTATGCGCGGCGAATCTGGCATTGTGTATGTGCAGAGTCGTAAAATGACAGAAGAGATAGCAAAAGCTTTAAAAGTCAATGGCATTAAATCTTCACCTTATCATGCCGGCTTGGAAGGCAAGACCCGCTCCCGCATCCAGGATCAATTCCTAATGGAAGATATTGACGTTATATGCGCTACCATTGCTTTCGGGATGGGTATCGATAAGCCTGATGTCAGGTTTGTTATTCACTACAATATGCCAAAGAGCATTGAGAATTATTATCAGGAAACGGGAAGAGCAGGTCGGGATGGCTTAGGAGGAAAGTGTGTTTCTTTTTATTCGCATTCCGATGTCCTCAGATTGGAAAAGTTTTTACGTGATAAGCCCGTGGCAGAGCGAGAGCTTGGCGCTCAACTTTTAGATGATATCATAGCTTATGCTGAAACGGCGGGATGCCGAAGAAAATTCCTACTTCATTATTTTGGAGAATTCTTTGATGCTGACGATTGCGATAGTATGTGCGACAACTGCAAGAATCCCAAAGAAAAAGAAAATGTAACAGAAGAATTAGACTTAGCGCTACGTTGCGTAAAGGAACTCCAGGAAAACTACACAATAAAAACCATAGTAAATTTTCTCCGGGGAAAAATAAGTCAAAAGCAAAAGAGTTTAGGGCTCGATCAGAAGGAATTGTATAATAAAGGAGCGGAAAAATCTGAAACCTACTGGTACTCCATATTACGTCAGGCCACTGTGCATGGCTTCTTGAATAAAGAAATAGAAGAATACGGAAAGCTCAGTATTACCGATAAAGGACACAAACAGCTTAAAAACAAAGACACCTTTGAAATTCCTATCAACCACGATTATTCAGCAATGGTCCAGGAAAGTCAGGAATATAGTCAGTCTGAAGGGTCTGCGCTTGACCCCACCTTACTCAAATTATTAGAAGACCTATTAAATCGAGAATCCAAGAAACGCGAACTGCCTCCTTTTGTGATTTTTCAGGAGGCGTCTCTCAACGATATGGCAACCCAATATCCGACAAGCATGGAGGATATGGAGCGCATTGCAGGTGTCAATAAAGGAAAGGCTCGGCGCTTTGCCAGACCTTTTATTGAGCTCATTGATCGGTATGTTGAGGAAAATGACATTGAAAAACCAGAAGAATTTGTCGTCAAACAAGTCGCCAATAAATCAAAAATTAAGGTAGAAATTATAAAAGGGACAGATCGTAAAATTCCACTAGAGGATATTGCATCCGCGAACAACTTAAGTTTCGAAGAGCTCCTTCATGAAATGTATATGATCGTCGTGGCAGGTACCAAAATAAATATCGATTACTATATAGAGGATAATGTAGATGAATACGCCAAGGAGGATATTTATGATTATTTTTTAGATGCAGAGTCAGACTCAGAGGAAACCGCCTTTCAGGAGCTCAAAGAGGATGATATTACGCTTGAAGAAATTAAACTTGTTCGCTTAAAATTTCTTTCGGACCTCGGTAATTGATCTAGACCATGGCATCTAACCCTACCACATCCGTCCTAAACTATCAGTCTACAGCAAAAAGGATAGGCATTCTAAATGGCCCTAATTTAAATTTATTGGGCTTAAGAGAGCCTGAAATATACGGGGATACTAGATTCGAGCATTATTTATTCAAGCTGAGATCCCTATTTCCGGGCATAGAAGTCTTGTACAAACAAAGCAATCACGAGGGAGATCTCATCGATCAACTTCACCAATGGGGATTTAGTTTAGATGGAATCGTTTGTAATGCTGCAGCATATACGCATAGCTCCATTGCGATAGCGGATGCTATTCGGGCCATTTCGACACCCGTTGTGGAAGTACACCTTTCAGATCTTACGACTAGAGAGTCTTATCGCAAAACCTCATACATGAGACCTCACTGTATTTATTCTATAATGGGAAAAGGTTTAGAGGGCTATGCGGAAGGAATACAATATCTAATCGATAGATAAATCAATTAATCGAGCACGCCATCGATTGGGCAATCGGTAATATCTCTGCCGAAATATCACCTCGGCGAGAACGCCGCCAACGATTAAGGACCCACCGGCGATTAATGCAAAGCCGCCATTGACGCCTCCAAATATCAACTGCCCCCCACCAACAACAGCTGCAATAACTCCCGGAACTGCCAAAAAATTTCGAACATTCTTAGCCCGAAAATATTGATTCGGCGTTTGAATAGCTACTAAGTCATCCACACGCTCTACTCCATTATTGAAGTAAATCAAACCTTCTTGCAAATCAAAAGACTCGATGGTACCCCATTGCCAATCTCTTCCTTCGGGTTTGATCCGCAGCTGCTGACCAGGGAAAAATCGCTTTACTTTTGAACTATTAACCTTCTCTATTCGCAATAGAGTGTCAGCCAGCTGAGCATTGACCAAGGATATATTAAACAATAAGAAAAGAAAAGAAATCGAAATTATGTTTTTAAGCATTGGTCTATAAGGTCTAAAAAAGCGGCTTCAATTTCAGAAAATGATAATTCTTCCTGTGCAACATAGAGCAGCATTATATTTAGATGCTCATCACTTGACAATGTAGAAACAATTTCCGATTTATTCAAGCGATAAACTTCTCTTAATAATCGTTTTATTCTGTTTCGATCCACAGCTCGCTTCCACCTTCGACGAGAAACCGTAACTCCAGTTTTAACGGTAGGCGAACGGGATCCCACCTTTTTCTTTGAAATCCATTTGATAGGATATTTAAAAAAAGTATCGCCGCTCTCAAAAAGCTCAGCGATTTCCTTGCGACTTTTCAGTCTTTCTGCTTTGGGAAATGTAGGTTTCATCATATAAAAAAGCAAGTATATCGGGTGGATATACTTGCTTTAGGTATTACTGAAAGAATTTAAGAATTGACTACTTCAATCTTCGCTCGTCTGAAACAGAGAGCTTTTTTCTTCCTTTTTTTCTTCTTCGAGCAAGAACTTTTCGCCCGTTTTTAGTCTTCATTCGCGATCGAAACCCGTGCTTATTCTTGCGTTTTCTTCTCGATGGCTGGTATGTCCGTTTCATAACTGTCTATTTTCTTTCCCTCAAAGGGATGCAAAATTACATTTTAATTCCGTATTTGTCAAATACTATTTCGTTTTTTCCTAATTCTATTTCTGCTTAACTGTTCATGGAAGCTAAAAACTCTTGGTTTGTCCGCGTAGAAATCATTTGTTTTCGTATAAACTCCATAGCTTCTACCGGCTTCATATCAGCCAGGTGATTTCGCAAGATAAACATCCGTTTCAATGCTCCCTCGCCCAATAGTAGTTCTTCTCGTCGTGTCGAAGACTTCGTTAAATCAATCGCCGGATACATACGCTTGTTAGCTAATGACCGATCTAATTGAAGTTCCATATTGCCTGTTCCCTTAAACTCTTCAAATATCACCTCATCCATTTTCGACCCTGTGTCAATTAAAGCAGTGGCTAATATGGTCAATGAGCCGCCATTCTCAATATTTCGGGCAGCACCGAAGAACTTTTTTGGTTTTTGTAAGGCGTTTGCCTCTACTCCTCCAGATAAAACACGACCGCTCGTTGGTGCTACAGTATTGTAAGCTCGAGCTAAGCGCGTTATAGAATCGAGAAGTATAACCACATCATGTCCACACTCTGTCAAGCGCTTAGCTTTTTCTAAAACAACATCTGCGACTCGAACGTGGTTATCAGCCGGCTCATCAAAAGTTGAAGCAATAACTTCTCCTTTGACGCTTCGCTTCATGTCTGTCACCTCCTCCGGCCGTTCATCGATCAAAAGAACGATCATATAACACTCGGGATGGTTATCAGAAATAGCGTTAGCTACGTCTTTTAATAGGAATGTCTTACCTGTTTTTGGCTGGGCAACAATTAACCCTCGCTGCCCTTTCCCGATAGGCGCAAATAGGTCGATCATTCGATTTCCTAAATCTTTGCCCGCAGCTGACTTTTTGGTAAGGTCAAACTTATCCTCAGGAAATAAAGGTGTTAAATAATCAAAAGGAACCCGTTCGCGCACGGCTGTTGGCTCTAAACCATTGATGGTATTCACCTTTAATAAGGCAAAATATTTCTCGCCGTCCTTAGGCGGACGAATACTTCCTTGTACCGTATCCCCTGTCTTTAAACCAAATAGCTTGATTTGAGAAGGAGATACATAAATATCATCTGGCGACGACAAATAATTGTAATCTGAGGATCTCAAAAACCCATACCCGTCAGACATCATTTCTAAAATACCCTCTCCATTAATAATGCCATCTACATCCACATTAAATTGCGGCTTTTTCGGAGTTACTTTTTTCGGAGTTACTTTTTTCGGAGTTACCTTTTTCGGCTGGGGCTTTTTTCCTTCGCTATTAGAATTTGAAGATTTGCTTTTATTGTCAGATCCCTTGTTGTTATCTGAGCTGGAGTTAGACTTGTTCGCTTGCGAACGGCTGCCCGATCCCGCCTTATTATTTGAAGTAGACTTAGAGTTACTCTGATTTCCTTTAGAGGAAGAAGAGCTGCTCTTGGAAGACTTATTAGAATCGCTGTCTGAATTATCCTGCTTCTTAGAGGTTTTCTGGTTAGTGTTAGACTTCGAAGAAGCATTGCTTTTGCGACTTGAATTCGATCGCGTATTGGTCTTTTTCGGAGTTGGCTTAGGTCGAGAGGATGTTTTACTCTTGTCATCCTTCGATTTATTATCGCTCTTATCTGAACTGCCACCTTCTAGTGCCTGGTGGTCCAGGATTTTATAAATTAATTGCTGCTTATTCAAGCGTTTGTAGGCTTTTAAACCTAATTTCTCTGCGAGTTCCTTTAATTCAGGAACAAGCATGTCGTTTAACTGCAAAATATCGTACATAAAAAAAGTATGAGTTTTAGTATCTCTGTTTAAAGATAAATTCGTGTTGGGGTTTGGTAGGAATTGATAGTAGAATAATAAACCACTATAACACGGCGCTAGACTAGCACCGATGACGCAAATATAGTTTATTTTTTGAACTTCAAAATAATTTATCTGAATTTTAAGTTTTTCACAAAAAAAAGCACCATGCCCGGCGGTTATAATTGTTTGTGCGTGAAGGAAGTGTTATATGATTTTTGTGCAAAGCTCCCTTTATGCCAGCTTTATATAAGTTATAGTCACCATGACCCTGAAATAAAAGAATCATCTTCAGTTGAAGGTCACAAAAAATACCTTCATCACATTTTTTGTAAAAACACACAACCTTATTTATACTTTTTTGTATAAATTACTACATTTGACCCCCGATTAACAAAATGAAGATCTAAATTTAGGATTATGAGTGATTCCATGCAAACCTTAGAGCAGCATACAAAAAGTGAATATAAGTTTGGCTTTTCAAACGATATTGAGTCCGATAAAATTCCAAAAGGCTTAAGCGAAGATACCGTTCGCCGTATATCAGCGAAAAAGAATGAGCCTGAATGGATGCTAGATTGGCGCCTTCAGGCCTATAAGATTTTTAACAAAATGCAAGAACCCAACTGGGTCAATGTTAGTTATCCGCCTGTCGATTTGCAGAATATCGTATACTATGCAGCACCAAAGAAAAAACCACAATACGACAGTCTGGATGAAGTAGACCCGGAATTATTAGCCACTTTTGATAAACTGGGTATCCCTCTTGAAGAACAAAAAATGCTAGCTGGAGTAGCGGTAGATGCTGTTTTTGATAGCGTTTCTGTAAAAACTACATATAAAGAAAAGCTGGCAGAACTTGGTATTGTCTTTTGCTCATTTAGCGAGGCCGTTCACGATTATCCGGAGTTGATCAAGAAGTATTTAGGAACGGTAGTACCTCAGGGAGACAATTACTTTGCAGCACTGAATTCGGCTGTTTTTAGCGATGGTTCATTTGTATATGTACCTAAAGGCGTAAAATGCCCCATGGAGCTCTCTACCTATTTCCGAATTAATGAACGAGACACAGGACAGTTTGAGCGCACGCTCATCGTAGCAGAAGAAGGAGCTTCAGTTAGTTATCTCGAAGGCTGTACTGCTCCCATGCGTGACGAAAATCAACTTCACGCTGCCGTTGTAGAATTAGTTGCTTTGGATAGTGCCAACATTAAATACTCTACCGTGCAAAACTGGTATCCCGGAGATAAAGATGGGAAAGGCGGAATCTACAATTTTGTTACAAAACGTGGAATATGCGCTGGTGACCATTCTAAGATATCCTGGACACAATTGGAAACGGGTTCCGCTGTTACCTGGAAATATCCTTCCTGCATATTAAAAGGTGATTACTCCGTAGGTGAGTTTTACTCGGTTGCTGTTACCAATAATATGCAACAAGCCGATACGGGAACCAAGATGATTCACATTGGAAAAAATACCCGGTCTACTATTATTTCGAAAGGTATATCTGCCGGGTTTAGTCAGAACTCCTATAGAGGTTTAGTGAAAATCGGTAAAAAAGCAGAAAACGCCCACAACTTTTCTGTCTGCGATTCTCTCCTAATGGGAGACAAATGCGGTGCCCATACGTTTCCTTATCTGGAAGTGGAAAATAATTCAGCAAAAGTTGAACACGAAGCCACGACCTCTAAAATCGGAGAAGATCAGCTTTTTTATCTCATGCAACGGGGCATGAGCGAAGAGGATGCAATTAATATGATCGTAAGTGGATACTGTAAAGACGTATTTAATGAGCTTCCTATGGAGTTTGCTGCAGAAGCGCGTAAACTTTTAGCTATTTCACTCGAGGGTAGCGTAGGATAGAAGAACTAACACCATTATCTAACACAAACTGAAAAATATATCGCATGTTACATATCAAAAATTTAAACGCCTCAGTAGAAAAAACTCATATTCTCAAAGGTCTTAATCTCGATGTTAAACCTGGGGAGGTCCATGCAATCATGGGGCCTAACGGGTCTGGAAAAAGCACTTTGGCCAATGTCCTAGCCGGCCGTGAAGAGTATGAAGTGGCAGAAAACAGTATCATTGAATTCCTCGGTGAAGATTTGACTGAGTTGGATGTCGATGAGCGCGCTCGGAAAGGGGTATTCCTAGCCTTTCAATATCCCGTTGAAATCCCCGGCGTAACAACCGCAACCTTTCTCAAGGAAATAATCAATAGTGTGCGTGAAGAGCAAGGACGCGAGGCCTTGAGCCCGCCAGAAATGCTTAAATTAATGCGAGAGAAGATCAAGTTAGTAGATCTTCCTCAGGAGTTCCTAAAGCGTTCGCTTAATGAAGGCTTTTCAGGAGGAGAAAAAAAGCGTAATGAAATGTTGCAGCTTGCCTTGTTAGAACCGAAACTTGCCATACTGGATGAAACAGACTCGGGCCTAGATATAGACGCCATGAAGGTTGTTGCCAATGTAGTGAATGATTTGCGATCCAAAGATCGGTCCTTTATCATTGTAACCCACTACCAGCGGTTACTCGATTATATCGTTCCGGATAAGGTCCATGTCCTACATCAGGGAAAAATTGTGAAAACCGGAGATAAAACCCTGGCTCATGAGTTGGAAGAAAAAGGATATGATTGGCTCAAAGGTGAAAAGGCCCCGGTTTCCTAATCTCTATTTTTTGAATCATACAAGCTTGGCATGAACGCAACTGATAAAAATATCAATAAATTTCTGATCCTATTTAACGCTTTTGAAAATGGCCTGAATGGTGAAAAATCTAAGCCTTTTCACGAGTGGCGACGCTCGGCTATTGATAGACTGCAACATTTATCTTTTCCTCGACGAAAGGATGAAGATTGGAAATATACACCAGTAACACGGATAGTAAGTCCTTCATATGCTATAGCACCGAGCACAATGCCCGGCACTGAGCAAATACAGGAAACTGTCATTGAAAACCTTCAGGCACATCGTCTGGTATTTGTCAATGGACAACTACAGGAGCAATGGAGTGATATAGAATCCCTGCCCAAAGGGTTTCAGGTATTGCCCATGTCGGAGGCGATAAAACAATCTAATTTTCGCTCGATAATAGAAGAACTCTTAATTGACACCACTGAAAATGGTGAGGACCCTTTTGTTACACTAAATACGGCCTTTTCCAAAGACAGTTTGTTCTTGCACGTGGATAAAAATACCGCGATCGAACACCCCATTCATTTCGTGTATCTCAATACCCACGAGGAACACCCCACATTCGTGAATCCGCAAAAGCTTTTCTATATAGAGTCTGGTGCCGAAGCTACTTTTATTGAGAGCTTTCAAGCCACTCAACCAGAAGCTACCTATTTTAATAATGTAGTCAATCGAGTGCATGTAGGTGCTAATGCCAACATGCATCACTACAAACTCCAAACGGAGAGCCCCAACAGCTTTCAGGTGAATAATACAGATATTTTTCAAGATCGGGATAGTGTGTACTCACATTACAATGTAGATCTGGGAGGACGTATGGTAAGAAATAACCTGAATGCTTATCAGCAAGGCGAAAATTCAACTTCCAATTTCTATGGTGGTTTTATGGGGCGAAATGAGCAGCATATCGATAGTCACACCTTGGTCGATCATCGCACTCCCCACTGTCAAAGTAATGAACTGTATAAAGGAATTCTCACGGATAAGTCTACAGGTGTTTTCAACGGAAAAGTAATCGTTCACAAAGACGCACAAAAGATTAATGCTTTTCAGCAAAATAGTAGTCTGTTACTTTCCGATCAAGCTGTAATGGATGCCAAGCCCCAATTAGAAATCTTTGCAGACGATGTGAAATGTAGTCATGGAGCGACTATAGGGCAATTGGACGAAGAATCTGTTTTTTATCTGAGATCTCGAGGACTCACTGACCAAAAAGCGAGAGAAACCTTACAAACGGCATTTCTTTTAGAAATAATGGATCTGGTACCTCATGAAGCCCTGCGCCAACATATGGGGCGATTAATTACGCAAAAATTGACAGAAGCCACTCCCCTCCTATGATGCAATCACCAACCATACAAACCCAAGACTTTGCAGACCGTGTACGAGCTGATTTTCCTATTCTTCAACGGAAAATGAATGGGCAAGCTATGGCCTTTTTAGATACAGCAGCATCCAGCCAAAAACCCAGGCAGGTAATCGATGCCATCTCACATTACTATGAGCACACCCACGCCAATGTGCATCGTGGCCTGTACCAACTGAGTCAGGAAGCTACAGATGCTCATGAGGAAGCGCGGCGACAGGCCGCCGAGTTTTTCAATGCTGCCTCAGAAAAAGAGATCATCTTCACGAAAGGAACGACAGATGGAATCAACACTATCGCCTTTTGTTTGGGAGAGTATGCTATTGAACCCGGCGATGAGATTCTCATCACCGAAATGGAGCATCACGCCAATATTGTGCCCTGGCAAATGTTAGCGGCGCGTAAAGGAGCAAATCTTAAAGTAATTCCCATTCACGACGATGGTATGCTCAATATGGAGGCCTTCCACGATATGCTCACCGAACGGACGAAACTTTTGGCCGTCGTTCACATATCCAACACATTGGGGACTATTAATCCGGTAAAGCGGATGATTGAAAAGGCCCATGAGCGAAATGTTCCCGTTCTTGTCGATGGCGCACAATCTGCAGCACATCAAAAAATAGATGTGCAAGATTTAGATGCTGACTTTTTTGTTTGCTCAGGACACAAAATGCTTGGCCCAACAGGTATTGGTATTCTATATGGAAAAGAAAAATGGCTAGAAGCCTTTCCACCCTATCAAGGTGGGGGCGAAATGATTCAAGAGGTTCGGTTTGAAGGAACAACCTTTAACCAATTGCCCTTTAAGTTTGAAGCGGGAACGCCACATATTGCCGGCACAGTTGGCTTGTCTGCTGCGATGAAATACATGGATGAAATTGGCAGAGATGCGATTGCCGCGCACGAACAAGAATTACTTACTTACGCCTTAGCAGCACTTAAAGATATAGACGGCATCCGCTTTATTGGAGAGGCTCGAAATAAAGCAGGTGTTATCTCCTTTTTAATCGATGGTACCCACCCCTCCGATGTCGGTGTCTTACTAGACAAAATGGGTGTCGCCGTACGCACAGGTCATCACTGTACCATGCCACTCATGCAGCGCTATGACATCCCCGGAACCGTAAGAGCCTCTTTTGGGCCATACACCACCATAGCAGATATTGATCAATTAAAAAGTGGTGTCGAACGCGCCGCTAAAATGTTGCGCTAATATGAATGCGATAAACGAAATACAGGACGAAATCATTGATGAGTTTGAATTTTTCGATGATTGGATGCAAAAATATGAGTACATCATTGACTTGGGAAAAGACCTGCCGCGTATCGATGAGCAAAAGAAAACTGATGAGTATCGCATCAAAGGTTGCCAAAGTCAAGTTTGGTTAGATGCGGAGCCAAAGCAAAAGACCATAGATTTCACGGCGGATAGTGATGCGGTAATTACGAAAGGAATTATTGCACTCCTCATCCGAGTGCTATCGGGCCAGGCAGCTGAAGATATCGCAAAAAGTGACCTGTACTTCATTGACCAAATCGGGCTGAAAGAACACCTTTCTCCCACGCGATCCAACGGCCTGGTGAGCATGGTGAAAAAAATGAAATCCTATGGTATCGCCTTTGCACATCAAAACAAAGCAAAATCATGATCACCGACGAACTTAAGGATAAGATTATCGCGCAGATCAAAACGGTTTTTGATCCGGAAATTCCCGTAGATATCTACGAATTGGGACTTATTTATGAGGTTGAAATGCCAAAACCCGGGCAGATTCATCTCGTCATGACCCTGACCACGCCCATGTGCCCGGTCGCCGACTCGCTACCTATGGAAGTACAGGAAAAAGTCATGGAAGTAGAAGGTGTGGAAGATGTAAATATGGAGGTCGTTTTCGATCCCCCCTGGAATAAAGAAATGATGAGCGAAGAAGCCCAGTTTGCCCTAGACATGTTTTAAAATGGTACGATTATGAAAATATCTGCACAAGACGAATACGGCCTCCGCACCTTGATCCGCATTGCCAAAGCGCCAACCGCGGAAGGGCTAAGTATTTCACAACTCAGTGATTTAGAAGGGATTTCGAACTCATATATGGCCAAGCTCACACGCCACCTCCGAATAGCGGGCTTCATCGAAAGCACGCCGGGCCGTCGAGGCGGATATATTCTTTCTCGCCCTGCCAAAGAAATTATGATCAGCGATGTGCTTAAAGCACTCGACGGAAGCCTATTTAGTGCTGAATTTTGCCAGTCCCACAGCGGCGATTTTAAAGTCTGCGCCAATTCCACCAATTGCAGCGTCCGGAGTTTGTGGCGCGTGGTCCAGCAAGCCGTTGACAGTGTGTTGGAACGCGTCAGCTTACACGATTTGATCCATTCCGAAGATCAGTCTGAGCATATTTTACAAGAACTTTACGACCATTATCGGCCAAAAAGTGAAGGAGCGTTACCTTCTTAAAGGCTCTAAGGGGCCTGCACCCAAAAATTTGGGTGCCGCTATGCTCCAGGGCTCGTTCAGGGCCTCCCCTCCATCCCCGAGATCGCTTTTAACGACCCTCGGGATTTCGGGGCTTCTCTCGGCCCGCGCCGGCTTCACCACCGCGGTCTGCCTCTCCCCAATAAATTGGAGATCGGCCCCCTTGCGCAGCGCTAGGCCGGTGTTCCAAGCTTAAAGGTTAAAGGTTAAAGGTGAAAGTAGCGAAAGGTGAAAGTAGCGATAGGTGAAAGGTGAAAGGTGAAAGGTGAAAGGTTAAAGT
>CAZVLN010000017.1:0-46031 GCA_964627995.1 uncultured Saprospiraceae bacterium
TTTGGCCTCCAGCTCCACCACCACCGCCACTCATGCGCCGGAAAATGAATAACCAAAGTATAACAAGGAAACCAATAGGTATAAGCCAAGATAGCAGTGGCGTTAACCAATCTGTTTGTGTCTCATAAACGGGTTCTACCCGTTTATCTTTCGGAAGAGACTCATTGACGTTATTTAACCGATCAGCAAATACTTCAACTGGGCCCGTATTAAAGGTGTAATTTGGTCTATTACTGCCAAAGCTGGTCCGATTAGCATCGTCGTATTGGGTCTTATTTAAAGCGTCGTTGGTGAGAAAGACCTGTCCAGTACTTTCGTTTACAATGACCAATTTACGCACATCACCTTGTTCGACCATTTGCTCGAACTCCGTAATGGTAATTTGTTCATCTCCAAAAGAATCTGAATTGAGGAAATTAATACCTACAATGAAGGCAATGATCAGGACATAAATCCAAATCGTATTAAAATTGAACTTACCTGGTGGCTTTTTATTATTGTTCCCTTTCTTGGGAGACGAGTTTGATGGTTGATCTTTCATGTATGTTTATCTCTGTTCTTTTCGGGGACTATAACAGCCTCACTCTAAATAAGATTATCTAAAATGCAATTACTCTATAAATTACTATTCAAAATTTTTGACTTTTGAATCACCCCAAAGGTTTTCAATATCGTAAAAGGCTCTGGCTTCAGGGTAAAAGATATGTACAACGACATCAAAGAAGTCAACCAATATCCACTGCGAAGCAGCCTGGCCTTCTACATGATTAGGAAATATTCCATAATCGGTTTTGAGTGTTTTTAGCAAATTGTTAGATATTGCTTTTACCTGAGTATTAGATTGGCCATTGCAAACTATGAAGAAGTCGGCAGGTGCTTCAGGGATTTCGCGTAAATCCAACTGGACAATTTTTTGACCTTTTGTTTCTTGTATGCTATTAATAATTACTTCACATAATTGCTGTGATTGCAATTCGTTTTCTTTTACGTTCTTTGTTTCCGTCAAATCTTTTATACTATAGTTTATGAAAAGCCAAAAGTACTTAAACTTAGATACTCCCTCAAATACAAGTCGAATATCTAGCTTGATTCGATGTCATTTTTCAGTTATATCCTCAACTCAGTCCTATTTATCTAATTGGGTATCAAAAACCCCGCCACCCGAATTTTCAACGGTTTCGGCTGACGTTCAGACAGGCGGGCGTGGACAATATGGCAGAGAGTGGGGAGATTTTGGGGGTAATGTAGCTTTGAGCTTTGTAGTTTATCCAAAAGAATTGCAAGCCGACCAACAGTTTTTATTACAGATGTGGAGTGCAATATGTATATATGATACTTTAATTGAGCTAGGGCTTAAAGCGGAGCGGTTGCGGATTAAATGGCCCAACGACATTCTGATGGATGGCGATAAATTAGCTGGTATTCTTCTGCAATCAAGTGTTTCGGGATCTTTCATTCGCCATGCTGTTGTAGGAATTGGTATTAATGTGCGAACAGCTCCGCCCAATCTGCCTTATGTTAGCTGTTTGCATCGGCAGGGCGTTTTCATTTCTGCTGCTGAGTTGCGCGAAAAGATTTTGTATAACTTATATCAATCTTACCAGGATATGAAGTTTAATCGTGGAGTTTTAGCATATCTTGACATATATCATCAACGCATGTGGCGATATGGAGAGGAGGTTCGATTTCGAGAAAAAGGTGAGTTAGGGCATGCTCGCATTCTAGGTCTAACGAAGAATGGGTACTTACAAATTGAATCTAGAGAAGGCATTCGGGTAGTTACAGATTCATCGATGCAATTTGACCGATTTTTTAAAAATAATGGATAAGTTGTTAGATTGAAGGGAAAAGGAGATACCCTACTACAATTCTGCAGACGTGCAGAAAAATAAATTTAAGTAGGGGCGTATACTATCTAAATTAATACACTGGTTGAGTTTATGGTATAAAAAAACCCCTTCTCTCCGCAGAAAGAAGGGGTAAAGTCGGGGCGGCAGGATTCGAACCTGCGACCCCCTGCTCCCAAAGCAGGTGCGCTAACCGGACTGCGCCACGCCCCGAAATACTGGCGGTGAGAGGGGGATTCGAACCCCCGGTACACGTTTCCGCGTACGCCGGTTTAGCAAACCGGTGGTTTAAGCCACTCACCCACCTCACCAAAGGTATATGTTATGGGTCTATGTTTGTATTCCAAACACCCTCTCACTACTATTCAATCTCACATTACCCTTGTGGTAAAATGCGGCCGCTTTCAAACGGCTCACAAAGATAAACGGAATATCAATAATTCCAAAATTATCCATGTAAACTCATTCGAACTTTTTTCTCTAATTCCTGCATATCCTTTTTGAACCCCTCATCGATATCCATCATGTTTCGGATAGCCTTGCATGAATAGATTACTGTCGTATGATCTCGATTTCCAAAGTTATCACCAATGGACTTCATGGTGTTTTTTGTCAATAGCTTTGAAATATACATGGCAACCTGGCGTGCTGTAGCAATGGGTTGTTTCCTTGTTTTGCTAACTAACTCAGCTACTTTTATGTCATATTCTTCAGCCACGATCGCCTGTATGTTCTCAATAGTTATTTCATGATTAACTTCGCGGATCATTTTTTGAACGACCTCCTTTGCCAAGTCGAGATCAACTTTTCTTCTGTTTAGAGAAGCTTGGGCATTCAGCATGATCAAAGCACCTTCAAGTTCGCGGATATTAGACTTAATATTGTAGCAAAGGAACTCCAGAACGCCTTCCGAAAGCTCTAGCCCATCACGGTCTAATTTAGCTTGCAAAATAGCCATACGTGTCTCGAAATCGGGAGGTGTAAGATCGGCTGTCAGGCCCCATTTAAATCTTGAAATCAAGCGCTCTTCTAAGTCTTTCAATTCTTTAGGAGGTCGGTCTGATGTCAAGACGATTTGTCGCCCATTTTGTTGGAGCTGATTAAAAATATTGAAAAAGATCTCCTGTGTTTTTTTCCTTCCAGCTAAAAAGTGAATGTCATCTACGATTAACAAATCAATGGAGAAGTAAAAGTTCATGAAATCATTGACCGCATCTTTCTTTATAGCCTGAATGATTTGATTCGTAAATTTTCCCGTGGATACATATAAAACTCGGGTTTGTGGATTTACTTTAAGTGCTTTATTACCAATAGCCTGAGCCAAATGAGTTTTACCTAGTGCCACATCTCCATAAACATAAAGTGGGTTGAATGCAGTACCTCCGGGATTATCAGCAATCGCCAATCCGGCATTGCGGGCCAATGAATTACAGTCGCCTTCTATGAAATACTCAAATGTATATTTCTCGTTTAGCTGAGGATCTAATGGTGGTTTTTTTATACCTGGTATAACAAAAGGGTTCGTTATTTCACTGGAAGGGTTTTTCATTGGGGAACGCCCTCTCGTACTGCCCCCTCCAGCAGCTGCAGCCTGACGCTTTTCACCAGCAAAAATTTGATATTCTAAGCGTCCTTTTGGTCCGAGCTCATCTCGGATAGCTTTTTTCAAAACAGGCACATACCGTTCCTCCAGAAACTCATAAAAAAATTTATTGGGTACTTGAATGGTTAGTGCAGCGCCATCGAGTTTTACGGGCTTGATCGGTTTGAACCAGGTCTTATAACTTTGAGGGTTGACATTTTTTTCAATAATCGTCAAACAATTTGTCCAAACTTGTAAGTGGTTCTGGCTCATTTCTTAATTACTGACACACTATTTTACCCGGGATCATGGATTTGTTTTAACCCTTAATAGGGAATGCAAATTTCACAAAATTTCATGAATTCACAAGGAATTTAACATAGGCAATAGCTAAAAAAAGCTTGTGAGAATCATTGATTCCTTATGCTTGGGGATGTGTAGCTATGAGGAATTTTACTCTTGTTCAACCAAATTTAATAGTTTCTATATATAATCCATTGATTTACACCCAGCAATTTTGGCAGACTTTGGATCTTTTTTTCTTTTTTGCATCAAACCATAGCTCTATATGCCCGATCATAGCTCCTCCATAACCCACCTGATTAATGGCCACTTTTTCACCATTTTTATTTTTTACAGTTTGGATTCCATTCAAAAATGTATGGGTATGCCCTCCGATAATTAGGTCTAAGTTTTCGGAATGTCGTGCAAGTTTTCGGTCTGAAACCTTTTTGGATTTATATTGATACCCTAAATGGCTTAGCGCGATAATAAAATCGCAATTCATATCTCGTTTTAGTTTCTTTGCCATTTTATTTGCTGTCTCAATAGGGTCGAGATATTTTAGTCCCGAGAAGAGTTTGGCCGGGACTAATCCTTCGAGTTGTATTCCTAATCCCACAACACCTATTCGAATGCCTGATTTTTCAATCACGAAGTAATCTTGAGTGAGCCCGGTCAACGCTGTATCTGAAAAATCGTAATTGCTGCACACAAAAGGAAAATGTGCGTGCTGCCATTGTTTAATTAAGCCGTCTATTCCGAGATCGAAGTCGTGATTTCCCAGAGTAGCTGCATCGTACTTCATTTTGCTCATTAAATCAAATTCTAGCTGCCCCTGATACTCATTAAAATAAGGTGTGCCTTGCCATATATCTCCAGCATCAAGTAATAAGACATGATTTTCTTTCGACCGCACTTTATTGATATAAGCAGATCGAGCAGCGGCACCACCTTTACCAGCTAATTTTCCAGCATGATCGGGAAAAGGATCAATTCGAGAATGAGTGTCATTTGTGTGGAGGACGGTAATTTTAATGGTATCTTCTGCCAAGTTCCTTGGAAAGTATCCTCCTCCGAATGCGTATCCGGCAGAAATTGCTCCGAGATGGTTTAAGAATTTTCTGCGCTTCAAGATCAATTTTTATTTTGAGTCATAAAATGGATTCGGATTTCTTGAGGTATAGAAGGCGGGTTCCCTTTGTCAAAATGATTAATGACAATATCCCTTATGTAGGCTTGACCACTGGCAACTTCCTTTCCTACTAAAAATTCGCAATTATCGCCACCATTTGCGACATAATCATTCGTTAAAATTCGATAGGTTTTTTCCGGTTCAATCGGCTGTTCATGTAAATAAACCTGTGCTTGTGTTTCACTTGAAATATAAACTTTAAAAGTATGGCTCATCGGCCAGCCGCCTCGTTTTACTGTATGTTCTATCCACCGTTGAAGCAGGTGTCCTGGTATTTCGAGAAGCACTAGAGTATTGTCGAATGGTAGAAGCTCATAAATATCCCTGACTGTCACGGTATCTTGCAGCTGGGGCAGTCGGATACCTCCAGGGTTATATACAGCTCCGTCGATAGCATAGTTTTGAAATAACACTTGTCCTTCTGATAGTAATATATCGCAAAGCCAAGGACCTAAAAGGGTTTGTGGATTATTGCGACTATGCGTAATTTTCTGGGGCAGCACAAGTACTTTACGGCCCATGGTCAGTTTTAGACTATCTCTGTAAGGTTTTATAAAACTTAAGAGGGCCGAGTCGGCATTTGGATTTGATTTTGAGACATAAACATTCTCATTTTGTGTGCTTAATAATGGTGAAACCCTTGGGTTACAACTGAGTGTAAAAGTCAGCAATAAGGGAATAAGTGTGGAAAGCCCTGCCTTCATACTAAGCGCCTATAAATTTTTGTGTTTCAATACGAATAGCTTTTAGAGCTGTTTGTAGTGGATCCCCCTTGCGTTCCTCTGCGGCTTGGCCTAGCGTGTTTAGAAATTCAGAACCACTGGCATCCCTAGGTAATTTATCTTGAAGATTTAGTACAAAAATGATATTCTGTTCCTTTGCAGTGTAAATTATTTGCCAAAGTTGCTCCGAGACATAGACCTGTTGGCTTAAATTGTGTTCATACTCTTGTTGGATTGCGATTAAAATTTGATTGGACATATCGAATGCGTTCAACTCATGACTGCGCATACGCATGATGATCTGATCAATTTTTATCCGTTCCAAAAATAAAGTTAGCCTTTCAAAGGCCTGGAATTTGAGTGGAAGAGTTTGTTTAGAGAGTTCACGTATAGTTTTTTGATTTTCAATTTCCCGCTGTGATTTAAGCCATCCTTCTATAAAAAAGTAGGCAATCCCAAAAAGCATAATGGATGGGATAGTAAACGCGAGCCAGTCGAACAAACCTAACTGCATAGTAAAGTTGTTTTTAGTGATTTATATAAGCAACAATATAGTACATTGCTAATGAAAACTTTAATGCGAACTAAATTATTAGAAAAGGTAGGGCTTTAAATATTTGTCTATTGATTGTATTAGTTTAAAAAATTTTTGGAGATTTCACGGTTTATCTTTTCGTTAGCAAATTTCCTTATTAACTTTGAACTTGACGGAGCTCAGAATCATTTACATCTAAAGAAAACGAGAACTATGTCTGATATAAAAGAACCCACCGCTGTTGAAGCGCCGATCCAATTGACTGATGGAGCGGTAAAGCAATTGCAAGAAATTATGTCAAAGCAAGAGATTCCTTCCAATTATGGTCTTCGAGTAGGTGTAAAGGGAGGTGGATGCTCCGGATTTTCTTATTTGCTCGGTTTTGATGAGCAGAAAGAAAAAGATGATGTATTTGAAGTAAATGGAATTCGCGTACTCATGCAAAAAGCACACACCATGTATTTGATGGGGATGGAAATCGATTTCATTGAAGGTCTGAATAACCGAGGCTTTAGCTTTAATAATCCCAATGCTGACGAGACCTGTGGCTGTGGGACCTCATTTTCAGCCTAAGACTTTAATTGTAATTTTTTTATTCCACAACCTATAGCTGATTTCTTGTAAGGGACCAGTTTATTTAAATTTAGTTTCCGTGCATTTCGGCAGCTATTTCAAGACTATACGTCCTGATTGAATCGTTTTTCTATTATAACTTAAGGTAAGTAATATTAACATATGGCTCAAGCTTGTAAATTGCGTGAGGGATAGTAGCGGCAGGACTGTGCGCCTCCGGCCAGCAGCCGTAGAACGAGGAGGTGACCGTATGGAAACCCTACGCAGTCGTATGGATGTGGGCGGAGGGGTGCAGGACTACGAGCGAATAGCCCGGTACCGACTTGAAAAGGCGGGACACGCCCAAATTATAAGAAACATCCACTGTGGTCAGCATTTTAAAATAATTCTATTATTTTCATCCCAAAGGAAATTATGCGGATACATATAATATCGATTGGTGGTGCTGTCATGCACAATATTGCCATAGCATTGAAGGAACAAGGACATGAAGTGACTGGGTCAGATGATGAAATTTACGATCCATCGCGCAGTCGGTTGGAGAAGGTCGGGTTACTGCCAAAAAAGATGGGGTGGCATCCCGAAATGCTAGGTGCACATATTGATTTTTGTATTTTAGGAATGCATGCGAAAGCTGGAAACCCTGAAATACAAGAGGCTCGATTATTGGGTATTCCGTTGTATTCCTTTCCTGAATTTATTGCACGTCATGCGGCTGATAAAGAACGGGTGGTGGTTGCTGGAAGTCATGGGAAAACTACAACTACAGCCATGATCATGCATATCTTGCGATCCAATAATTTTGAATTTGACTTTTTAGTGGGTGGTGAAGTAGAGGGCTTTCGCCATACGGTGCGGCTGAGCGATGCTCCTTTGATGATTATAGAGGGTGATGAATATCTGAGCTCTGCTTTGGATGAACGGCCAAAATTTTTGCATTATAATCCTTCCATTTCTATCCTAACCGGCATTGCCTGGGATCATATTAATGTATTTCCAACGTATGAATCTTACGAGAGGGCCTTTTCTGATTATTTGGATCATTTGGAGGAGGGTGCGGAAGTGTATTATTACGAGCCAGACGAAACTCTTTCCAAAGTGGTGGATGAAGCATCGGGTGAGTTTGCTGCTGTGGGCTACTCTGAATTGGACTATTGGGTAGATTCAGAATCCGGTGTGATTTCTTTTGCTTTGGGAGATCACACTTATGAGGCCCATGTTCAGGGCGTTCATAATATGCAGAATATGTCTGCCGCAGCTCAGGTGTGCGAAAGTCTAGGTTTAGAAGATGAGCAAATTGGAACCGCTTTATCGACCTTTACGACTCCAGGAAAAAGATTGCAGGTTTTAGGAGAAAATGATAAGCGCCGCATCATTCGTGATTTTGCTCATGCTCCGTCTAAGGTAAAAACAACCTTAGCTTCGATTCTCGAACAGTATCCTAATGAGAAGTGGGCTGTTGTTGCGGAGTTACATACTTATAGTAGTTTGAATAAGAAATTTCTACCCCATTATGCGGGGGCCTTAGATGGCGCAGCTGAAGCTATGGTTTTTTACAGTCCTAAGACCTTGGAGATTAAGGAGATGGAACCTATGTCAGTTGAAGATATTCGATCTGGATTTCAGCGGGAAGATATAGAGGTGGGTACAAAACCGGTAGACTTTGAAAAATTTGTGGCCATGGCTAAGGAAAAGGGCTGTAGTTTATTGCTGATGAGCTCAGGTACTTTTGGGGGTGCAGAGTTGGAAAAGGTGGCGAAAGATTACATAGATGGTTCTTCAGCTTCCTAATCGAAATTATGAGTAAATTCTGTCTTTCCAGTTGGGTCATATTATTTGCAGCGCTGTATTTCACTATATCTACTGCAACGGGGCAGAAAGATGAACTCATCGAGGGACGAGATAGCTTTAATTTTAATAGTTATGAGCCACTCTCCAGCAAGCCTGTAAAAGTATTCACCTATCGACCTGAGGGTGATGTGAAATCCATGCAGATTTTGTTCGTGATGCATGGCGTGCTTAGAAATGCAGATGATTATAGGGACAACTGGGTAGAAATAGCCGAGAAGTATCGGCTACTGGTGGTCACCCCTGAATTTAGTAAAGAGCATTTTCCGGGTTCAAGATCATACAACCTAGGGGGAATGTTTGATGATGAGGGGAATCCGGTGGATGAGCGATTTTGGGCTTATTCTCTCATAGAGCCGATATTTGATCAAGTTTTGGAAATGACAGGCAGTGAGCAAACTCAATATGATATTTTTGGACACTCTGCAGGAGCTCAGTTTACTCATCGGTTTTTTCTTTTTAAGGATGGAATACGAGCGAAGCATGTTATTTCTGCAAACGCAGGCTGGTATACAATGCCGGATTTTGACATAGAATTTCCCTATGGATTAAAAAATACTGTTGTTGACGAAAAATCACTAGAAAATCGACTAGTGAGTCGGTTGTTGATCCAACTTGGAGAGGAAGATAACGATCCGAAGCACAGGTACCTAAGGACGACACCTGAAGCCATGGACCAGGGAGCACATCGCTTCAAGAGAGGACATGCCTTTTATGAAGCGGCTCATAAATTTGCGAATAATCGTGGATTAGATTTTAATTGGTCAATACGGACTGTGCCAGAAGTAGGCCATGAAAACGCTAAAATGGCAATTGACATCGCTGAATATCTGTATAGTGAAAAGGCGCGGTAATGTTGGAGAGCTATTGGCCTCATTTTCAGGTCGACTAGTTTCCCGGAAGTTAGTTTTTCCCGGCTAAACTTCATGGGCTCTAAATCTAGTCCATTTGCGAACTTTTTTAATCAGACTTAATAAATATTTGAGTTTAAGTTCAAAAGGGCCCATCCAGACACTTTAATTCACCCACAAAGAGGGTAAAAATTGTTTGCCTGCCAACATATTTGATAGGGAACTGTTATTCCCTTAATTCTTTATTTATATTTGTTAACTATGTCGAAATCATCTCCATCCGGTAAAGGAACAACTGACCGGAAGAAGGACCATATTGATATGGCTTTTGCCTCTGCTATAAGTGCTGCTGATCTTGATAAGCGCTTTTACTATGAGCCTATGCTAGCGGGCCATTATGAATCTGTGGAAGACTCTTCTTTTTCATTTTTGGGAAAAACGATGAAGTATCCTATTTGGGTATCCTCCATGACGGGAGGGACTCGATGGGCTAAAACAATTAATACCAATTTGGCAAAAATGTGTGGCAAGCACGGCTTAGGTATGGGCTTGGGTTCCTGCCGCCCCTTATTAGAAGGTCGACAGCATTTTGGTGATTTTGATGTGCGCGACTTGATCGGAGAAGAAGCCCCCTTATTTGCAAATATTGGTATTGCCCAATTGCAAGAGCTCATGGCAGAAAACGCTCTGGATAGATTAACAGAACTCATGGAAAAGTTGCGGGCAGACGGATGGATAGTACACGTTAATCCCATGCAAGAATGGTTGCAGCCCGAGGGTGATCGCTATTATGAGCCGCCCATAGTTACTTTGGCAGCTATGTTGGAAAAAGTCGACTTCCCAGTTGTTGTTAAGGAGGTCGGGCATGGTTTTGGGCCACAGAGCATTCGTGCATTGCTTCGATTACCCTTAGCTGCTATTGACTTTGGAGCCAATGGAGGAACAAATTTTTCTAAGTTAGAGATGATGCGTTCTGAACCAGAAAAGAAAGATCTTTATGAGTCTTTATCTTACGTAGGTCATAGTGCTGAGGAGATGATGGCCATGTGCAGAGAAATCGCAGATGACTTGGGTGACGCGTGCCGGTGCGAAAGCATTATTGCCTCGGGGGGTGTAAAATCTTTCTTGCAAGGTTATTATTTAGTTGAGACCAGCCCGCTTCCCGCTGTGTATGGTCAGGCGGCAGCATTTTTGCGGCATGCCCGGGAGAGTTTTGAGGATGTGGATGCTTATGCGCAGCGCCAGATCGCCGCTTACAATTTATGCAGACAATTTTTACATGCGCGAGTAGACTAATTTTTATTTATCAATAGCTAACTTCTATGGACAATACAGAGCTAAGTGGGTTTTCTAAATGGACAAAAGAAGAGAAAATCGACTGGGTTATACAGCAGTTCTGCTCTGATCCCAAGCTTGCCCGTTCTGTTTTAAAAGACTTCAATTATCCTGCTGAGCAGCAAGAAATATTGAATGGGTTTAGTGAAAACACCCTGTCCAACTTCCCATTGCCTTACGGCATAGCACCTCATTTTTTGATCAATGGCAAGTCGTATGCGATACCTATGGTTATTGAAGAGAGCTCTGTGGTTGCTGCAGCATCTGCTGCTGCAAAGTTTTGGAAAACTAGAGGTGGATTTTCAGCCCATGTATTATCCATGACTAAAGAGGGTCAAGTTCATTTTCGATGGACAGGTTCAGCATCTGCTCTACATGAGGCACTCCCTGAATTTGAGGAAAAGCTTCGTGCGGACACAGCTGAATTGACAAAAAACATGCGCAGGCGCGGTGGCGGGATTGACCGACTCGAATTAATTTCTTTGCCAGAGGTTGGTTCCCATATTTATCAGCTTCGGTTTCATTTAGAAACCTGCGACAGCATGGGAGCAAATTTCATAAACTCCATCTTAGAGCGCGCAGCGGAATTGTTTCCTTCATTTATAGAAGACAGAAGTTCTTCTGGTGAAATGGAGATCATCATGGCTATTCTCTCAAATTATACGCCGGCATGTATTGTCCGGGCTGAAATTTCCTGTCCTGTTTCAGATTTGGGTGTATTCCCGGGAGATATGTCTGCAAATGAATTTGCTCAACGATTTAAGCGGGCTGTAGATATTGCCCGGCATGATGTGTATCGAGCGACCACTCATAATAAAGGTATTTTTAACGGCATTGATTCAGTTGTCCTAGCCACGGGAAATGATTTTCGTGCGGTGGAGTCAGCCGGTCATGCGTACGCTGCTAAGTCTGGCCAATACCGTTCCCTTTCTCAGTGTGAAATTGAAAATGGGATATTTCGTTTCTGGTTAGAGCTCCCTTTGGCTCTTGGGACAGTTGGTGGCTTGACACGATTGCACCCCATGGCTTCTTTATCTCTAGATATTCTGCAGCAGCCTAGCGCCAGAGAGCTGATGGAAATTACAGCCTCCATGGGCCTAGCTCAAAACTTTTCAGCTTTGCGCTCTTTAGTGACGGTCGGTATCCAAAAGGGGCACATGAAGATGCACTTATACAATATACTTATTCATTTTAAAGCGTCCCGGGAAGAAAAAGAGCAGGCTTTCAAGCATTTTGAGGATCAAGTTGTATCTTTCGGCTCTGTAAGGGATTATTTAGAAAAAATCCGCAGAGCCAAGTAATGAGGCTGAGCTCTATGATTGAAGGCGAAAAATATGGCTAAGAAAAGTTTCTACGGTAGGGGTAAATTGTTACTGACTGGCGAATATGCTGTTGTGAACGGTGCCAAAGCCCTTGCCATTCCGACATCTCAGGGTCAGAAACTCACGGTTTCTACAGGTCGAGGATCTGATATAAAATGGAAGAGTAAAACGGCTGACGGGAAAGTATGGTTTAACGCAAAAATATCCTTGTTTGACTTCACAGCTGTAAAAACAACGGATGCTGTTATCGCGGACCGTCTGAGTTCTATTTTAGAATCTGCCGTTCGATTAAATTCTGATTTTTTGTCTACCTGGAAGGGTATCAAAGTAGAAACTCAACTTGAATTTCCCATAGACTGGGGTTGGGGAAGCAGCTCTTCACTGATTTTTTGTATTGCGCAATGGGCTGATGTAGATCCTTACGAATTATATGCTCGCACTTTTGGTGGGTCGGGATATGACATAGCTTGTGCTGGGGCTAATGAGCCATTACTGTTTCAGAAGATTTCGGATGACTTGGTTGATTTGCGATCTGTGGATATGAAACCAGAGATTATTCATCATTTACACTTTATCTATTCGGGCAATAAAGCACAGTCATCTGATGCACTTGCCTATATTTCGGAGCATAAAATGTCATCAAATTTATTAGATGATATATCTAAGTTATCTCAAGAGTTGAGTGAGGCCAAGAATATAGGTGCATGGGTAGATGGGATAGCGTCACATAACGAACTCCTTTCGAGCTACCTTGCCAAAGATGATCCCAGTTCTACCTTTCCAGATTTTTCGGGTTCGATTAAATATTTAGGCGCATGGGGTGGCGATTTTTATTTGGCCGCTAGTACTGAATCCACCGACTATGTAAAGCAATATTTCAACAATAAGGGTTTCCCTCATGTGCTTTCTTATGATCAGGTTGCTGTTAGCAGAAAGACAGAGGCTTACAGCTAGACTTTCTATCAAGGCATCATTTTCAAATTAATACGTATGGCAAAGGAAGAAGAGAATAAATTTACAGATGTAAATGAGTTGGGTGAATTTGGTTTAATCGATCATGTCACAAAAGATGTATCCCATTTCCAAAGCAGTTCGATTTTCGGAATCGGAGATGATGCGGCAGTCATTCGGTCTAGTCGGGGCACGGTGTTTTTAGCCACAACGGATGCATTGGTGGAAGGGATTCATTTTGACCTGACCTATACGCCCTTAGCTCATTTGGGCTATAAAGCGATAATGGTTAATTTATCGGATATATATGCGATGAATGGCTATCCTACGCAGGTTATGGTCTCACTTGCTTTTTCGAGTAAGTATACCGTTGAAGCGATTGAAGCTTTATATGACGGGATTAAAGCCGCTTGCAAGAGGCATGGTGTTGATATAGTGGGAGGAGATATGACTTCAGCACCTCAGGGCATGATGATCAGCATTACAGCTATAGGCCAAGCAGAAAATAAGAAGGTGGTATATCGACATGAAGCTAAGGCAGGAGATTTACTCTGTGTAAGCGGTGATTTGGGAGCTGCCTATTTAGGACTACAATTGCTTGAGCGAGAAAAGGAAGTGTATTTAACGGATAAAAATGCACAACCCGAGCTCGAGGATTTTAATTATTTGGTGGGGCGGCAACTCAAGCCTGAGGCAAGAAAGGATGTTATTGATATGTTTGCCGAAAATGAATTTCAACCGACCAGTATGATAGATATATCAGATGGCCTAGCTTCAGAACTTTTCCATCTCTGTACGAAGTCAAAAATCGGAGCCTTAGTGGAAGAAGCGAAAGTTCCCATTCATTCGCAGGCAGAAAAGCTTGCTTTTGACTTCAAGCTCGATCCCATTACCTGTGCATTGAGCGGAGGTGAAGATTATGAGTTACTATTTACCGCGGATGAAAAAGACCTGGAAAAGGTAAAGTATATGACTGATGTGGCTATCATTGGAAAAATGGTTCCTGCCGACCAGGGCGTTCGACTGCTCTCATCAGGTGGGCGCCTTCATACTATCAAAGCACAAGGATGGAAGCATTTCGAAAATCCTTCGAGTTAGGATAGCTTCATTTCCACATATGTTATCAGAAGGCCTCGCTGCAAATGCATTTTTTCGTAGTAAGTTTTGATTTCGAGGTCTGGGTGCGGTAAATCTGATTTATATATATCGGGACAATGCTGAACGACCTCGAGGAAAGGTATCTCGCTTGCGTGTTGGAGTGTAAACTCATACAATGGTTTGGAGTCTGTTTTGAGACGAATGATTCCTCCGGGTTTTAAAAATTGCCGATATTTTTCAATAAAAAACGAATGTGTCAATCTGCGATTAGCTTTAGATTTTCTTAGAAAAGGATCTGGAAAGGTGATCCATATTTCATCAATCTCCTTTGGTCCGAAAAACTCCTCAATACATTCGATACGAGTGCGCAGAAAAGCCGCATTTTGAAGTTGGTCTTCTAAGGCAGTTTTTGCGCCCTGATACATCCGTGCTCCTTTGATGTCTACACCTATAAAATTGCGATTGGGATGCCGTTCGGCCAGGGCAACTGTGTACTCTCCCCGTCCACAAGCTAATTCAAGGGTGATAGGGTTATTTGATTTAAAAAATTTCGAATTCCATTGCCCCTTCAATTGCACTTTTTGTTTGCCGGGACCGACTAATTCCGGATTTTCGTAATTATAGTTTTGAAAGACATTCGGGAAGCTTTCCATTGCGGCGAACTTCTTAAGTTTATTTTTACCCACGTATTATTATTTTATTCAAAGGTAAAGACTTCTTTAAATTTAGTAATTTTGAAGCAATAATAATTCTTGCAATCAAATTGAATACAGGGGTAAAAACAAATTATGAACAGACTAAACGCTCTGATTTACGCTTTGAGTTTTTCTATATTATTTATGGTGCATGGAGCTCAAGCCCAGCTTCATATTGGTTTTAATGGTGGATTAAACCAATCCTCTCTTTCCGGTCCCGAGGAACGAGTTGACGGGAGAGGAGAAACCCTCTCAAGCAGTAGTGGGTTTCATATAGCCATGCGCATTAGTTATGATCTAAATGATTGGCTAGCATTTGGAGGAGGTTTTGGGTATACGCAGAGAGGTGTGCAGCGGGACTACGATGGCCCTTCATTTTTTCGATTTCAAACCACTGACGGGCGATCTGTTTTATATAATGGGGAGCGCCAGCAGCAATTAGAAGATAATACAGACCATCTGGACTTGCCGTTATTTGTTCAATTTAGTCCGGTTAAGCGCATCCAGTTTTATGGGGGGCCTTATTTTTCAACGACCTTAGCTGCTCAAGGTGGGGGCCGCTTAAGATTTACAGAAGAGAGTTTTCAAGGGGAAAGTCCCCAACTAGAGACGGGCTTAGAATATGATTATTACAGTGACGATCCTGGAATTACAGGATCAATGGGAGATCCTCGTGTTGAAATGGCTGGGGATATTGTCTATGTTCCTGAGTTATTAAACGCATATCCAGAATTAGAGGAATTAGATGAGACTCTCTATCGAAGATGGCATTATGGCGTCCATGCAGGGGTGAATCTTTATATTAGTTCAGGATTATATTTTAATATAGAATGGATGTATGGACTTAACGATATGACTCGTGATGTCGCTGATCTGGCTATTTCAGAACGCTCAGACGAAGGATTTCAGTTTCGCGATGATTTCGATCGATTTATTACATGGCGCTTTTCTATTGGGTTTTCTTTTTAAACCTTAAGCAGAAAAAATACGTTGCTAATGCAAAGTTACATGCAACGCTTCATTGCTTTATTACTTTTGCTAATAATTCTTTTTGGAGGTTTATCCTATCTGTACTGGCACAATAGCACGCGTTCAACAGGTCCTCAAATAGGAGATTCGATCCCTGTTGACTCCTTATTACAAGATATACATGCGAAAGAACTATCATTTCAGTTTTTATTGATAAAATTTTGGGGCAGCTGGTGCAGCCCTTGTCGACGAGAGCATCCTCAATGGATTAGCCTCTATGAAGCATTTCAAGATGTTGAACAAAGTAGAAAGGTTTTGGCTGTAATTGGTGTCGCGCTTGAGTCGGATTCGGTATCATGGAAGGTGGCTCTCAAACGAGATCAGCTTCCTTGGGACGGACATATTTTACAAGATCGCGATTTAAAAGCGGGCTGGGCAGGTCGAATTCATATTCAAGGAGTACCTGAGAATCTTCTGATAGATTCATCAGGACTCGTATTAGGCCGAAACATGGACCCTGATGAAACAGAACGGTTTTTACGTCATCGTCTGACAAAATAGATGCCATTTTATCGAAATAACGTGCCAATTTGACCGACTGATCCCAATGGCAAAGTAATTGCAATATTCTTAATGAATGTTGAATAGAAAAATATGGAAAATAGTAATAGCGATAATAAAAAGGATACGGAGAAGCAAGATTATCTCGATCCTGAAGAGCAGAAGCGATCTGAAAACCAAATATCAGAAGAGTCTGATAAAAAAAAAGACAGTGATTCAGATAAATCCTCGGAACATTGGGTTGAAAAGGATAAGTATGATGAATTAAATAATAAGTTCATGCGACTTGCTGCTGAGTTTGATAATTTTAAAAAGCGAACTGCCAGAGAACGAATTGATTTGCTTCAGAATGCAGCAAAAGACACGATCGCTGATTTGCTACCTATTTTAGATGACTTTGATCGCGCAAAGAAACTATCTGATGATCCATCTTCTGAAGAGGCTTTCTCGGACGGCGTTGAATTGGTTTATCAAAAATTACATTCTACATTGAAAAAGAAAGGCTTAAAAAGTATGGACAGTGATGGGGAAGTGTTTGATGCAGAGCTTCATGAGGCTTTAACCGAAGTCCCAGCGCCTTCAAAAGGTATGAAGGGAAAAGTAGTTGATACTATTGAAAAGGGCTATTTTTTAAATGATAAGATTATCCGACATGCCAAAGTGGTTGTGGGGAAATAATTTAATGTTACAATTGAAGTATTATAAATGGCAAAACGAGATTATTACGAAATATTAGGGGTTGACAAGGGTGCCGATAAAATAGTTATCAAAAAAGCATATCGTAAGATTGCACTAAAATATCATCCAGATAAAAATCAGGGTGACAAAAAAGCAGAAGATAAATTTAAAGAAGCTGCAGAAGCCTACGAGGTTCTTAGTGATGATAATAAGAGAGCACGCTACGATCGATTTGGGCATGCAGGAGTAGATCCTAATGCTGGCGGGGGTGGAGGTTTCTCTGGTCGCGGTATGAATATGGAAGATATCTTTGAGCAATTCGGGGATATATTTGGTGATGGAGGAAGCCCTTTTGAAAGTTTTTTCCGAGGCGGCAGGTCTGGAGGTCGTTCTCAAGGTCAGCGCGGATCTAATTTGCGAATAAAAGTACCTTTAACTTTAAAAGAAATCGCAAATGGGGTTACTAAGAAGATAAAGGTGAAAAAGCACACACCTTGTTCATCATGCTCTGGTAGCGGTGCAAAAGACAGTGGGTCCAAATCCACTTGCGGCACATGCGGTGGTTCTGGAATGGTTAGACAAGTGAAAAACACTTTTCTCGGGCAAATGCAAACGACAACTTCTTGTCCTAATTGTGGTGGATCTGGCGAAACCATAACTGAAAAGTGTAAGGAATGTCAGGGGGAAGGGCGAACATATGGAGATGAAACCATTAGTATTGAAATTCCTGCTGGTGTTGAAGAAGGAATGCAGCTTTCCATGCGTGGAAAAGGAAATGCGGGAAGACGCGGCGGCCCTGCTGGCGATTTACTCATAACGATTCAAGAGAAAAAGCACGAGGTGTTGGAGCGGGATGGTCAGAATTTAATTTACGAACTGTATTTAAATTTTGCTGATGCGGCCCTAGGCTCTCAGGTAGCCATTCCAACCATTGATAGCAAGGTTAAAGTTAAAATTCCAGCTGGAACACAAAGTGGTAAGATTTTGCGGCTCAGAGGCAAGGGCATACCTTCTGTTCAGGGGTATGGCAAAGGGGATCAACTAATTCATGTTAATATATGGACTCCTAAAGATCTTAGCGCAGATCAAAAAGATTTGATGAAGCAGATGAAAGATTGGGATAATTTTCAACCCAAACCGGGGAAAGCCGAGAAAGGATTTTTCTCTAAAATGAAAGACTATTTTACCTCATGAGGAAAGGCTTTATTCTAGGTGTATTGGGTCTATTTCTTTTGGCGAGCTGTGAAAACTCAGTTTACACCGAACGAAGAGAAATTTCTTCCACTACATGGGATTATAGTGATTCCTTAATTTTCGAGTTTTCTCCACCTGACACGCAGTCTCTGTATAATATTGAATTAACAGTTGAGCATTCTAAAGATTTTGATTACCAGAATTTATACATGAGATTGCATACCATATTTCCTAATCAGGACACATTGAAACAGCCATTTTCAATTGATCTGAGCGACAAATTTGGCCAATGGCTGGGTGATTGCAGTTCAACTAGTTGTGAGCGCTCGTCACTTCTACAAGCTCAAACGCGATTTGAGTATTTGGGTTTGTACACGCTTTTATTTGAGCAATTTTCTAGATATGATTCTCTCGCTGGTATTAATGCTCTGGAGATTGATATTTATCCTGTTGAAAAGTAATTATAAACTTTTTGTGCGTCCCCCATCGACTGGAAGGTTTATTCCATTTATGTATCCTGCCGCCGGTGATGCTAAGAAAGCAATGGCTGTAGCAACCTCTTCTGGCTGACCAAATCTTTTCATAGGAACATTTCTCTTCATTTGAATGCGGATATCATCTGTTGAAGTATTTGAAAGTTTAGCTTTCTTTTTTACAATATTATCAAGTCGGCCTGTTTGTGTATAGCCGGGTAGAACATTATTCACTGTTACTCCGTAAGTGCCTACTTCTTGAGACCAGGTTTTAGCCCAATTCCCCATTGCAGCACGTATGGTGTTAGAAACTCCTAAGCCAGGTATTGGCTCTTTTACGCTCGTACTAATGACATTAATTATTCTACCATAGCTTTCCTTTTTCATTTGTGGAAGTACCATTGTCGCGATCGTTTGGGCTGCACCAATATGCTGCTGAAAGGCTTCAGCGAATGACATTACCTTTGCTTCTGTGATCGGACCACCCGCTGGCCCTCCTGTATTATTAATGAAAATATGAAAAACCGTTCGTTGTAGAAGTTTTTGAAGCTTTTCCCGAAGCTCATCTAGTTTATAAAAATCTGCGACCAAGTATTCATGGGCCTGTCCATGGTTTGTGGGCAAGGCATCAAGCGCAGCTTTTAATTTCTCTTCAGATCGGGCCACTATGGTTACCGTAGCCCCTAACTTGGCTAACTCAATAGCACTTGCTTTTCCAATTCCCTGTGAGCCTCCGCCAACAAGGGCATTCTTATTTTCTAAATTGCAGTTCATTTTTGCTTCTAATGTAAGGGAAACATTGGCTTTTAAACGGCTTTTGAAGAGATTATTTGAATAGCTCAGCAAGAAATACTATATTTTGAGACAAAATAAAGCATATGCGAAAACCATTTAATTTTCAAGCTTGGATTGATGATCACCGCCATGAGCTAAAACCACCTGTTGGTAATAAGCAAGTATTTTTGGATAACGAAGATTTTATTGTGATGGTAGTTGGCGGACCAAATGGTCGAAAAGATTATCACTGGGAGGAAGGTGAAGAGCTGTTTTACCAACTAGAAGGAAATATTACGGTTCGGATAATAAACGATGATGGTCAACCGGAAGACATAAAAATTCGAGAAGGAGAAATGTTTTTACTTCCTCCAAAAGTCCCACATAGCCCACAGCGGCCTGCGGGTAGTATTGGGCTCGTAATTGAAAGATACAGACGCGAAAATGAAAATGATAAGCTGATGTGGTTTTGTGAAAACTGTAACCATAAGCTTCACGAGGCTACTTTTGAGATGACAGATATCGTAAAACAGTTACCTGTGGCAATGAATGCATTTATGGAAAATGAGTCCTTGCGGACATGCGATGAGTGTGGTACAGTGATGGAGCCTGCGTAAGCTTTAATATAAAGGATGTATTATTTTATCAAGCACAAAAAAAAGGGAATGTGAATTAATTCACATTCCCTTTTTTTTGCTTTAAAGCCTAATTATTGAAGCTGGAATTTTACAGGTAAGTTAAATTGGACACGAACGGGTCTGCCCCGTTGTCTTCCTGGAATCCATTTGATGTTATTAGTATTCATAGATTTAACGACGCGAAGAGCCTCATCGCCACAACCTGCACCGATATCTCGTACGACATCTGGGTCGCTGATTGATCCATCTTTATCCACTACAAATTTTACTACTACCATACCTTCTACACCATTCTCTCGCGCAATTGGCGGGTATTTGATATTAGCATAAATGTATTCCAGTAATTTTTTCTGCGCACACTGCTTTTTTTCGTCATCGGATGCCAAGTCCTCACAACCAGGAAATCTCGGCATTTGCTCTACAACTTTAAAAATCTCTTCAACCTCTGGCTCTGGTGGCGGCGGAGGAGGGGGTGGTGGAGCTTCTTCAACCTGCTCTGGTACCTCGTCATCCATATATGTGTCTTCCTCAATAGTCTGATCTTCGAAAGGATCTTCCTCAACCTCTTCTTCTACCACCTCTTCAATTTCTGGTGGTGGTGGCGGCGGTGGTGGCGGCGGCGGTTCCTTCGTACGCGGCGGTTCGACCTCTATTTCCTCTTCCACTTCAAAGTCGTAGTCGGGAATAACAATTTCTTTTTCGTATTCCGTCAAGTTGACTGCGAATAAAATAAAAGCAATTGAGCTGGCTATACCCACTCCCAGCATGGTACCACTATACTTGAAAGCGTCTACATCGGGATATTTATTACGAGCTTTTAAATCGGACCCGTATTCATCCTCAAGGTTACTCTGAGACCTACGCTTTATCAGATATCGCATTCCATAGGTAAGTAACACAAGCACCAGAATTACTAATCCTACTGCTATGGTTAGTTGACCGCCTGTTAATTCAATTTCCATAATTTCTTTTTTTAACAATGATTAAGGTGGTGATGTACCCTAATAATGTTCCTATAAAGTTAGCAATTATATCGAAAAGTTCAAAACTTCTTCCAGGTATCACATACTCTTGTATCCCTTCAAGGCTTCCACTATACAATAGAAGGAGGCAAGCTACGATAAAAAATTGCTTTTTCTTTTCAGCCCATCTCTTTGCGTAAGCCAGACCTATTGAAATCATTCCAAGAAAGTACATTACAATATGAATATACTTATCTATGTGAGGAATTACTGAAAAGGGACTATTTGATAGTGAATCCCCGGGAAGCAAAGAACTTAAGGTTATAATGCCTATCACAAGAATAGGTACCATCCCTTTATTCACTTTATAGATGCTTACAATCCCCAAATTGGTGTATGGGCTTACGAAATAATATCGTGATAATCTTCTGCGGAGAGTAACTCTTCCAATTCTGAATCATCTGAAATCTCAATTTTAATGATCCAACCTTGTTCGTAGGGGTCCTCATTGATTATCGCCGGATTGTCGCCTTCATCCTCATCTAATTCCGGATTGAAAGCGATTACTTTACCAGATATCGGCATATAAAGTTCTGAGGTTGTTTTGACAGCCTCCACAGTTCCAAAAACATCATTTTGGTCTAACTCATCTTCCAAGGTGTCTACTTCTACATACACCAAGTCACCCAATTCGCTCTGCGCAAAGTCAGTAATACCCACTGTAGCTGTATTGCCATCTACGCGGATCCACTCGTGTTCTCGAGTATATTTTAAATCTTTTGGTAAACTCATAGAATTTTTTTCTCAATTACTGCGCAGAGCTATGGAGTCTGCAGCTATTATTATATTTCAATTACGCATTATCTTCTAGATATTCGCGCACCCAATCCATAGTGACGGACTTAGGTCGCTCTAACGGGAATCCAAGAGCTCGAGACCAACACAGCGCTGATAAAACACCTAAGGCCCGACTTACACCAAACAGAACAGTATAATAACTATATTCACGCAATCCATAATGGACGAGAAGCGCTCCTGAATGGGCATCAACATTTGGCCATGGGTTTTTGACCTTCCCTAAACTATCTAAAATGTCAGGGACGACATCAAATAATTTCCAAACCACATTGACAATTTCATCTTGATCTCCGATATAATCTTCGGCAAACTTTTTCTGGGCAGTGAAGCGAGGATCGGGTTTTCTTAACACAGCATGCCCATAACCAGGAATGACTCGACCTCGAGAAAGTGTCGAGTGCACATATTCAGCAATTTGATCTTTTGTAGGATTTTTTGTGCCAATAGCATCGACCATTTTAAAAATCCACTTTATAACTTCCTGATTGGCCAAGCCATGTAAAGGACCAGCTAAAGCTGACATCCCAGCTGAAAATGAAAAATAAGCATCGCTGAGTGTAGATCCGACCAGGTGTGTAGTATGTGCAGAAGCATTACCTCCTTCATGATCGGCATGTATCGTTAGGTACAAACGCATTAGGGATTTAAAGTCTTCACCCTGAATACCCAGCATATGCGCAAAATTCCCACTCCAGTCCAGCGATAAATCAGGCTGTATATGCTTGCCGTCGTGATATGTGCGACGATAAATGTAAGCTGCAATTTTAGGAAGACGTGCTATTAAGTTCATAGCATCCTCATAAGTGGGGTCCCAATACTCCGTTTTATTCATGCCCTCTGCATAGCGTCGAGCAAAAACACTTGAGGATTGCATCGAACTAATAGCGGTCACAAACTGAGTCATTGGATGCGTATCAGTAGGCATACTATCCATCACCTTATAAGTGTGCTCAGGAATATTGCACCGGTTTATCCATTGACCACTAAGCCATTTCACCTCTTCACTTGTTGGAATTTCCCCAACCAACATAAGCCAAAATAATCCTTCAGGTAGTGGTTCTTTATCTCCGGTTTTCTTAGGGAGTTTTTCCCGTAACTCCGGAATTGAGTATCCTCTAAAGCGTATTCCTTCCATGGGATCCAGCGCAGAAGTTTCCCAAATCATAGACTTTACACCTCGCATACCACCAAAAACTTGTTTTAATGATACTTCATCAACTTTTGAATCTGCGTGTTTCGAAAGCACATCTTTAATCTCTGCACTAATTTTCTTCGCCTTTTCTTCGAATTTCTGCTTTAATGGATCTGTAGACATATATCTTATTTTGTGTTTTTAGAATAAATAGCTTAAGTAAAATATTTGGTTGGCTTCCAAAATAGCCTCTGAAAAGATCGCCACTATCAAAATTTACCAGCTACGAAGATAAAATTTTGAAGCAGAAAACCAAAGTAAATCGACGCTATTATATGGCTCCTTAAAAATATTTCATTAAGCCTTCCACCTGGTCGGACTCCATAGGGCTATCAGCAACTTCTTACAAGCTCGTATCTCAATATTATTTTTACCTTTAGTGCCTGATTTAAATACTCTGCGAAATGCTAATTGTCGATGGAAAAATTGTAAGCGAATCCCTCTTTAGTAATCATTTTCAATGTGAGATAACTAAATGTAAAGGAGCATGCTGCATTGAAGGTGACATGGGTGCACCGCTCGAGGACGAAGAGGTGGAAACGCTGCAGAAGATTTTACCAACTCTTAAACCTAGACTTCCAGAGGCTGGTCAGAGAGCCATCGACAAAGATGGTCCCGCAGTTGCATACGAAGAGTTAAAAGGAATGGGGACCACACTAAGGGAGGATGGGGCTTGCGCTTTCGTAAAGATAAATAATCGAGGTATAGCCACTTGCAGTATCGAAGAGGCATGGAATGAAGGACTTACCGACTTTCGAAAGCCGGTTTCTTGCCATCTCTATCCGATTCGAATAGAGGAGGGCCCCCAAGGTATATTTGAGTCCTTGAATTACGAAAAATGGGAAATTTGTGCTCCAGCCTGCCATGAAGGAAAAAAGAACGATGTGAAAGTTTATGAGTTCGCTCGTGAAGCACTTATCCGGAAATATGGAGCCGCTTTTTACGGTGCCCTTGAAGTTGCAGATCCGGACCCATCAAAAACAAATACAGCCCCATTTGAATAAAATCGCAAAAGCTATTACCTTTGCATCGCTTTTAGCTAGAGTATAGGAATATAATTTACAGGGATTGCCCTGAACTCTCAGCGCCAATTCTAAATATAAATGAATACTACCGCATGGCACTAATTGGAAAAATTCGCAACAACATGTGGCTCATGATTATCCTAATAGGATTAGCCTTAGCCGCATTTGTGATTATGGATATGACTTCAGGAGGAGGCGGAGCGCCTACTGTTAACCAATTTGAGGTCGGAGAAGTTGATGGAGAAAAGATTGATTGGAATGAGTTTCAGCGTATGGAGCAGGTGCTCTATTCCGGCTCCGACGTAAGTATTTATGATCGTAGAGATTATTTATGGAACTACTTTGTCAATAAGGCATTGGTAAATGAATATGCTGACAACTTGGGACTTAATGTAGGTCCAGAAGAACTAATGGAGCTTCAATTTGGTTCTAATTTAAGCCCCATTATCCAACAACGATTTTCCAATCCACAAACTGGGCAAGTAGATCGCCAAACTCTAAATGAATTTCGGCAGGCGATCAATAATAATCAGTTACAACCCCAACAACGACAATACTGGCAGTACCAAGAGCGTGAAATCATGCAAAATCGAACGCAAACTAAATTTGTCAACTTGATTTCGAAAAGTATGTATACGCCTACATGGCTGGCTGAACGAGAAGCTCAAATGCAGAGCATACAGGCCGGATTTTCTTACGTCAAGGTGCCTTTTGCTGAAGTTTCTAATGAAGATGCTAATGTAACAGATCAAGACCTCCAGAATTTTTTATCCGAGAATAAAGAACGTTTTTACCGGAATGAAGAAAGTCGAATAATATCTTATGCAAGTATGCGGGTGCAACCCACTGCATCTGATTCTTCTAATCTTAAAAGTGAATTGAGTCAGAATTTAGTCGACTTTGCTAAGGCAGAAAATGATTCCTTATTTATTGATTTTAACCAGGGCTTTTTATCCCCCACATATCAAGAAGCAGAAGCGCTTCCCGAAGAAATTCAGGATATTGTATTTGACATGAAAGCAGGCGACACCTATGGCCCCTACATGTCTCAGGGCACATACCAGGCCATTAAGGTATTAGGGTTTGAAAATATACCAGATTCTGTAGAAGCACGGCATATTTTTCGACAAATTAATCCCAATGACCCTGCTTCTGTAGCCACTGAAAGAGCATTGCTGGATAGCCTTAAAAGACAGATCGAGTCAGGAGCTGCAGCGTTTGACTCACTAGCTACCAACTATGGTCAGGATGGAAGTGCAGCAAAGGGCGGAGACCTGGGATATTTTGAGTCGGGTGCGATGTTGCCAACTTTTGAAAATAAAACATTTTACGGCTTAGAGCTTGGTGAACTGGGCGTATTTCAATCACAAGCAGGACTGCACTTAGTGGAGGTTACCGACAAGAAATACGATAATGAAAAACGAGGTGTTAAACTAGGATATCTGGTAAGCCCTATTATTCCAAGTGAAGAAACGCAAAATGCGCTTTATGAGGAAGCGCTTACCCTCGCTTCTGAAAATCGAAATGTAGAAGAACTTAAGGCTGCAGCTCAAAGTCGCCCTGATCTTCAGTTTCGAACCTCTGCTCCACTGGGTGATAACGCCTATCAAATTGAAGGAATCACAAGTAAGGATGCAGCACGAAGTATAGTTCGCTTTGTTTATGATGATAAAACAACTGTAGGTAAGGTTTCACCCGATGTTTTTATAGTAGAAGCTCAGGAGCAATTTTACAATGCAGAGTATATTATTGCAGGCTTGGGTAGTATTATTCCAGCTGGTTCACCAAAACTTGAAGACGTCCGATCTGTAGTTCGACCTGAAGTTCTTCAGGTGAAAAAAGGAGAGGTCCTTCGAGATGCTATGAAAGGTAAAACTTTATCTGCCATTGCTCAGCAATACGACACTCCGGTCGATACAGTTGAAGCTGTTGGCTTGAACGCTACACGCATTCCCAATCTGGGAGAAGAACCCGCTGTTGTAGCCGCTCTACAAGGACTAAACCAGGGAGAATTGAGCAATCCTATCATTGGAAACAACGGAGTCTACATGATTCAATTAAGCTCGAAAACGGAAATGCCAGCCATGGGGAATATTTCCCAAATTAAGTCCTCGAAATCTTTACAAGCCCGTCAGCGTGCCCGAGCTGAGCTCTTGAATGCAATGCAGGAAGGTGCTGAAATCATTGACGATCGAGCGAAATTTTATTGATTTAGGAAATAGAAATCATCTTTAGAGCCGGGTTTTGTAATTCAAAATCCGGCTTTTTTTTTTGTCTTTTTTTGGGCGCCCGGCTAAAATAGCCGCCGCTATGGTCGGGTGCTCGCAGTCATAAGCCACTTCCGCTTCACGCGCTCTAAGGATAGAGCGGTGTAGCTCCAGTGGGACTGCTCGGCTCCAGGTCGCCCAAGGCGCCTGGATCTCCCTTCTGCCAAATGCTTTGGCATTGGGCCACCCTTTCAGCGCTGGCGCAAATTTGCAGTTGAATAATAATACCATCTTTAACTTCGATCTTACTTTTTTGTCTGTTTAGGGGGAAAAATCGGTGCGAGAACATCCCGTAATTGAAAATGGATTCGACTTCAAAAAAATAATTCTTTCGTGTTTGCGTTTCAACCTCATGAATTATCAATCCTTAATCGCTTTCGTTTGCCTTGTCGCGACAGTGGCATGCAATCAGGACAAAACGGTAAAAAAAGAACTTCCTTCCGGCCTAATAGTAGAATACGAAGAAAATGTCGACGGTGAGAAAAACGGTCAGTATTTACTAATGACTCCAGATGAAGATACGCTAGAAAAAAGTTACTATGTAAATGATCTTTTACAAGGTACGCGAACGATTTATACAGATTCAGGCACAGTAGAAATGGTAGAGCTATATGAAAAAGGCAAACTCCAGGGTGATTATAAGGGGTACTACCCATCCGGAACACTAAAGTATAAAGGCAAATATAATAGTGGAGAGATGAAGGGTGTTTGGACGTTTTACTATGAGACTGGAGACATCAAGGAAAAAGTTACGTATGATCAAAATGAAGAAAACGGTCCATTTTCCGAATACGATGAATCTGGCACACTGCGAGCAAAAGGTAAGTACCTGAATGGGGATAATGAGAACGGATTGTTATACCTTTATGATGACAAGGGTGCGCCAGCCCGCGTAATGGATTGCGACATGGGCGTCTGTATTACACAGTGGACACCGGACTCAACAGAAGTAAGTTTTGATGACTTTAAATAAAGGCCTTTTCAGTTTTTTACTCCTTTTTACGCTTGCCAGTGCTTTTGGTCAGCGTGGAACGAGTATTTTTTCTTTTACTAAACTAAGCCCGAGCGCCCGCCTTACTGGTCTAGGACAGCACGGGACTGCATTGATCGATGAAGATCCTCTTTTATCGCGAGCTAATCCTGCATCCCTTTCAGATCAACTAAGTTTGACGGCAGGAGCTCAGTTTGGATCGCTATCCCCTGGTATTCGATTTGGGCATGCATTTTTATCCAACCGTTCAGAAAAAACTGATCTTCAGTGGATAGCGGGGGCTTCCTTCGTAAACTATGGGGAATTTATTTCTGCTAATGCCCAGGGCCTGCAATCGGGGAGTTTTGATGCTCGTGATTTATCAATTTACATAGGTGTTTCTAAAAGGGTATATGAAAGACTATATGCAGGAGTTTCAATTGAATATGTACAAAGTGAATTGGCTGAATTTAGTTCCTCTGGGATGGCTGGACATCTTGGTTTATTATATCTGGTGGAAGAAAAGCAATTCACTGTCGGTATGGCTTGGCGAAATATTGGCTGGCAGTGGTCGCCATTCGATGGTGTAAATGAACGTATGCGGTCACAGCTCAACCTTGCAATTTCGAAAAGGTTAGCTCATTTACCGCTTCGTTTTTCGTTAGTGTATCACGACCTCAATCGATGGAATTTACTCTATGATAGTCCTGTAGGGGAAGAGTCGAGTACGATTGGACAAATCGCTCAAACTGAAGAAAAAAGTGAGTTTGCCCTATGGGTAGATAATTTCTCTAGGCATTTAGCGATTAATGCTGAGTTTTTCATTGGCAAAAAGGAGCAGTTTCGACTTCGTCTCGGATATGACCATCAGAGACGTAAGGAGTTAAGTTTGCCAAACTGGGGAAGTTTAGCTGGATTTTCAGGAGGCTTTGGGGTTGTCATTCGTGGTGTTTCATTCGATTATGGCTTTGGTTCCTACCACCTGGCTGGTGGTCTGCACCATCTAGGCTTGTCAGCCCGCTTGGGTCAGAGAGATAAAGTAAATATCTTGTAGTAATTAACAATAATGGGGCTTGATAATTTTTTGGCTTTTTTAAGTTTAAAATATAGATAATGAGGGTTGGAGTATTTTTTTTCTTTTTCGGGTGTATCTCTGCTTTTTTTGCACTGGGATGTGGCGAAAATTCAAGTATGCCAGACGAAATGGAGCCAGCAGACTGTGTAGAAAATTTATCTTTTAGTTCCGATATCCAACAGCTTATTAGTACGAACTGTGCTTACAGTGGATGTCATGTTGCGGGCACTGGATTGCCTCGTCTCACGAGCTATCAAGATGTCAAAATTCAAATTGAAAATGGAAAATTTGAAGATAGGGTACTGGTTCGGCAGAACATGCCTCCAAATAATGCCAGCGGTCCTACAGAATTGAGCAATGAGGAACTCTTTTTATTGCAATGTTGGCTTGATCAGGGCTATGCGGAATAAAAGGTATTTTAATATTCTAGCCTTAGTAGTGGCTTAGATTTCACTTTGGTTCTTCATCTACATCAAACGCTATTCCACTTATAATAATATGAAAAGGAGAATTAAAGGCATAGGCGTTGACTTCGAAAAATTCGTGGCCGACCGCTCTTTGGCTCCGGTGTTCTTTCTTGTTATTTATCTAATTTTCCCAGTTAAAGTTAGCTCTATTGATGGCTACGGCTTTGCAAATCAAATCGAAAATAATGAAAGCCTTTTTCATCCGCATCACCTGTTGTACAATTTTACTGGTTTCTATTTGCATCAGCTTTTTTCTTCTTTTTGGGATGTAAATATTCTTCATTTTTTGAAAATTGTCAATGCTTTTACAGCTGCTTTCACTTTATACATCCTTGATAATATCCTGAAAATACGATCTGTAGAAGGCCGATCAAGACTTTTATGGATAATTGTAGTAGCATCCTCATGGGGTTTTATGAGATTTGCTACCGAGAATGAGACATATATTCTTCCGCTGTTCTTTTCAGTATCTGGTAGCTTGTGGCTGGCAAAATATTTTAGAAATAATAAGTCAGTCTATTTATTTTTAGCAGGCTTTTTTACTGCTTTTGCTGCGCTATTTCATCAAATTCATTTTTTTTGGTGGCTTGGTTTTCCCATCGCTTTTCTTTTTTATAAAATCGATTTCAAACAAATTTTCACCTATGCTTTGCCAGCACTGCTAGTCCCAATAGTATATCTTATGGTATTTTACTCAGAAAATGCGCACTCTGCAGATCATTTTTTTGAGTTTTTATTCTCAAAATATTATTCTGGTAGCGCTGAACTATCTATAGATGGAAGAAACCTCATTTTAACTCCGATTAATTTTATCCGGACCTTTCTCCAGGTGCATGGTTATATGTATAATTTATTAGCCCAATATGGACTGTATGTTTTTGTTTTAGTGGGTAATATGTTTTGTTTTTTCATGGCTTTAATGAAAATTAGAAATCTGAAAAAACGTGTAGGATATAGAAATCAACCATTTACTTTTGCACATGTCTGTGTTTTCATTCTTCAATTAATATTCGCGTTCATTTCGCACGGCAATGCTGAATTCATGGTGATGCTCCCTTTTGTTCTCGCTATTATTCTATCAGACATTTTTAAAAACTCGTCACCTTTTCTAGGGTATGTGGCACTGGGTATGTTTTCATGGAATATGATCTTCGGTCTCATTCCATTATCAAAAAGCGATGTAAACGGTGATTCAATGGTTGCAGATTTTATTCTAAACCAAGACTCGACAACTAATCCCAATGTTTTCATCTTATTCAATCGGCCCCGGGTAAAAAATATTATCGACTATAGCACAAAACATGAGCCGCAAGCTACTCTGATATATATAGTAGATTTTAAGAGTAAATCTGAGGTTAGATCTTTTATTTATGATCGGATTAAAGAAGGGAAAGCGGTCTACACTGATTGTAGCCAAAGACCGAAAACAGTTTCAAGGGCTTCCTTACTTGTAGATAACCAGGCAAATGCTTTTGAAAAATTTAAAAGGCAAAATGTCGATTCTGTTGAGGCCATAGCAGGTGAATATTATTTGACTCGGCTTTATATAGATTAGAAGATGCAAATTAAGACAGAGTTTTTACTTTTCGCAAAGTAGCGATTAGGTTTAACCTGTTTGGGCATTACCATTTTATTAGTTTAATTTTTTTAAGATTTGGACACAGGAACAGCTCGTTTATTCATGCACTGTCTGTTACAATATCGCGAATTCAATAATACAGCTATCTAGTCTACAATCTGTTGGTAATAGAGCTGTTATTTAGATTTAGGGTGGAAAAGAAATAGGGGTGCTTTTCAGCAAATGATTAACCGAGGGCTTGAACGAAACCTAATTTTAATTACTGTAAGGCATATGAGACCTCAAATTTTCTTTACCGGTGCCCTTTTGGAAAAAAAGATTCACTCTTAGTTGTAAACTTTCAGCTGGCAGTATGTAATTTTAGTAGTTGATTCAGCCATAAACATATTTTAAAATTTATATATCTTTGAAAAAAAACTCCATGCAGGGACTCCTCATAAAAGCATGTCTATTAAGTATTGGGCTTTGGTTTTTTAACACAACTTGTGATGCGCAGCGAACTAAGCACGAATTAAACCACCTCATTTATTCTCCCACACCCCAAACCTTACCCTCAGGCGCTTTTGGGCTTCGTGCTTCTATTCGTTTTGGAGACATAGGAGGCTCGGCTGGTGGATACGAGAACTTTTACGGACTAGACGAATTACAAGATTCCTACCTCGGTATTAATTATGGTTTGTCAGACCGGATCCAAATTGGAGTAAGTCGCTCAAAAGGGAGTGGTGTGCAGAGGCAGCTTGTTAATGGAGAGATAAAACTAAATATTTTAAATCAATCTGACTCTACCGGTGGTATGCCGGTGAGTGTAGGTCTTTCTCATGTTACTACTGGCGCTCTGCAATTGGCAAGTAATGACCCTGAGTCCATGACCTATTTTGGCGAAGCAGCTCACAGATTATCTTTTGCTTCTCAAGTCATTGTTAGTCGACAGTATAGTTCGTTTTTACATTTGCAGGCAATAGGCGGATACCAACATAGAAATATAGCGCCAGCGAATGAAAGCAATGGTTTGTTTTATGCGGGAGGGGCAGCTCAAATTTCTCTGTCTGGATCTTTGGATCTAATTTTCGAGGGGATATACCCCATTTCTAATTCGCGGTCCAGCGAATTGGGGTATTATCCTCTGTATGGTGGGGGCCTATCTTACCGCACCCAGTGTGGTGACCAATGGGTTCTAGAACTTACGAATGGAAGAGGGCTTACGCCTAATGACTTTATTCCATACAGTCAATCAGATATTCGAGCTGGTGAGGTACGGTTCAGTTTGACGTTTAATAAGCTGTTTATTCAGAATAGCGATAGCTAAAAAAATAGGCAATACTATTTCATTTGCTTAACATCAATTTTGATAAAACATTTACTATTACACTTAGCCGCATGAAAATATTTAACGTCCTTTCAGCCTTAGCACTTTTGATTTTTTTATCTGCTTGTAATTCAAACCAATACCTTACTAAAGGTGAGAAGAAAAGCATAGAGCAAGAACTAAGTGCTGCAACACTCAAGGATCACTTTCAAGGCCTGCTTATATATGATTTAGAAGGTCGTGAAGTCGTTTACGACTATCAGGGTGATAAACTTTTTACTCCAGCTTCTAATACAAAGATTTTAACTTTAGCCGCAGCAATAGAGCATCTGCCGGACTCTTTACCCTTGTATGAGCAACTTAATGCAGGACGGTCAATATATTTGAGAGGCACTGGACACCCTGCACTTTTTCATCCTGATTTTGACACCTACTGGCAAGAAGCTTCATTGCAGCTTATGTTGCGAGGATTTGACTCTCTGTTTCTCTATCATGATGACCCCAAGCCCGAACGGTTTGGCCCAGGGTGGGCTTGGGATGATTATCCTCATTATTATCAGGCAGAAAAAAGTGACTTCCCTGTTTTTGGCAATGCAATGTATGTGGAATGGGATAGTTTGCGCTCAGAAATCAAAGTATTTCCCGACCACTTAGCTCAATTCAGTAAAATCAGATTGGGTAAGGGTACAGAAATTGATCTAAAAAGGGATGAGTTTATAAATGAGTTTGATATTAGAGTTGGGATCCAAACGCCACATGAAACTCGATCTTCAATCCCATTTCTAATGGAGCCTTATTTGATAAGTCGTTTATGGGAAGCTAAGATGAACCGGTTATTTTTTAATCGTTATGAGGCTCCTTCAGGTAAATGGATACCAAAAGGTGACTTCCCTTTAGACACTCTTCTTCGTAAAATGATGTGGGAAAGCGACAACTATTTAGCAGAACAAATTTTATTGATGGTTGGGAAAAAACTGACCGACACGCTAAAGACAGAAGCGGCTATCAATGCTTTAATTTCTGACACTACTCAAATTCGGTGGGTGGATGGTTCCGGTTTAAGCCGTTACAATTTACTGAGCCCCAAATATTTAGTTTCTAAATTGGAGGAAATTCAAAGTGCCGTAGGTTGGGAAGGTGTTTATCAATATTTTCCTGCAAATGGACAAAAAGGAACGTTAAAAAATCGATATACTAAACTTAAGCAGCCATACATTTACGCTAAAACAGGCACATTGAGTAATAATTATAATTTGAGCGGTTATATTAGAGGGCAAAGCGGAAAGTGGTATATATTTAGTTATATGCACAATCACTTTTTAGGATCTCCCTCCACTATTCAGGAAGATATTGAAAAGGTATTGTTACTCGTTCACCAAACGCTCTAATTAATGGATGTAAGTGATAAAAATAAAATCCTATTTCATCAGCACAGCTGGGGCAGTTCCTATGGTTATCCACTATTCATTTATGATGGCAATCGAATTCAGATGCAATTTGATCGCCTTTCAAAGGCGTTAAGCGGTCATAATCATGAAATTTATTATGCTTGCAAGGCCAATAGTAACCTTTACATATTGCAACTATTGGCCAGAAAAGGAGCGCGCTTGGATGTAGTGAGTGTAAACGAGGGCAAATTGGGAGAAATGGCGGGCTTCTCAACGGAGCACATACATTTTACACCAAACGGTGTACATTTAGATGAATGTCGTGAGGCTATTGACAGAGGATATTCCATAAGCCTAGACCACATTCCATCTATTCGTCATTTAGCAAAAGAACGACCGGGATTGCCGCTTTGCATCCGAATAAACCCAGCAGTTCAAGCTGGAGGCCATGAAAAGATTTCAGTAGGGCATAAAGCCTCAAAGTTTGGTTTAGCTATTGATCAGATGAAGGAGATCGCTAAATTACAGGAATCTGGTGCTATTCGGGTTATTGGAATGCACATACACACAGGCTCAGACATCAGTGATGTACAAGCCATCAAAAAAGGAGCTCAAGTTTTATTGGAACAGGCGAAACCCTTTAGCGAGTCTATCGAATATCTGGATTTTGGTGGAGGCTTTAAGGTTTCCTACTATGATGAAGACCAGTCGACCGATATTGAGGGTATTGGTCATTGGTTGACAAATAAAATTAAAGCTTTCGAAGATTTCTGTGGACATTCAGTACGCTTAGTTGTAGAACCTGGCAAGTTTTTAGTGAGCGAGGCAGGATATTTTTTGGCTGAAGTCACTCAAATCAAACAAACGTATAACACACAATTTGTACACCTAAATACTGGGTTCAATCACTTTATTCGACCCATGTACTACGAGGCTAATCATAAAATAGAGGTCTGGGGAAAGGGTACAAAAAGTCATTTAAAAAAGTACAATATTGTCGGCTATTTGTGTGAGACTGACACTTTTGCTTCCGATCGATACCTACCAGAAGTAGAGGTGGGAGATATTCTTGTTTTTCACAATGCGGGAGCCTATTCTTACTCAATGGCCTCTCAATATAATCAGCGTCTAAGGCCTGCTGAAATTCTCATGTTGGATGGAAAAGCTATTTTAATTCGGGAACGGGAAGTTTTTGATGACCTATTGCGTAAACAAATACCCCTGGATTAAAGGGTTTGGAAATAACTCTCAATATTTTTTTTCTATCTCTTTATTGTCAATCCACTGCCCCCACATTCGATTATAGGCATGGACTTGATTCACGGTGTCGCCCTTCATATCAATTAAAGGGTAGGATCGATTTGCCCATTCAAAAATACTACCATATAAGTTTATCACCTTTTTGAATCCAAGATCTTGTAATTGTTTTCCAATTTTTTCAGAGCGATATCCTACGGAACAATAAACCACGACCTTTTTGTTTCGGTCCAAATCGCCCACTGCGGAAGGATCAAAAGACTCATAGCCGACCCATATGGCTCCTGGTATGTGGCTTATTTCATATTCTTCCCGGCTTCTAGTATCTAATAATACTTTCTGCTCCCAATTGCTAGTAAAAAGTTCTTCAACACCTATTACAGGTACTTCTTTACGATCGAGTAATGCAGAGAGAGTTCGATCATAGGACTTGTTTTTCACTAGCCCTGTGGGTTGCGCAACACAAGATGGCAAAAGAATGCCCAGACCTGCAAGAATTGACCAAAGATGGATTTTAATAGTTTGCATTTTTAAGCTTATAGTTCAATAGGGCCGGATCCCAATTCATCAAAAATGATTTGCCCATCCTGACAAAAATCGGCGCACTCGGACTGAAGGCGTTGCTCAATGGCCTCTGCCTGGTCAGCAGGATATAGTACGTGGACGTTTGGTCCCGCATCAAGTGTGAAACAGATCGGGAGTCCATCTTTTATACGCCAGGATTGAATGCTTCGAATAATATTGATAGTATCCGGATCCATTAACATAAATGCTGGTGATGAGCACATCATTAAACCGTGCAATGTAAGCGCCTCGTTTTCAGCCAAATCAGCAAATCCTTCCCAGTCACCCCGACTTAATATATGAAGAAGCTGTGAAACCCTATTATGAGCTTGATGGTACCTGGCCGATGCAAAGGGGTTTTCATCCATAAGTTGATGGCCGGCAGAAGAAGAAACGGATTTCTTTTCTTTAGATACGATCAAAATGGCATCTTTCATATTTTTAAATAAGGGGTGAACGTGAGCTTCGAGTGGCACTGCGTAAGTGTCATGGGCTGATGGCCATTCACCGCTAGCACCCCACATAGACCAGTAACCGTAAATCGACCGAGCAGCACTTCCAGATCCCAATCGTGCTATATAGGAAGACTTCTGATCAAAAAGATCGTCATTACTTAATGTTCCGAAAAGACGATCTTCTAAACTGCATAAGCAAAGGGCTAACGCACTCATTGATGAGGCAGATGAGGCTATCCCGGAGGAATGAGGAAATGAATTAGAAGACTGTATACGAATAGATAGTTGCTTTAAAAAAGGAAATTGAGGGTTTAGTTTATTTAAGAAACTGGTAATTCTAGATTTGAAATCAGGCGCTGGTTTTCCCTCAAATTCAAACTCTAAATCTATGTTTTCAGCATGAGGCCCTGCTTGACGAGCGCTCCAACTCAATTCTGTTACCGTATGTGCAGCACTAAGGGTCCCGCTGATAGATGGATTTCTAGGAAGTTGATTTCCGTACTTTCCCCAATATTTCACAATAGCAATATTCGAAGGACTCTTCCATTTAATAGAACCAGGCTTAATATCTTTCGACTTTAGAACTAAGTTTTTCCCTAAAAAATCCGTTCTGCTCATACATCCTAATTTAAAAACTCCTCAAAAATAAGATTTTTAAAGGAACGATATTATCAAGGGTTGGGGATCATGGGAAGTCGGTCTTTTTCATATTTTCGGATAAGCTTTTCTACATCGTGGGAGACATCAAAATCCTGGAGCACAATATCCATGAGTTCATCCTTTCCCTTCACATAACCCTCAGTTAAGTTATAGTTAAACATTGTACCCATTCCCGTGTAATAGCTGGCCAAAAAGGTGCCTCGTGTTTCTTTAATGATAGCGTAAAGGGGCATTTCTACCTCCCGTTCTATCATTTCAACTAAAATCCGACCTTGCGTTTTTGTTAGCTTTTTCAGGGGCTTTTCAAAACTGTTCTCTAGTTCTTTTTGTAAACGTTTTAAGTGTCTTTTACGACTTCGCTCATCCATCATACGGGTTACATATTGAGCTTCACGATATATTTTTACCGCTTGTTTGGCATACGGATAAACCTTTGCAGCATATTTTTTATATCGCATATAAGTCAAATAATCCTGGCGATTATCAAATTTGCGTGGTGACGAAACTTGAACAGAATCTATTTCAGCTAAGAATAGGGTGTCATCTTCGGAAATCAGCGCCTGAATTCGTTGGCCATTAATATACATGTATTCAGTGCGTAAGGTGTCTGTATTTTGTCCAAACAAAAAAATTGAAAAAAACAACATGATTGTTGGACATACAATTCTTGTCATAGTCAATGAGGTAAATCGATTGCGTAGTTTAAATTTTGACATGTGATTTATAACGTTTCCCCCTTTCAATAGATTTTATCAAGACCTATTGAAATCGAGGATTTTTAGAAGATTTATTTTTATTAGTCCTAATATATTATAGTCTCCTTAGTTTAACTATAATAGACAACATAAACGAAATGGCAAGTCGATTTTGTACTATTAAAAGCTTTTTAGCCCTTTTTCATTCATTATCCGGGAGATTTTATCTTTGCAGACTATGAGACTTATTTTTCATGTATTGAGCTATATATTTCATCCTTGGTTGATGTTGAGTTATAGTGTAATGCTACTATGGCTTGTGAACCCATATATTTTCCAGGGTGCATCAAGTTCCGCGAACCTTCTTTTAATAAAGATATGGATAAGTAGTTTTTTATTTCCGCTTTTGATTGCTGGATTAATGATTGGGTTACAATTTATCAGTCTTAAGACAATCGACCAACCTCGCGAACGCATTTTCCCACTCATCGGAACAATGCTGTTTTATATATGGCTAACAGTAAATATGTATAAAGCTGGAGGCACACCTGAGGCTTTACTCGGGCTCACATTAGGAGCAACTATTGCGGTGATACTTGGTTTTGTAATTAACCTGGTTACTCCAGTTTCTTTTCATGCTCTGGGTGTGGGAGTTCTTTTAAGTACGGCAACTCTTATTTATTTTTATTTTGGATTTGCTGATTTCAACTGGCCTGGAAGCAACTACTTAATTGGTTCCCGATGGATGGTGGTGGCTTGCCTCTGGGTTTCAGGTTGGGTACTTACCGCACGCATGTGGCTTAAAGAATACTCACTATTCCGCGTCTACCTTAGTACTGTTTTAGGATTTATTTCTCCCTGGATTGCCTTATTGCAATTGCAAGTTATCTTATGAAAAATAAAAAAATTGGGCTATTTTTTGGGTCGTTTAATCCTATTCATATCGGTCATATGATTATAGCTCAGCATGTACTAAATGAAAGTGAAATAGACGAAATTTGGTTCGTGGTAAGCCCGCATAACCCACTTAAAGAAAAGAGGACGCTTGCACCCGACCATGATAGGTTATATTTAGTGCAAGAAGCTATAGGTGAACACCCGAAAATGAGAGCATCATCGGTTGAATTTCAATTGCCCCAACCCTCTTACACTATCGACACACTCACATATTTAAGAGAAAAATATCCAGAAATTCAATTTTCACTATTAATGGGAGGCGATAATCTCCAGCATTTTCATAAATGGAAGAATCACAAACTATTGCTTCGCGATTATGAACTTTATATTTATGATCGACCTGGCCGGAAGGAATCGACTTATGATCAGCATCCATCTGTACATTTCATGCAAGCTACTCAAATGAATATTTCCGCAACCCATATCCGCAAATTAATCAGGAATGGGAAAAGTATACAATTTTTAGTGCCAGACCCCGTTTTTCAAGCAATAAATGCTTCAAATCTCTTTAAATGAAAAAATGCATCCTGATCTATATCGCTATTGCTTTTCTTATCATGACTGAATTAATGGGTCAACCTAATCTAGCTATTGGAGAATGGAAATCATATTTGCCCCACACGATAGGATCCTACGTGACAGAGTCAGACGACCGAGTTTTTTATGTAGCCAACCAGACGCTTACTCGATTCAACAAATCTGATTTGGAACAAGAGTTTATTTCGACAATTGATGGTTTGTCTAGTGTTGGGGTAAAATGGGCTTCTTATAATTTTCAAGCTGAAGCACTTGTGGTTATTTACGAAGACAGTAATATTGATATTATCTATGAGGACGAAATCGTTAATATCAGTGATATTCCACGGAACACACAATTGTCCGGAGACCGAACAGTTCGTGGAATTCATCAATGGAACGATCAAATTATATTAGCAACTGGGTTTGGTCTTGTAATTGTTGATCTTGAAGATGCCGTGATTCGACAAATTGTTTTGAGTCCATCACCGATGGAGGACGTAACCACTTGGAATGGTCAGTTTTTAGCACTGATGGAAGGAGAAGTATATGGATTAGAAGTGGAAGACATATTCAATTTCGAGTTTTGGAGCCTCTGGGAGAATATAGGTGCAGCATGGAGAGTGAATTCCAATTTGACATCATTAGAATCATTCGATGACAAGTTGTTTTTAGCAGGAGATTCGCTGCTTTATCTCAGAAATGACAACGAAACAGATACTCTGGCCTCTTTTGACCGACAGGGTGACCAAATACAATTTCTTCAAGCGGGGTACAACTATATGATGGTTGGAATTCGAAATGGAGGTACAAATGATTACGTTCGATTTTATCAACCTGACTTGGCTTTTGTTGAAAGTGCTCAATCTTGTCACGGACGGTTAAGTCATGCCATTGAAACAAAAGAGGGGCGAATCTTTTATGGCGATGAATTTGGAGGATATCGCTTTTCCGAAACACCTACCAGCAACTGTGAAATAGTTTTTAATGACGGTCCCAGGGACTTTGCAAATAGCGATATAGATTATCGAGATGGAGTGCTAGCCATCGCAGGGGGCGGCCCACGAGACCAACTTCGATATGAATTCTCAGATCGAGGTATGTATATACTAAACGGAGAGACCTGGACGAATGTAAATCCCGATAACACCCCGGAACTAGCTAACCCTGAAGTACTTGAGTTCTTCCGTATAAAAGTAGACCCTTTCGATAAAGAGACGATTTGGGTCGGTACATATTGGGGAGGAGTCATCCGGTATAGCGAAGACGATATTTTTGTATATACCAAAGAGAATTCTTGTTTAGAAGGGACAGTTGGTGATAGCCAAAGAGAGCGTATATCAGGGATGGCTTTTGATGAAACTGGAAATTTATGGCTTACAAACTTTGGTGCACCTCAGGGACTTAAGGTTTTAAGGCCAAATGGAGATTGTGAAGGCTGGAATCTCCCCACTTCATCAAGTTTGGTAGACCTACATATTGATCCCAATGGATTTATATGGTCCACAGTTTTTGCAAATGATGCTGGTATTCTAGTATTTGATCCTGATCCAACTGGGGAGAACGGAGAACGATTTAGAGTGTTTAATCGCGCAAATAGTGCATTACCAACAAATTCGGTAACCTGTTTGACTATTGACAGGAGCGGAAACGTTTGGGCGGGCACTACGGAAGGAGTCGTCCTATTTGCTTGCGGAAATGCTGTTTTCGACTTTGATTGCAGCAGTCGGCCTATTGTAGACGAGAGTGGAGATAATGTAGGTGATTTTTTACTTAATAATGTCCGCATAACAGCCTTAGGCGTTGATGGGGCTAATAGGAAGTGGGTAGGCACAGAAGGAGGGATTATTGTTCTGTCTCCTTCAGGAAGTGAAGAGCTATTTCGATTTAATACGAACAACAGCCCTTTATTTAGCGATGCGATTGTAGATTTCGCATATGATGGAGAAGTGGGTATTATGTATATCGCAACTTCTAAAGGGGTCATGGCATATCGCACAGAATCTACCAGTGGAAATGCTTTTAATCAGCCTGACGCCTTTGTATACCCAAATCCTGTGCGTCCTGAGTATCAGGGGCCGATCGCGATAAAGGGGCTTGCGGAAGATGCACTCGTAAAAATAACTGACCTAGAAGGACGCGTGATTCATGAGACTAGAGCACTTGGTGGTCAAGCTATTTGGGACGGAAATCAATGGAGCGGTCAGCAGGTAACGTCAGGCGTTTATCTAGCCTGGATAAGTGGTCAGGGCGACTTTACTCAGCCTTCAGATGCCATTCTAAAATTCGTTATTATTCGCTAGCATTGTCGATGACTTTTTTATATAGGTTTTCATACTGGCCAAGTATGTCTTTAATATGAAACTCTTTTGCCTTTTCGAGAGCTCGAGAACGAAAAGCAGCCAACTGCTCAGGGCTTTTTAGTATAGTGCAGCAGGCTTGGGCCATAGCTGCTGTATCACCCACTTCACATAAGAAACCTGTCTCTCCCTCAATGTTGACTTCGGGTATCCCACCAATATTAGATGAAACGACAGGCACTTCACAAGCCATAGCCTCTAAGGCAGCTAAGCCAAAGCTCTCGTTGGCCGATGGAAGTAAAAAGACATCCGATATAGATAAAAGTTCTTCAATTGCTTCTTGCTTTCCTAAAAAACGAACACATTTCCCCAGTCCTTCGGAACGTGTAAGTCGCTCTAACTGGGGCCGCTCAGGTCCATCACCCACCAAAAGTAGTATAGCGGGTTGATGTTCTCGTACTTTTTTCAATATATCTATTGTGTCTTCTACTCGCTTTACTTTGCGAAAATTAGAAGTGTGCATAAGTATATGTTCTCCATTTGGAGCTAGCAAGTCCCTGAAGTGACTTTTGTCTGCTCTTTTGAAGCGATCAAAATCAATAAAATTATAAATCACCTCAATATTTTCCCGAACTTCAAATGTCTTATAGGTCTCTTCACGTAAGTACTGAGATACTGCCGTTACCCCATCAGATTCGTTAATCCCAAATTCTGCCACGGATTTAAAACTTCTATCATTACCAACAAGTGTGATATCGGTTCCGTGTAGAGTTGTAATCACCGGCAGATATTTACCTTTTTTTGCTAAGATACTTTTAGCAAGAAAAGCCACAGAGGCATGTGGTACAGCATAGTGCACATGTAAAACATCTAAATCTGCATAAGTGGCAACGTCTACAAGTTTACTGGCTAAGGCAGATTCGTAAGGTGTAAAGTCGAACACCGGATAGTCCATTGTGGTTACCTCATGGTAAAATACGTTTTCCTGGAAACCAGAAAGTCGGGCAGGTCGACTATATGTTATAAAGTGAACTCCATGTCCCGCCCTAGCCAAGGCTAACCCCAGCTCAGTAGCCACTACACCTGATCCCCCAAATGTTGGGTAACAAACAATACCTATATTCATATCAATCTATTTCATTTGGTAAAAGTACTAAACCTACTTTTAACAGAACACTTATCAAGTATTCTGATTTGAAACAATAAAGATTCAAAACTGTTATAAATAAATAACTTTTAGGTTATCACACTCATATTCAAATTTAAGTTGCTTTGGCCGTTTACTCAATAGGAGATCTTGAAAAATTGTCGGGGATAAAAGCCCACACTATCCGTATTTGGGAAAAGAGATACGATTTATTAAGACCAAAACGCACTGATTCTAATATAAGATATTATTGTGACGGCGATCTCAAGCAACTGATGAATATTGCCATTCTCAAAAAAGAGGGTATGAGGATTTCCCAAATTGCTGCCTTGAGCCCTTCGGATATGAGAAAGAAAGTGCGAGGAGTAAATCAAAACGATTCTGGAGGTCACCCTCAAATTGACGCCTTGATGTTGGCTATGATTGAATTTGATCAAGATCATTTTGATAAGCTGATGGACAATTACATTAGTGCTATGGGTTTTGAAAATTGTATGGTTGAGGTCATATACCCATTGCTCAACAAACTAAGTATCTTGTGGATGACAGGTTCAATAAAGCCCATTCAAGAGCAATTTATGAGCCTAATGATTCGCAATCGAATCATTTCTGCCACAAACGAACTTCCTCCACCTCAATCTAGTTTCACATTCCTACTTTATGTTCCCGAGGGTGAAAACCAAGAAATTAGCCTGCTTTTTTTACAGTATATCTTACGGGTTCGATCTATAAAATCGATTAACGTAGGATTAGATATAGCTTTAGAGGATATACGTGATGTGTGTTCCATTATTCAGCCCGATTATTTGTTCACGATTATGAATCAACCTCCAAAACGAATGTCGGCAAAAAAGTATCTGGAGCACCTTAAGCCGATTATTCCCCAAGGGAAATTATGTATTTCTGGATACCAATTTGCACATACTGATTTTTCAGACTCCGATCAGATTGTATATCTGGATAGCTTACAAGAAACTGTTCAATATGTAGATAGTTTGTCCGAACGTAACAATTAGATTTTAATTTCTCAAACCATTTTTTACGAGGCTAGGCCTACACTAAGGACAAATGACTTCTCTTTCCTAGATTATTGTAACAATTTTTTGATGCGATTGTATTCTTGACCTCGAGATCGACGAGTAGAACATTTTAGTTCTTCAGCTTCATTTTTAATCTCCTCCACACGGTTTTTAGGGCTTGGATGTGTACTCAAAAACTCAGGCGGTTGTGGTTTGTCTTGAATTTTCTCGAAAAATGAAGCTGCTCCAGCAGCATTGTAGCGTGTGTTACAAAGATACCGTACAGAAGCGGCATCCGCCTGACTTTCATGAAATCGGCTAAATGAAAGTGAAGAAAGCGACAGAGCGATTTGGCCGATTAGGCCCGGTTCATTTTGTCCCGTGACGACCTGGCGAACGAGATCTAAGCCGTGCAGTTTTGTCATTTGAGCGGTTGAATGGCGATAGGCGGCATGAGCAATTTCATGACCCATAACTCCTGCAAGGTCATCGGCATGATCTAAATAAAGGATAAGGCCTGTATATACATAAATGTATCCTCCAGGCGTGACAAAAGCATTAAGTGTTTCTTTATCGTCGATCAGATGGACTTCCCATGCAAAATCCTCTTTATGAGCAACCTCACCCGAATTTAAAATCTCTTTTGTCATGGATCGCAAATATCGATAAGCCTCCTCATTGCCACGTTCCGGCAAAAGTGGAAAGTTTTCATTATCAGACTTGATCTGCTCGCTGACTTGCATTCCTAGTTTCACATCATCTTCGACAGGGAAAAGATTAAAATTGTTCCACGCTTTTTTAGCGGGGTCACAACTCCAGGTGCCCAAAATGATCATACTAAAGATTACCGACAAAAAGATTTTCATACGTATTCGATTTTACCATTGATATCCGAGCCCCATACCCAAATACTGAGCTGTGGCTAAATGAGACTTCAAATATACGGCTAAAAATGTACCTGAATTAAAATTGTTTCGTAAAAAGTAATACCGCAAGAATAACTGATTATAAATAGGAAAGGTCTCTATTTCCGTTTGAAGGTAAGTGCCAGCTACTACGCCAAAGCTGATGGGACCAAAAACAAACTCATCTGCGATATATATCAAATATGAGGTTGCAAATTGCAGGGCTTCGGAGCGACTCACAATTCCCAACATGCCCCTGTAAAAATGTGCGCGCTCCATGTTTCTTTCCCGCTCTAAACCAAAATGAAGACGCTGCACAGGTGTAAGCGACCGAATCAAAGCTACTTTGGCTACGTACACTGGAAACTTTGGTCCGGGGTACTCTCTTTGGCTGGTGCCGGCTAGCATTCCATACATTTCAAAAGACCAATTTCGAAATCCAAAACCAGCGGATAGGCCCGATTTTAAACCGGGGGCTTTAGAAGAGCGAGTAAGTGAAAGTCCAAACTCAGCCGTGTTGAGGCCAGAGTTAGGGGAGGACACCCGACCATTAGACACGTGCGTAATATCTGAATAAATCCCCCACCGCCAGTTTCTGTAAAGGCGACTAAACTGCAGTTTTAAGCGCGTTATATTATTCCATTTAGAGCCTATTCCTGTATTTAATGGGTTTCTATGCCAGTGATAGGGCCTGGAAACTCGCGCAACCCCAATCCCAATAAAAAGATCTAATTGTCCAAATTTCGGCTTCTTAAATATTGGCATTTCAATAGAGGGGTAGGCTGAAAGGGCATGACCTAGTATAGATTGATTGCCAAAAGTGTGGTATCGAAAATGCAGGCCTATGTTTGGGTACCCATAAAAATTTGCCCAAGGCTGGCGATCATCCGTTTCCCAGCGGGCAGAAAAATCCAAGCTGTGCGTCCATTCGTTGGAGTTGAATAAAAATTGATCGGAGTGTCGTATTAAGCGACCTAAGCCTGTTTCAATCTGAAACTGGGTCGTTTGGCTTACAAGACTTTCTGAGGTCCAGCAAAAAAGTACCGATAAGAAAATGGCTATAGATTTTATCACAACTGGCGAATAAATCGGGTCGCGGCGACCATGTCATTATGCTGAATGCGATCAGCCTTTAACGAAGGAACCTCTTCCCTAAATTGTTTGTAAATCTTAGCTAATCGGTCCGAAAGTTGATCTGACCGAAAGCTCCAGGCTTGACAAGCTGTCAAAAATTCAACACCCAGAACTGACCAGGTATTATTTACAATGTCCCGTGTTTTTACACCCGCATTTGCAGACATAGATACGTGGTCCTCCTGACCCAAACTAGAAACTATTGAATCTACCGAGGCCGGCGTACATAATTGCTTGTTTTGACTAACAATGGAGGCCGCCGTATACTGGGCAATCATCATGCCGGAATGCAGTCCGGCGGAATCGATCAGGTAGCTCGGCAAACCGCGCTGACCTGAGATGAGTTGATAAATTCTGCGTTCCGATATGTTGCTCAGTTCAGAAAGAGCAATACCTAGATAATCGAGCACTAAAGCAATGGGCTGACCATGAAAATTGCCGGCCGATAAAATCTCATCTACCTCAGGAAGTACATTGGGATTGTCGGTGACTGCATTCAATTCCGCCTGCACTACAGATCGAACATGAGCCAATGCTGCGGCTGAAGCACCATGCACCTGAGGAACACAGCGAAACGAATAGGGATCTTGCACTGGTTTTCCAGGCCGTTTAGACAAATCACTGCCGTCTAACCACGACCGGATCTCTTCAGCAACGCGGATTTGACCGTCTTGTCTTCGAATGGCATGCACCCGTTCGTGCAAAGGGGACAGTTGCACATTAAAAGATTCCATAGAAAGCGCAGCGCACATGTTTGCCTTGTGCAGAATTTGTTCTCCCTCCAAAACAGACCACGCCGCATATGCTGTCGAAAATTGTGTGCCATTTAGCAAAGCTAGTCCTTCTTTAGCCTGCAACTTTAAGGGAGACCAACCCATTTCTTCAAGTACCTTATCAGCGGGCATTTCCTTGCCTTTCCAAACGCAGTCACCTTCGCCTATCAAGGGCAGACTCAGATGAGCTAGTGGGGCCAAATCTCCGGAAGCGCCCAACGATCCTTGAGTGAATAGCACGGGCAAAATATCGGCATTGTAAAACTCAACTAAACGCTCGACTAATTTCAAACTAACACCCGACTTTCCGTAGCAAAAGTTCTGAATTTTTAATAGTAAAACGAGGCGAACCAGTTCTAAGGGGACTTTTGACCCCATGCCAGCTGCATGAGACCGAATCAAATTGACCTGCAAATTACCCAACTGCTCCGGCTCAATAG
>CAZVLN010000018.1:0-44365 GCA_964627995.1 uncultured Saprospiraceae bacterium
GATTGAGCGCGTTTTATGTCGATCCCAGAGAGGGGTGAACGTTCACCGGTTTCGGCTGAAGACAAGCAGGCTTTTGAAGCTCCTTTTCTGTCTGCCAAGCCCAAGTTTATTACGTGCACTGGTGTTTTCATTTTCTAAAAGTCGAAGCGCGGCACGAATGACTTTGTAGACTTACGTTTTTATATCGTACAGCAGAAACTTGATTATGAACGAATTGGTCAAAAAAGTCATCCAGGAATACAGAAGTATTTTTCATTTCTATCATTTTATTAACGTTGCTAAAAATGGGTTAACCATCGAGGTGTTGATCCATCTTAGTCCTCTCAAAATGGCGCTAAAGAGCTCGGCGATATGTGGAGTTGTTGGCCCTGACCATAGCCCAGGACGCCGCGACTTTTGCCCAACCGCTGACTTTGCTTGAACCCTTTAATTACGAATAGGTTTTTCGAAGTGGGGGAGATGGATCTGCAAAAGGCATGATACAAGCAATTACATATACCGCATGTTAGGGCGTCGAGTCTAATTAATCTTCTTTATGTCCATTCTATTGCTAAACAGGTAAGCAATATAAATTTGATTTCCTTTGATCTCATAAAAAACTGAGGTATGCTTACTTAATACTGCCTTCCTAAGTCGATTTTGATACTGACTTACAGGAAAGATTAAAGGGTTCTTTGATATTATATCTATCTGTTTTGAAAGTTTAACCTTAAATCTATCGACCTCTTTATTAGTCCATTCTGATTTAAGATAAGCCAGAATATCTTCAAGATTCCGAATAGATTCATCGGTCCAGAAGATTTTATAATCCATACTTCTGGGTAATCTCGTTGTGTGGAGTTATTCGACCATTATCAATATCATCCAATCCTCTTTGAACTGCTAGCTTTTGATCATCAGTTAAATCATCCCACCAATCTGAATTAGATTCTTTTGAATTTTTGACAATCTTAAGATAGGAGATTATTTCATCATCGTCAAGGTTTTTCAACCATTCAATCAACTCCAATTTATCCGCAGCAAGTCCCATGATTTCATCCTTTTGTTCAAATTTACGAAATAATTAGATAGTGAGTTAGAGGAATGTGCTTGCTCTCTACCGACCGGCCGGGCGGCTATACGTCGGTCCACTGGAAAGATACGAAGGATATGGTACCCATACCACCGAATCCTTAAAGACCTAGTTTTGAATTTTTTGTTCATCTCATCCTTACTCCTACTGATATGCTCTTTCCTCACGTCTTGGTCTGAACAAAAATATGCTGCTACTCTTCTATGCTTTTTGAGTGGTAATGAATAGCAATTTAATGCCTTCTTTCCGGGCAATTTCGCCTCAATCATTGAGGGTGTTAGCCATTTTTTCTGCATCTATATTCGTGCGGTTCTTAAGGGTCGCAGGATCAATGATACAGGTTTTCAAAGGGAGAGAAGGTATGACGAGATAGGGGATTTCGACGGTCTTGAAATCGATGAGTATTTTGATGATGTTCTCTTTGTTTGGGTTTGCTTGATGAGAACTGATAGGGACTAAATCCAGGTCCTGCATCGCTGCTTTAAATTCTGCAGGACTCATGCCGTAAAACTGGCCCTTTTCGTTGCCGACCTCTTCAATGTCGGTGTAACCCGCACTTTTCACTTTACGCAGCGTTTGTATGGGTTGGACATTGATTTCGTTGCGGCACGTGAAGAGGATGAGGCGGTGAGGAAGAGCTTTCGTTCTAATTGTATCAAGAGGAGGCAAGAGTTTTGTCTTTATGGGGGGTATTCCGTAAGCCGCATTGTATAGTTACCTATACTGAAGTTACACCGTGTTCAGCAGATGTGGATCTCAGCACCCTCGTTTTACGTTTTCACAGAGACAAAGTCTCTCGTTTTCCGGAATACTATTTTTCTTCTATTCGCAGCTTTCTGAAGTACGCCTTATTTTATTTCAGTCTCGGTATCCATCCAAATACCACAGCTCGTTTTCAGCGCCAAGGAATCCGACAAACCCCCATTCATAGTTGTAGAATATTTGAGTGTATTCGTGTTGATTTTCTGGCGGTGTTATACTAGAAAATACATCATCAAAAGTCCTTTGACCCAATGTTATCGATTCGCTTTGTCCGATTAATGTTTCACCTTTACCGTCGAGTAGAATGGCAGGTATCCAACCATTGTTCCCATCTTTGCGTAGATAACAGCTTACGGATTTAATGACTGTACTTTGATCATGATAATGAGCGGACATTAGAATTTCAAGGCTGAAATTCAGGCCGTTTTTATTTTCCAGCCTGTACGACTTTATTTCTCTCTCATATTCTAGATCGTCTATGGTGCTTGTTTCCAAAGTTGTTGAGCCGATGATTTCAAACTTCATTTCTGCACCTTGATCATTCTTGAAGACCACGCTCGAATGTTTTTCCAGATAGTTGATCGGCACATAGGGTTCTAACGATTCTACAGTCAAGTTATCCAATCCAATAGAAAGGTCTGATGTGTTCGAACACGAGAGAATGGTGAACAAGAGTAGGGAAAGGAAAAAGATCTTCATACCTAATGCTTTCAGCGTCGATTACAGTCTCGTACACCAATAATCACTTATTTAAATGCGTTAATTTTCGGTCTAGCAAATACGTTAGCAATTCAGCCTGCATTCGGACGTATTCAAATTCGCCGTGATTGCGGTTATATATTGTTTTCTGTAGTTTGTTTTTCATTCAATTGAAGTTTTATTAACGACATACTCAAAGCGCTAAAAGCAATGATTGAAATTATCATAGATGGTAATACTAAGAGTAATTTTGATGCCATTCCTTCCTGAAAATAATTCATCATTAAGGTAGTGATGAAAATCGAAACCCCAACTACGGCACCACCAATTAATCTATCCTGTAGAGCAAATTCATGATTTGCCTGACATTTTGTACAGTTTAAATCTTTATAGCCAGCCCAAAAAGATTTAAACATTAGTTGAAATGAGAAAGGGTTGTTACATTTTTTACACTTGGTCATGATAGTTCAGTATTTACTTTAATTTTTGACAACCTGCTTATAGGCAACAAAAAAGCAGCTTTAATATACACACTTCCCTTGAAACAAACCACCCTTTGGCATTTCATAAATGCTGGATATCATGTTTACCCTTGAAAAAAAGTAGGCGATCCTTGGTATTCGGTGTAATGGACTTTAATGCACAGTGAACCCCGCGATAGCGATGAGTAGGGGGCCGCCTGAGGCGGACCGAGGAATCATTTTATCTGTCCTCTATCCCTAAACGACACAGAAAATGGAAACATCGGGAATGAGTAATGAAGAGGTCCGCCTTCGGCAGGCCGAAGTGAGGGACACCTCCGGTGGACCGAAGATCCCGCGCGCCGGATCCGCCGGCGCCAGGAGCCGATCCGCCAGCTGGCGGAGAGCCCCGAATCGTAGCGCCCCCGTCCCGACGATCGCGCAGCGATGTCGAGGATGAGGGGATCGCCCAAAAAATCTTAAAAATATTCCTATTGATTGCTGCTTTTAGCCTCTGGCTTATACTGAACAGCTTATCCGCTTTTATAAATTTGTCTTTGGAATAGAGACTACCTATCCATAACTTCCACAATAGCGCTTCAATGATAGGCAGCTTGTTTGGCCGGCTCATTCTATACTGCGGAATAGGTGCAAAGGATTTTAGCAATGACTACTCGGTTGAGGCCCCGCGACCTTAATTTTAGGACCTTGGATTGTTTGAGTGGGATCGGGTGGTTTTAGTAAAGAGTGAGTCTGATAGAGCCCATGGTCATTCGCCATGTTGCCTCTTTTCAATATAATTCGTCTTCTTTCCAGTTTTTGGGATTGTTTTTGATGTACCTAGAAATTCGATGATAGGACTTTTCATTCCGGATGATGATGTCGTAGTAGTTGCGTTGCCATATCGATTGGTTTACATCTATCTTTTCTATGGGGAGATGGACACGGGTAGGGGCGAATTGCCATTCGCCCCTACCCGTGTCCAACCCATTATCTTCCCCATTACTTTCAGTCAAACGTGTAAGCTCCTTCACTTTTTTAGTTGTTATTCCTTTAAAGCCTCTAACCACCGCCCCGACAGTATGCGATGGTGACTTAAAGGCCGGTTGGGCGCTTGATTCCTCCGGGTCTTTCGAGTTCTTAGGAAATAAAATTTGTAAAATTGTGTGGAAATGATTTGGCATAATTACGTAATCATGCAAAGCGACGTTTTGACGTAATCTAGGAGTTTTCCGCCATTCTTCTTCAATGATTTCTCCAAATGCATTTAAGCTCATCTGGCCTCCTTCAATCCGTCCGAAAAGATGGGCTCTATTAAGGCAGATTATCGTAATGAAATAAAAGCCCGGGCTGCTATAATCGTAACCCTTTAAGCGAGTACTGCGCCTGTTGTTGTACCGTCTGTAGTTCATGTTACGGGCTTCTTTTAATTTCTGCCATTTTGTTAGGCGCTTACCCTAAACCGATAGCATCACTGAGCAAAGGCTCTACCCCCGCCCCAGCTTCCGCAAGGCGGCCAACTCCCGCAACCGTTGACGATTCTCAATGGCGGGCGTGCCGAAATAGGTGGTGCCGGCTTTTAAGTCTTTGGTCACCCCGCTTTGGGCTAATATGACGACATCGTCGCCGATGTGTAAGCTGTTGATCAGCCCGACCTGTCCGTACATCACGACGCGATCGCCCACCACGGTCTTGCCGCCGATGCCGACCTGGGCGGCCAGCAGGCAGTTTTTACCCAGGACCACGCCGTGACCTAAGTGTACCTGATTGTCCAATTTGGTCCCTTCCCCTACCACTGTATCTCCGCTTACGCCTTTATCAATGGTACAGTTGGCGCCAATGGTGACGCGATCTTCAATGATGACCTGACCGACCGAGGTCCACATTTCGTACTCGGCACCGTGCTTTTTATAATAAAAGGCTTCCGAACCGATAGTGGTGTTGGGCTGAATCCAAACGTCTTCACCGATTTGGGTGTCATTGCCAATAAAACAGTTGGCTTGAATGGTGGTTCTAGCCCCAATGCGCACTTGCCGACCAATGACTACGCCGGGTTCTAATACGGCGGAGGGATGGACTTGCGCGCTGGGATGGATACTGGAGTTTTGGGCTTCAAAAACTCGGAAGCGTCGGGCCAGAGTTTCATAAGATCTGAACGGATTGTCGACCAAAAATAGCACTTTGCCCTCGGGCGCCTCGATTCGTTTGTTGAGTATAATGCCCGTGGCTTTAGAGTTCAGGGCTTTTTGAAAGTATTTTTCTACATCGACAAACATGATATCGCCGGGGCGTACTTTGTGAATCTCATTGACGCCGGATAGGGGAAGTGATTTTGGGCCGATGATGTCGGCATCAATCCAGTCCGCAATTTCTTCCGCCGTGTAGGTCTTGTCAAAATCCATAAGCTATAAATTTAATGGGCTTCTAACCAGTCTTGCCCCAAACCACAATCTACCAAAATGGGTACACTGAGGCCTTTCATGGCATTGCGCATTTTCTCTTCAATAATGGGGAGCAGCTCTTCTTTTTCATCCTGGTGCAAATCAAATACCAATTCATCATGCACCTGCAGAGTCATCTTCGTTTTGCAGTTGTGCGCTCGTAAATAGGCATGGATATCGACCATAGCCCACTTGATCATATCGGCGGCCGTACCCTGAACGGGGGTGTTGATGGCGATGCGCTCGGCACCCGATCGGACCATGTTATTTCGGGAGTTGATATCGCGCAGGTACCGTCGACGGCCCGATAGGGTTTCTACATATTCGGTTTCCCGGGCTTTTTCTACCACTTCATCCATGTATCGTTTCAGGCCGGGATAAGTCTTAAAATACTGATCGATCAGTTTCCCGGCTTCTTTGCGAGAGATGTCCAACTGGTTGGATAGGTTCGTAGCGCCGGCCCCGTAAATGATAGAGAAATTAACGGTTTTGGCGGATCGCCGCTGATCGTCTGTGACTGCATCGTAATCCACTTCAAAAACGCCGGCTGCTGTAGCGCGGTGAATATCTCTATCGTTCTGAAAGGCATCTAACATATTTTTATCGCCACTCATTTCGGCGATCAGTCGCAGTTCGACTTGCGAATAATCCGCCGCTAAGAGCTCGTAGTTTTCATCCCGGGGCACAAAAGCTTTCCGCACTTTTCGGCCTTGTTCGGTTCGAATGGGAATGTTCTGTAAGTTGGGATTGTTGGAGCTTAGACGCCCTGTTGCAGCCAGTGCCTGATTGAAGGAGGTGTGTATTCGGCCCGTTCTGGGATTGACCATTTTCGGCAGGGCCTTCACATAGGTGGAAAGCAGTTTGGTCAGTGCGCGATACTCCAGGACCTGACCGGCAATTTTATGATCCTCGGCCAGCTCGGATAGCTTTTCTTCATTTGTGGAGTACTGACCGGATTTTGTTTTTTTCCATCGGTAGGGGAGTTCCATCTTTTTAAAGAGCACCTCGCCGACCTGTTTGGGTGAGCCGACATTAAATTCAGTGCCGGCTTCTTCATAAATCTCTTTTTGAATTTTGTCAATACTCTCCTCGAGCTCTTCTGCCAGGGCTTCCATCTGCTTACTATCGAAACCTACGCCTTCCTCCTCCATATCGGCTAGCACGGTAATCAAAGGCTCTTCGATCTCTTTATAGATTTTCTCTATGGTTCGATCCTTCATTTCCTCGCGCAGGAATTCAAACAATTGCCAGGTAATATCGGCATCTTCCGCAGCGTAGTCGACAATATCCTCCTGTGGGATATCGCGCATACTTTTTTGATTCTTTCCTTTTTTACCAATGAGGTTTTTAATGGGAATGGGCTTGTACTTGAGATAACTCTCTGCCATGAAGTCCATATTGTGTCGCAAGTCCGGCTCGTAGAGGTAATGCAGAATCATGGTATCCCAGAAAAAGCCGGCCACACGGATATCGTACTTTCGGAGTACTAATATATCGTACTTGATGTTTTGAGCGACTTTTTCGATATTCTCATCTTCGAAGACCGGTTTGAAGTCATCCAAAATCACTTGTGCCGCTTCTCGCTCGGCGGGAATGGGTACATAAAAAGCTTCCTTGGCTTTAAAGGCAAAACTCATCCCTACGAGTCCGGCCTCAAGCGGATTGAGGCTATCCGTTTCGGTGTCGAAGGCAAAACAGCTACTTTTTTTCAGGCGTTCCACCAACTTTTCGCGTTTGTCTTGGGTGTCCACGAACTCATAGTTTGTTTCTACATCTTCAATGGTATTTTCCGCCACACTGTGGTCTTTAATGGATGGGGCCACCGAATCGCTCACGGTACCCTTGCTAAAAAGATCTCCTTGTTCAGGCGCCTTCTCGCCCAGAATTTTTTCCGCCATGGTTCGAAACTCGAGATCCTTGAATAGCGGAGCCAGGGCTTCTTTGTCGATAGGGTCTTTGGTCAGGCTGTCCGGATCCCAGTCGAGGGGCACATCTATTTTTATACGTGCTAATTTCTTAGAGAGCAAAGCCTGCTCCTTATTCTCAATCATGCGCTCTTTGAGTTTTCCTTTGAGCTCGTCCACATGTTCATAGATGCCTTCCATGGAGCCGTATTGCTTGAGAAGCTTACTGGCCGTTTTTGGGCCGACACCGGGTACGCCGGGAATATTATCGATACTGTCCCCGGCCAGGCCGAGTACATCGATGACCTGATCCGGATGTTCTACATCCCATTTCTTACAAATTTTCTCCACACCCATGATGTCTACCCCATTGCCCTGGCGGCTGGGTTTATACAAAAAGATTTGATCGGTGACCAACTGGCCGAAGTCTTTATCGGGAGTTACCATATATACTTCGAAACCGTCTTGCGCGGCCCGTTTGGCCAGTGTGCCAATGACATCATCGGCTTCATACCCGCCTTTTTCAATGATGGGAATATTAAATCCCTCGACCAATTTCCGGATATAGGGGAAGGCAATTTGAATATCCTCCGGCTGCTCGTCCCGATTTGCTTTGTACTCCTTGTACATTTCATTTCTAAAGGTCTTCTCAGAAACATCAAAAGAGACCGCAATATGGGAGGGGTTTTGGTTGGTCCACAGATCCCATAGGGCGCGTGTAAAACCAGCGATGGCCGAGGTGTTTACCCCTTTAGAATTGATCAAGGGACGTTTGATAAAGGCAAAGTGAGCACGGTAAACCAAAGCATTACCATCTATGAGAAAGAGTTTCTTTACAGCCATAATATAAGTTCGGGTTATGTGCAGTAAAATACAAACTTCTGGCAGGATTTAAAAGTTTAGCTCCGAACCATTTTCCTCGTTTTCTTTATGTCGAATAGGCTTGGTAACCTGCATGGAAATGCCTATTATTGAATGAAATCCAAACCCCTATGAGTCGAGCTATATTGTACCGCATTTTTCTTTTCACTTTGGCCTTTTTGATTTCCGGTCAGGCTCAGGCCTTTCAAATCGAGCGTAATGCGCCACCCGTCAAGTTGAGTGATCCGCACAATACGATGTATGTGCACTTGTATTATTTGCAGCCCGACAGCTATAAGCCGGCTTTTGCTGCCCGAACTTTTCCACCACAAATTGACTCCCTCAAACGAATAAAGCTGGCGCAGCAGCTCAAGGAAATTTTCGATGGCCAGGGGTTGTATGTTCGACTCAATATGATTCCCCATGCGGCGAATTATATGGACAGCAGCATCATGCAGCATATTTACACTCCTTTTCCGATTGAGAATGCAGATATCTATTTGGAGCGCATCGATAACAAATGGTATTACAGCATGGAAACCGCGGATAAGCTGCCAGGCTTACACGCTGCCTTATATCCCTGGTGGGCACAAGTTTTTCTCGATATGATACCGCAGTGGGGAACCACAGATTTTGGCGGCCTGCTGGTTTGGCAGTGGTTGGGCATTCTTTTAATGGTGCTACTGGGATTTGTTTTCTTTTGGGTAGGGCGCGCCGTTTCCGGCTTCCTTATTGCCCGGTTTATTATAGATCGCTTGCATGTCGTCACGAAAAAAGAAAAGCTGACCGGCATGATGGCCCGTGCTGCAGGCTTGCTATTTAGTTTTTTTATGCTGGGGCGGATATACCCGGCTCTGCGCTTGCCCGTGAAGGTGGCAGAATCCGTTCGGCTGAGCTTGTCGATTATTATAGCGGTACTTGTTTTCGTATTGATCTATCGCCTCATGCGCATATTTATTGCCTATCTCCGGGAAGCAGCTGAAGGAACCGAAACGAAAATGGATGATCAGATCATCCCATTAATTGATGGCGCCTTGACGGCCATTATTATTGTGGGTGCATTCTTTTATATTTTGAGTTTGCTCCACGTGAATGTGGCGGCACTCATTGCGGGACTATCTATTGGGGGTATTGCCCTTGCCTTAGCCGCTCAAGATACGGTGCGTAACCTGTTGGGCTCTATTATGGTATTTCTTGACAAGCCGTTTCAGGTGGGCGACTTTGTAGAGATCGACGGTGAGTTCGGCTCCATCATTGAGGTGGGCATTCGCTCCACGCGCATCATGATCAAAGACACCTCCATTATTTCTCTACCCAACGGAACGGTGGCGAATATGAAAATCCGGAATCTGGGTGTTCGACATTACCGACTATTTGAAACAGAAATTGGAGTCACTTATGATACCCCTCCAGGTCGCATTGAGCAATTTATTGACGGCATTCGGGAAATCATGCGTACCCACCCCAAAGTCGTCCAGGAAGACCAGTTTATCTATTTTTACCGAATGGCAGACTCCTCACTAAATATTTTCATCAGGGTACATATAAATACACTGTTTTGGGATGTGGAGCTGGAAATCAAAGAGGGCATTTATTTAGATATAATCCGACTCTCTGAGGTGCTGGGCATTCGTTTTGCCTTTCCTTCTCGGGCGTTATACATTGAAAACTTCCCTGAAAAGCGCTCTCTGGTGCCCAATTACAGCGAAGAGCCCGAGGAGATGGAGCAGAAAAAATTGGCTTACTTAACAGAACTGGAGCAAAAATATAAGGATTTAAAGATCAAAGCTGAGGAAAAAATGAACCTCGACACTCCTTAATCGGAGGCCGTTTCAGCCAGGATAGAGCGTGTAGAGGAGGTTCCAATTCTTTGGGCACCGGCCGCTGTCATACGTTTCCAATCCTCAAGGGTTCGAATGCCCCCGGAAGCTTTCAATTTGAGTTGGGGGGCGGCAGCCTTCATCCATTTCAGATGTTGAACCTGAGCTCCTCGATACTGATACTGACCGCTTTCGCCTTTGACAAAACCAAAGCCCGTTGAGGTTTTCGCATAATCCCAACCCGTTTCGCAGACGATTTTACTCAGTTGCCTAATGGTCTCTTCCTCCTGAACGTAATCGGTTTCGAAAATACACTTCAGCACCGTATCAGCGTCATCTATGGCCCGCCTAACACTCAGCAATTCCTGCTCAATCTGCTGCCATTGGCCCTCGAGTACGGCACCTATATTGATGACCATGTCCAATTCTTTGGCACCCAGCACCCTCAATTCTGCCGCCTCAGCAGCTTTGCTAGCGATAGTTTGACTGCCATGCGGAAAGCCCACCACCGTGCCCACGGGAATTCCGGCATCGCCCAATTGTTCCAGGGCGCGCACGAGATGACAAGGTTTTACACATACCGAAGCCAAGGGTAGATCCGCAACTTCCAGAATTCCTTTTTCCAGCTGAGCTTCCCCTAAAGTTGGATGCAAGAGCGCATGGTCGATGGTTTGAGCGATTTTATCTTGAAATGACATAAACGTTAGCTTTTTACAAATATACGCAGGCTTATTTATTTTGTTAGGGTGTTGCCCGCACTGGGCCAGCCAAAACATCGCTTGCCAGTAGGCTCCGGTCGGCCGCAGTGCGGGCCGGGCTGTGCGGGGGTTCCGTCCCTCGGGACCCACTCGCTGCGCTCGTCGCCCCTTCCATCCCTAACACGAAGCTTGCGTCGGATACTTTGTGTATTTGATCATATGTTTAGTTGTGCAATCGGATCTATTTCCTGAGGGTATCGATGGGCTGTGTTCAATCTTATTATTGCCCCAAACAATGCGAGACGGTATTTTTCATGGTAAGGGTGCATTGTGGTTGGCGGGCGGCCCCGTGAGGGGGCGTAAGGGAGCTACGCACGTAGCTGTCCCGAGGGACGCCGCAGGCGTCCTCGAGGACGGCACCCCTGCAGCACCCGACCCAGCCGGCTTTGCGGCTGGGCACGGCCAAAAAAACATAAAAAGTATGCTAATAATGAGAGGTAAAAGTCGGGTATTTTATGAGTATTTGGCAATTGAAAATATTTTCTAGCTGTAGTAACAAAAATGTGTAGGGTATTACTTATTATTGAGAAACTCTAAACCACCAATTGTAATTATGGACGGTAAACCTCGCATCATCAAAGACTACGAAAAGCTACCCACTGAAATCCAGGAGCAGATCAAGATCAACTATCCGCACGGATACCACAAAAAGCTCATCCAATTTACGGATGCCCGCGGGGCCAAAGTCAGTGCGCTACCTTTTGAGACGGATGATAAATATTATCTGGTGCGCATGACCATCGCCGAAGCGCGGCAAATTGTGGAGGACGACGATGATTTTGACGATGACGGTCTGCTCAAGGAAGAGCGTCAGGATGTCTATGAAGATCGCTATGAAGAGCTGGATTATATCGATCCCGACACGGAGGAGAGCGATGACGACAATGATGATGAGGAGGATTAGAAGCTAGGTCTTTTATTTTGGCTTAAATTCCGACTAAATTCCAGCTAAGAAACTTGCAAGGCTTCACTTTATGTGCTGTCTTTGGACTCCTTCACCCAGTGGATGAGGAGCCTATAAAGTCCAACTATCTGTTTTTTGTAATCACTCTATTCATGTACAAACGTATACAAACGTCTACAAGTGTTTAAGTTACGACTTGTGCAGCACGGATGATTCATATTTGTATTGTCGATCGACATAATTATTTTTTTACCGTCCGTGCCGCAATATTACCAACAAGTACGGACACAAAACGTAGAGTTATGAAAAGCTTGAACAATCAAGTACAGTTAATCGGACGTCTTGGACAAGACCCGGAATTGAAAACTTTTGACAGTGGCAACACCATGTGTCGATTTTCTTTGGCAACCAGTGATTATTATACAGATAAGAACGGGGAGCGTCAGGAAAAGACAGAATGGCACAATATTGTTGTCTGGGGTAAACTCGCTGAGGTGATGAATGAAATCCTTCACAAAGGAGAACAGGTAGTCATCCACGGTAAGTTGAAGTCGAGGTCCTATGAAAATGCCGAAGGTCAAAAAGTGTACGTGACCGAAGTGTTGACTAGCGAATTCCTTAAGATTAGCCCTAAAAAGAAGGCTGCCTAAGGTTTTCAACGTACTGACCAGTTGTATCAATCGATAGGGAGTCGCGTGCCTTATCGATTGATACTTTTTTAATCACTATAGAAAAACCAGGCTCCCTTGAACTACTGATTGCAAAATTAGAGATGATTCAGGTCAGGTAGGGTATTTTGCGGTGATTTGTTGGCTATTTGGGCATTTAATTTCTTCACACACTTAATTTATTAGACGATCGGACTAAAAGCAATGAGCGCCTTCTATTTGGATGTTCGGATTTCGGATGCCAGTCTAATAGGCAGATCAAAAGATTATTTATCATCTTTATTATTTGTTTGATCTTAAGTTAAGACCCTATTAACTTTCAGAAAATTCCCGGGCTTTGTTCTGGTTTCACTTGCCTATGTTGGCAAGCACCCTCATCTTTTTTGTCAATCTGTTTTTCTACCTAAACACCTTGTAGATCGAAGCGCCGCTTTCATCTACGGTATTTAACCCAAACTTGGCAAGTAAATCCGGTTCAGGCGCTCCGGTATTGATAAAGGATAATTACCAATTTTAATTCGCTTTGTGGGAAAGCATAGTTTAGTGTAATTAAGTCGTGGTAATTTCGCTCCATTCAATAAACAAAAGAAGTTACTCATCAAGAATAAAAGCTGGGCAAATTGAGTATTTTTTTTGGATTGCTAGTAATGGTGGAGTAGGATGAAGTTTAGTCTTTCTGTTATATTTTTTGTTTAGTTATCTTTGAGTATGCGTATTATTTTATACACCTTCCTTTTATTTTTAATATCGTGCTCACTGTGGAGTCAAGATCATGCTGGATCAGTAGATTTGTCTGTAATTATTATGGATGAGGAGGTGAGTGAACAGATGCAATACTGGAAAACCCAACAGCGTAAGGAAAAGGAACTCAAAGTCTGGCGAATTCTCATTGTTGGAATGAATGATCGTCGATCCTTAAATCAGGCTATTGACAAATTCCGAAATGCCTATCCAGAAATGCAATATGATTGGGAGTATGACAGCCCTCTTTATAAGTTAAAAACAGGTGTTTGTATACAACAGCTCCGGTTAAAACCTATTTTATATGAGATCAGAAAAGAGTTTCCATCTGCTTTGGAAATTAAAGATGTGATTACGTATGAGGATTATTTTAAATTACGTCACTAATGCGATCTGTTAGCCGAGAGCGAGGTTTTGATAAAATCACTCTTTTTCTCCTTTTAGCACTTGCTTTGATAGGTGTTATTATGAATTATGCGGTTGAGTATCCGGACGCAGGACACCTCTTCCAACTACCTTGGGTCACTCATTATCAAAAGCAAAGTTTTTTTCTAATTCTAGGTGCTTTTATTTTTTTATTAGTTTTCTTTTTAGATCGCAAGATTTGGGATAGCCTGGCCTATCCTATATATTTCATAGGGCTGTTGAGTTTGATAGCTGTCGTTTTATTTGGGCATACTGTCAAGGGTAGTACTTCCTGGTTTATAATTGGAGGCTTTACAATACAGCCCTCAGAGTTTGTAAAATTTGGGACGGCATTGGCGCTAGCTTCTTTTTTAGCACACTATACAACGGCACTCAAACGCTTGTCCGATCGGGCATTGAGCATGGCTATTATTATTACGCCTATGGCGCTCATTTTACTCCAGCCAGATGCTGGCAGTGCCATGGTGTTTTCGGTTCTCTTCATCGTCCTTTTGCGAGCAGGTTTAAGTAAAATTTATTATCTATATGCCATTATCCTTTTTTTGACCTTGATTTTTTCTCTACAATACCCGCTTCCCACTGTTTCATTTATTTTAATTGCAGTCGCCGTTTTTTTAATGGCGTATAATCAAAAAGATAGATCCTCATGGATATTGGCTGCTTTGGGTGTTATGAGTTTTTCAGGTCTTTTTTTATATCAGACCGCATCCTGGTGGTCCCTCATTCCAGGAGTTATTTTGTTAGCACTATTATTTTCCGCTTCCATACGTCAGAATCAATGGCAAACATCTGCTATTATTGTTATAGCCTTAATTAGTCTGCTGAGTGCTTCCGTAGTTACAGGTGTGGTTTTTCAAAAAGTGCTCAAACCCCATCAAAAGGAAAGGATTAATGCATGGCTTAATCCTGAAGATGCAGATCCCCAGGGGTCACTGTATAATTTAATACAATCCCAGATGGCTATAGGGTCCGGAGGATTGAGCGGCAAAGGATACTTAAATGGAGCCATGACGCAATTAGATTACGTTCCAGAGCAGTCTACTGATTTCATTTTTTCAACAATAGGCGAAGAGTTCGGTTTTATTGGGGGAATCATAGTGATTGGCTTGTGTTTTGGCTTAATTTTTAGAGTGTTACATTTAGCAGAGCGAATGAAGACGCCTTTCGGTATGTATTACGCCTACGGAGTGGCCTCCGTTTTCTTTTTTCACGTGATGGTAAATATTGGCATGACGATGGGTTTATTGCCTGTAATTGGTATCCCCTTACCCTTCGTGAGTTACGGAGGCTCTTCTATTTTAGCCTTTAGCCTTATGTTTGCAGTAGTTTTACGTTTATACGCAGATGAGCGGAGGTGATGATTTGCTGTACAACCATAAAAGATTCACCCAATCTTTCTAAAGATATCTACGTTCAGAATAGGAGCTCCCATTCCAAGATGTAACTGAACGACTTTACTTACCTTTGTTAAATGAGTTTTACCTTAGAAAAAGAAGATGGAAGAAGTCAGGCCCGTGCAGGGGTTTTAGAGCTGACTTCTGGCCGTGTGGAGACGCCTGTTTTTATGCCTGTTGGAACTGTGGGTACCGTGAAGACAGTCTTTCAATCGGATCTTAGCGAAAAAATCAAAGCTCCCATTATTTTGGGAAATACCTACCATTTATATCTACGACCAGGTCTTGACATACTTAAAAGTGCCGGTGGACTGCGGAAATTTATGGGTTGGGATCGACCTATGCTTACAGATAGTGGGGGATACCAGGTCTACTCTCTGAGTAAGCGGAGAAAAATTACAGAAAAGGGAGTAGAGTTTCAGTCTCATATCGATGGATCCCGGCATTTCTTTAGTCCCGAGCGCGCTATTGAAATACAGCGCATAATTGGGGCAGATATTATGATGGCTTTTGATGAATGTCCTCCTCATCCCTGTACCTTTGATTACGCAAAAGAGAGTATGGAGCTGACTCATCGTTGGTGGGAGCGATGTCTTACTGAATTTGAGAAGCACTCATCTCCTTATAACTATAAGCAAATCCTCGCTCCAATTGTACAGGGAAGCACGTTTACAGACTTACGTAAAGCATCGGCACATTTTGTAGCTGAGCAAGGTGCTCAAATCAATGCTATTGGAGGCTTGTCCGTTGGTGAGCCTCATGAAGATATGTACGCTATGACAGAACTCTGCTGCGATATTTTGCCGGCAGAGAGCGCTCGTTATTTAATGGGAGTGGGAACGCCGGTAAATTTAATTGAATGCATTAGTCGTGGAGTAGATATGTTTGATTGTGTCCTTCCAACTCGGAACGCGAGACATGGTATGATCTATACCTATGAGGGTATTATCAACATTAAGAATAAAAAGTGGGAGACAGATTTTAGCCCTTTAGACACCGAAAGCCAATCCGAGTACAGTCAAAAATTTACTAAAGCATATGTGAGGCACTTATTTGCTGCAAGGGAGGCGCTTGGGCCTCAAATTACCAGCGTTCACAACTTGGCTTTTTTCTTACAATTGGTAAGGGATGCGCGCCAACACATTCTGGCAGGAGATTTTTCAGAATGGAAAGAAGCCCTTTTGCCACGGATCAGTAATCGACTATGAAAAGACTAGATCGATATATTATTGGTAAGTTTCTAGTAGCATTTTTTTATACAGCCTTGCTATTTACACTAATTGCTATAGTAATTGATTTTGCGGAGAAGTCTGAAAAGATTTTGAATTCTGAAGCCTCATGGAATCAGATAATTTTCACCTATTACCTGAACTACATCCCTTACATTAATGGTTTGCTTTGGCCCCTTTTTAGTTTAATTGCAGTTATATTTTTCACTTCACGTCTGGCAAGTGATTCTGAATTTATCGCTTTGCTAAATGCCGGCATAAGTTTTGAACGTCTATTGGTTCCTTATCTTGCGGGGGCCTTGTTCATAGCTACTATTTATTTTTTTGGTGGGCATTACATCATACCAAAAGCGAATAAAGCGAAATTTGATTTTGAGTATAGCCAACTGCGAGACGGAGCTGATAAAGGGAGAACGAGGAATGTTCATTTTATGCTGGATAAGAATTCCAAGATTTTCATACGGTATTACAGGAAGACTGATACTTCAGCACGAGATATTCGAATAGAGGAGTTTGCAAAAGGAAAGATCAAAAAAGTCACGGATATTAAGAGTATGAAATGGGTGGGCCCACCCAATACCTGGGAAATTCGTGAATTTGTTGAGCACGAATACGCTGAAGGCAGCGAGCAGTTATTTAAATTTCCAGATAGCGTAAGAAGCATAAGCTTGAATTTATATCCTTCGGACTTTGAAGAATTTAAGCACGATCGCGACCAATTGACCTCTCCGCAATTGTTGGACTATATTCGAGATCAGAGAAGCAGAGGTAGGTCAGGTTTGAAAATATATGAGGTTGAGTTTCAAAGGCGCACAGCAGATGCGGTTACAATTATTATCCTCACTATTATTGGGATGGCAGTGGCTTCGAGAAAAGAAAGAGGAGGCGCAGGTGTCCATCTAGCTGTAGGCATAGCTCTGGGAGCCAGCTTCGTATTTTTATCTAGATTTTCTATTGCATTTGCAACCAACCAGGAAACCTCCGCTATTTTAGGAGTGTGGTTTCCTAATATTTTATTTGCCGGAGTGGCAGCCTTTCTTGTTTTTCGGGCTCAACGATAGCCAATATTACCCCTTTGAGAAACAATTTTCAAAAATTATTGAAAATATTTTCTTTTATATTTATCTACAAAAATATGTATAAAGCTAATAATGAGCAATTAATAAATTATTTAAAAATCAATACATTTGAAGCAGAGCTTTTTTCTGAATTTTGTTTAGGTTTGCCCTTGACAAGAGTTAAACAAAACTGTATATTTGCAATAGAACAAAAAAAGAGATATGACTGCTGAGAAATTTCATGGAATGATTGACGATCTTTCGCAAGTACTGTATTCTTTCGCTTATAATTTAACGAAAAGTGCAGATGCTTCTAAAGATCTTTTTCAAGAGACGGCGTACCGAGCTATAACAAATCGCGATAAATTTAGAGATGGGACAAACTTTAAAGCTTGGATGTTTACTATAATGAAAAACATCTTTATCAATAACTATCGCAAAAAGAAAAAGGCGAACACAATTATTGATACGACAGATAACAATTACTATATAAATAGTGGTAGTGTTACTATCAATAATAAAGCAGAATCATCCATCATGACGTATGAACTTACTGCTATGATAGAGGAATTGGATGATTCCACAAGAATTCCTTTTATGATGCATTATGAAGGGTATAAATACCAAGAAATTGCAGATGAATTGGAATTGCCTCTGGGTACGGTGAAAAGTCGAATATTCTTTGCTAGAAAAGAACTGAAAGGTAAAATTGCTGCTCGCTATTCTACACTATATGATAATAGAGTGAACAGTAAAGCCTCATAATTATAAATCTCATTTTTTAAGAAGGGAATATGGACTGCCATATTCCCTTTTTTATTTTTGGCTTATGAGAAGAAGCTTAGCTTTTCGCGAAAAGTTGCTGCAATGGCATGATGAAGAGAACGATCGAGAAATGCCTTGGAAATCTGAACAAGACCCTTATAAAATATGGTTATCTGAGATTATTTTACAGCAAACCCGTGTCGAGCAGGGACGGTCTTATTATTTGAAATTTATAGATAAGTTTCCTACCGTTCATGATTTAGCTGAGGCTAAGCAAGATACAGTTCTTCAAATGTGGGAGGGGCTCGGATATTACAGCAGGGCGAGAAATCTTCATGAGACCGCTAAGCATATTAGTGTCACATTAGGAGGTGACTTCCCTTCCACCTATAATGATTTACTTGCCTTAAAAGGTGTTGGGCCTTACACTGCTTCAGCGATTGGGTCATTTGCTTTTGGTCTGCCAACGCCGGTAGTAGATGGTAACAGCCTGCGCTTGGTCATGCGGTTTGAAGGGAATGAAACACCGATAAACGGCTCTCAAGGTAAAAAGCAGGTCCTTGAGTTTTTGTCTGAGGCTATTCCAAAGGAAAGAACTGGCGGTTTCAATCAAGCACTAATGGATTTTGGTGCCACAGTTTGTAAGCCCAAATCACCTCTTTGTAAGGACTGCCCACTTCAGTTTAAGTGCAAGGCTTATGCTAATAATCAAGTTCACAACTTGCCCGTAAAACATAAGGCTAAACCCAAAACCCACCGTTACTTTCACTTTTATATTGTACATGAAAACGGGAAACTCCTACTTGAGAAGCGCCGAGCAGAGGATATCTGGAAAGGGCTTTTTCAGTTTCCCATGCTAGAAACAAAAAACGGTCACCCACCTGAGATTAGCGAGTTAAGTAAGTTGCTGAACGTCAACGCAAATTCGATAAGTCTGGAATTTTTAAGCCATCAAACCCAAACGCTAAGTCACCGATACATTCACGCCTATTTTTATAACTGTAAAATGAAGAATGGGCGCACAGAGAAAGCAGATGAAATGTGGGTAGCGGAGCCCAAGCTATCCGATTATGGTTTTCCGAAAGTCGTAAGAGCATTTATTAATAAAAAGCAAGGAACCCTGCTTTAAGTCTATTTTCTTTTCTTTTGGTAATTGAGCAAGGGGTTACTTATTGGTTTTGCTGGATGAGGCGATATATTTTATTGATCATTGCAGGGCTATCGTTTTCTGTTCCTCTATGCATGGAAGCTTGCGGGTTTTTCCTTAATTATTTCATACCCTATAGGTTTTTCGTTGTTTAAGCGATGGTATAAGATCAAATGGTCATCCCTACTTTTATGGCAGTGCATTATGATAGTCAGCGGCTTAGTTTTTTCATCGGAATGAAACTACATAGGTTCAGCTAGACTCCCCTAAATTACCTATCTTTGTCATTCATTGCTTTCATAAGGATTTTTGCATGGTTAATCGCGTAACGCTCATAGGGAATTTAGGCAAAGACATAGAACTAAAAGAACTAGAAAGTGGTAGTTTGTTGGGTCGAGTTTCTTTGGCCACTCATGATAACTTTAAAGACCGACGTGGAGAATGGCAGGAAAAAACAGAATGGCATGAGATTGTTTTTTGGGAGGCAATTGCCCGAAGAGCAGAGAAGCAATTGAAAAAGGGAAGTTTGGTCTTTGTAGAGGGGAAGTTAATTCACCGTAACTATAAAGATGCAGATGGTCAGGAAAGACGGATATCAGAAGTGCGCGCTAATTACTTTAGACGCTTGGATCGCTCCGAAGGAGCCATGCAAGAAAAAGATCCTAGCGTTGATAGCTAATGTGCACGACTGAGTATAGACCGTATTTGAGATTAAATCAATAGACTTTGGACGGAGATGAACCGCCGACAGGTGAACAGAAGGAACTGCTTTTTATGAGTCTTTTTTTGATCAGTACGTCTGGACAAACTGGCTTATGGGGGCTTGTATTTTTACTGATTTTGATCGTAAGTTCAGCCTTGATTTCAGGTTCTGAAGTAGCTTTCTTTTCTCTAGATCGCAATGATCGACAAAATCTAGGTGAGGAAGACCAGCCTTCTAGTATGAGGATCTTACAACTGCTAGACAGACCTCGTCGCCTTTTAGCCACCATACTTATTGCAAATAACTTTATAAATATCGCGATCGTAATTGTATCGGATTACCTGATTTGGACCTGGATGTCCGAAGAAACCTTTACGGTGTGGGCGCAAGAATTGCTCAGTATTGGTCCACAGCTTATTTCTGAGTTAGCACTTGCTCGTGTTCTCAATTTTATACTTACTGTTGGCTTGGTTACCTTTATTTTAGTTCTTTTTGGCGAAGTAACACCCAAAGTATATGCCAATGTAAATGGCTTGACATTCGCTCGTCTGATGTCCCGCCCCATTGGTATTCTCGACCGTCTGATATCGCCTATTAGTAATGCCTTGGTTGCCATGTCGAAATCTCTGGAGGCTAAGCTGGGGAACGCCTTCAAAAAGGACGTAAACCGGGATGAAATTGATCGCGCCATAGAACTTACAGTAACCCAAGACAAGCATACAGCTCATGAAATTGATATTTTGAAAAGTATCATGAAGTTTGGTGATGTAACTGTCAAACAAATTATGTGCTCACGAGTCGATGTGGTAGCACTTGACGTCGAGGCCCCATATCAAGAAGTATTGCAAACGATAAAAGACTCGGGATACTCTAGGTTGCCAGTGTACGATAATGATTTTGATAATGTAGTAGGCATTCTTTACGTTAAAGATCTGTTGGGTAACTTAGATCAAGGAAAAGAATATGACTGGACAAAGCATCTGCAAGACGAGATTTTATATGTACCGGAAAATAAGCGCATTAATGAGCTCCTAAAAGAATTTCAACAAAAACACCTGCACATGGGTATTGTTGTAGATGAGTTTGGAGGATCCGCGGGAATCGTTACTCTTGAAGATGTGATGGAGGAGGTTATCGGCGATATAAAAGATGAATTTGATCAGGAACGGGAAGTGGATTATGTGCAGTTAAACCCTAATGAATTTATTTTTGATGGAAAGTCCATGCTCAATGATGTCTGCCGCATTACCGGACTCCCCATTGATGTATTTGATTCTATAAAAGGAGATGCGGACTCTATAGCAGGACTATTTCTAGAATTGACAGGTAGAATGCCTATGATTGGTCAGGAGGTCAAAGTAGGACGATTTAGTTTTCAGGTCGTTGCTGTTTCCAAACGTCGAATTGAAAAAATAAAGATGATATTACCGCAATGAAAAACCTGATTCTATTTGCTTGTTTTACTATTCTTATATGGTCGTGCTCTAGCGAGAATTCGACACCAAAGCCAAGAATGTTTCCCAAAATCGAATACCCCCAAGGTGGATACGATGTTTTCCAATCTAAAAAATGTCCTTTTACCTTTGAATATCCTACCTACACGGAAATTGGGCGCGACTCAAAATATATGGAGATGAATCCAATCCATGATTGCTGGTTCAATATCAAATACCCCATGTTTCAAGCTCAGTTGTATTGTAGTTATGCTCCTCTAACTGGTCAATCATCATTTGATCAGTATAAGTCAGATGCTTTTGACATCGTAGATCAAATTAACCGCCGGTCGGATTACATGGAAGAGTATCGTTTTGAAAACCCGCAAGGAGTCAGTGGGATTGTGTTTGATTTTTCAGGTCCGGCAGCTTCTCCTATGCAGTTTTTTTTAAGTGACACCAGCCAACATTTTTTCAAAATGGCCTTGTACTACGACACACAAAATGACCCGGATTCCCTTGGTCCCATCAGTGAGTTTATAAAGCGGGATATGGGACACATTCTGGAGACCTTTCAATGGGAAAGGTCTGAGATGGAGCCTAATTAATTGTGGGTTTTAAGCTATATATCATAATTTTAGGATTATTTTTTAAAACTAGGTAGTGATGAGGAATTATATTTTACTACTATCCCCATTCCTTTTAATTTTTATTTTTTACGCTGAAATAAGCCATGCTCAAAAATCAGTGCAGGGGCAAGTTCTGGAGGCCTCCTCCCAACAACCATTGACAGGCGTCCTTATCTATACCAACGATGGGGTGTCAGATGTTAGTAACACGCAAGGCTATTTTGAAATAACACCAACAGAAAATAGTGAGTATATCATAGCGAGCTATTTAAGTTATCGACCGGACACAGTGCATATATCCACTATAGATTCTTCCCTGACTTTTGAAATGGATGAGCTTTCCACAAGTTTGGAAGAAATCATAGTACGATCCAATCTGACGTCCTATAAGGAAGGGTTTGTCGGGTCTAATTATAGACTATCTCCGACCAAGGTGGCTAATCGAAATGCACTTGAAACAGGTGAATTGATACGAACTATTCCCGGCGTGAATATGGTGGGTGATATGGGTTTAGGCAACCGACCCAACATTAGTATTCGAGGAAGTTGGGGCCGACGATCTAAAAAGATTTTATTATTGGAAGACGGAAGTCCGGCAGCGCCCGCCCCTTATGTGGCCCCTGGTGCCTATTACAACGCTGTGAGCGACCGGGTCCAGTCGGTGGAGGTGTATAAGGGAGCAGATATGCTTCGCTATGGTCCCAATAATATGTTTGGTGCTGTCAACTTCATCACAGCTACACCTCCTCAAAAGCCCCAGGCTCGAGTTCGATTGGTTGGAGGGCAACGCAATTATATGACCGGTCTAATGTCCTATGGTGGAACCTGGAATAAACTAGGGGTACTGGTCGAAGGCGTGTATAAAAGATTTAATGGTTTTCGTCAAAACTCATCAGTAGAGATGTTTAATCTCAATGCTAAAATATTTGCTGAATTAAATGATCAGCAATCCCTGTATTTCAAAGTTGGCGGTCAAATAGAGGATAATCAAGCTTCCCTTTCTTCGATCACGCCTTTTACCTTTGGAATCGACCCTTTACAAAATCCGTTTGATGCGGATCAATTTACTATGCAGCGGTTAGGGCTAGATGTAATTCATAAATATGTTTCTGATGAAGGTATTACCGTAAAAAGCAAACTATATAGTTCATCCTTTGAACGGGATTGGTGGCGACAGGTGACAGATCTTGTTCAAGCAGATCAACTGCGTTCTTATGTTGGAGAAGATATTTTCAACAATAGGTATGGGTATCTAGAAAATCAACCCGCAGATTCTAATGATTATGTGAGAGTGGGCCGCGTAGTGGACGGTAGGGAAAGCACGACAGATAGCCGCTGGGCTTTTAATGTCGTGGGACTAAAAGAAACCATCAATTTTGATTGGGAAGCGGGAGACTATACACACAAGGGAGAACTGGGTTTTAACACCCACTTTGAAACCTTTTCCGATAAACTCTTACGGGCAGATAGCTCTAGATGGGCTCGCAGTGGTCGTATCGATCGCGATTTATATTATCAGGTCTGGGCTACTAATGCTTATGCACGGTTTGCTTTCCATATTGGGAATTTCACATTGGTTCCCATTTACCGATTAGAACGTGTAAGTATGTTTAGACAAGACCGCAAAGCTGCGGCTCAGAATCCCAATCTCACTGAGTCCGGAGGGCCAAAGGAGCAAAATACATATTGGGTAAGTCAGCCGGGTCTTAGTTTTAATTATGATTTTGGAAGCAGTGAAGTCTATGGAAGTTTATACCGCGGGTTTATCGCGCCATCGAAAGTCTTTGGCTTTCTCGTGGAGCGCAATGGCATTATTGTCAACCCACTGGAGGGAGAGTCCATCAATATTGAGCCAGAACTAAGTGTTAACGCAGAAATAGGCTGGAAGGGTGACTTGATTCCCAATATTCTAAATGGTCAGATTACAGGTTTTCAAACCCGCATCGAGAATTTTTATGCTGCAGGTCGAAATGAAGTTTTCGAAAAGCGAGGTACTATACGAACGCGTGGAATAGAAGTTGCTCTGGGTCTGCCGGTTGTAAAAAAGAAAAATCACTACCTCAACGTAGAGTTGAATGCTACTTTTCTGCAATCTGAGATACAGGGTGGAACCTTAGTAGATCGAGATTTATTTTCTCAAATTATTCATAATCCAGCTACTATCCAGGAATTTTCTGAAAAATATGAAGCCGCGCCTGGAGCTTATAATCTTTTTATAAATAATGAGGTAGGTGATCCTGTATTATGGTTTGAACCCGGCTTCCCTATCGATCAGTTTGAAGATATAGATCGGGTAGAATTCAATTTTGACTCCGGTCAGCTCGAAGATTATGAGTTGCCATATACACCACAAGTAAATTTGACGGTCGGATTTACTTATGAATTTAAAGGGTTTTCGTTTGGCGGCTTAATGCATCGAGTAGGCGAGCAATATACTTCATTCGCCAATTTTGATGCAGAATCTTCAGATGGAGCCATTGGAAAATTGGATGCCTTCACAACAGTGGATGCCTACATCAATTATAATTGGAAGCTAAAAGCTGGCCCGCAAGTGCAAGTGTTCTTGAACGGGAAAAACATAGGTAATCAAGTATTTCGCGCATCTCGGCTCAATCGATTTACATCGGGCATTTTCCCGGGTGGGTTTCGACAAATCATCGCCGGTGTTAATCTTACCTGGTAAGTGGTTTAAAAAGCAGTTCAACCAGCCGGATGATTTCAGGCTTGCGCTTTTAGCACCTCCATTGATTCTAGATTGAAAGGCTGTTATGGCCCTACTCTGTTTTCACTACTTTGAAGGTGCTCCAATCACCTTGTATGCTTTGTAAGCGTAGAATATAAGGACCCGCTGGTTGACCCCCTAGTAGAATCGACTGGTTTTCTAAGGGTCCGCCCTCAGCTCGAATTGTCCCCATAATAGAAAACAACTTCCATTGCTGGACATTTATCCCTGAAACCTGTATTCGATCAGAAGTAGGGTTTGGGAAAAGGGAAATGCTTTCGGAGGCGTCAACGTTTTCGACCGAGGTGGTTGTCTGCAAGCTGTTACCCGCGTTTTCAATCACTTCATCACTAAGGTTTTCGATAAATGCTAAAATGTACATTTCCTCTTGTACCCATTCAGGGTGTATATCAACTTCTCCTGTCCAGACCGTTGTATTCCCATTCGCAGGGGGACTAAAGGTTTCTCCTTCACGATCAGAAAGAAATGCTCGAAATACATTATAATGTGTAGACTCTCCATTCGGAGCATTGTATTCGAGCTCTTCTTCTACAGCCGCCACATAAAGGCGATAAGAGGATCCAGCGGGAACTTCACCTCGGGTAATAATCTCAATTTCCGCACTGAGTTTTCCATTATTTAGTGTTTGATTAACACTGATCTCGAAAAACGATCTTGACTGTAAAGCTGCATCTACATCTGAGGGCCTTAGCATATTGCTTCCCGACTGAATCTTACCGTCGAGATAGACAGTGGGTGTGCCCGGGGGCCTGTAGTAATCGAAACGACTGCTATTACCTTCAGGGTTATGTTGATGCAATACACAATTGGGGTAAGGAGCCGATGGGTGATAACTTATATGTAGTACATCACTTCCATAATTGGCGCGGGATTCATGAAAATCTGGATTTCTTGCTCCGCAAATGGGACAGCGCGTATTGGTGAAATGCTCCAGCAGTGGGTATTTGACAGCTTCTTGTGCGGAGATAGAAACCGCAAGAACCAGGAATAATGCGTATACAAAAATATTTTTCATCACTTCAATTTCTTTTCTAATGAACCTCAAAAATACAACAAAAAATAAAAGAATTTCTTTGCTAATTGTCCATTAAGCCGGCCTGACCCATTCGGGAAGCATATACTTTACACCCCGAACGCCCCCAATAATACTGCCCAATACAATCAAACTGCTGACTAAAGACTGCCAAAACCTACTTTCAGCAGTCATATCATCAAGTTCAAGGCAGCCAAAAAGAAAATAACCGCGAGCGCTAATAGCCCGGGGATGAACGCGATTCCTGAGTTAAAAATGAAAGGATGTGGTGTATTCTACATGTAGGATCACTTTTGATTTTGTTTGAACACCGCACACATAAAAGCTTCTTTTAACATTCAACTAATTGCTGAAAAGGCATTTTTGAACAAGGCTTATCATTCCAGAACTACAAACTCATAAATATCTACTCACAATTCGCCACAATCTGTTGTGCTACCAACTTAGCCATGAGGACATCTTCTTCGGAATAATCAGATACATCTGTAGTCACCTCAAACATTGTATTCCCATGCAATACATATAGGTTGTAAAAGACCAGACCACTGACTTTCTGCACCGAACCATAAGCACGTGTTCCTGTATCTTCTACTTTTGTATAATTGATTTTATCCACCATGGCTTTGATAACATCTGCTGAACTTTCATCTACCTGACCTGAAGATTCTTGGGCTCTATCGACAGCAGCTTTATCCTTTTGTTTTTGTGCTTGAGTTTTTGGGCCATAGGTTAAATCAAATATTTCTAGTGGAGTTCGGTCCCCAACAGCCTCAACAATTTCTATCATTCCGACATCTATGCTATTCTTCAAGGGTGCGCTTTGAGAGATCGTTCGGTCTCCAACTTTCATTTCCAAAGTAAATGTGCGTTCTTCTTCCGGCTCCCAACTATATTTTATCGTTGAATATTTAGCGGTGCTGGATTTATTGTCCTCCATCTCAACTTCATCTACCGTAATCGCTGCCAATTCAGCGACCTGATCGATGCTGATCATTTTTTCAATTTCATTGCTTTCCACTAAATCGGCAAGACAGGAATTCCCCACACTGACCTCCGGCTCCGGAGTGGCCTCCTTTTCCTTTTGAACGGATGAGGAGTCCTGAGATCCACAACTGAATAAAAATAGTACTAAGAATAGGCTAAATAGTGGTTTCATCATTCAACAATTAAAGGTTAAAAAAAATTAAAATTAATATAATGATATATTTTCAGAATCTTTCGATTTTAGTCTGGCTTTTTTTTACAGAAGCATGTCTAAATGTAATATGAATGACTGTTTTTATATGCCTATGTCCTTTATGTAGGTAATTTTTATCTCCTCAATGCTCCATTTTGATCTGTGTAGGGTGCTTTTGTCGTAGGTCTCAAGTTATTGAATAAGTGTACATTCCCTCTTTTGCGTAAGCGATAGGATGATATTTTGCTAAGATTTCCCGTGCTGTATTGTGCTCTGACAATACGAGTTTCCGGTAGGCAAGAGTCAGATTAAAAGTACCACTGACCTGTTGTTGATGTAAGCCCGATGCAGTTGTATCCGGCTGAATCAATGGGGGCGATGTAATCATTCCTTTGAGTCTACTGGTAGAAGGTCTCAACTGTTATAAAATTACCCCAAAGTAGAAAGTGGTCTTACAGCGAAGGTTTGCTATCTATATTTTGCGCTAGGGATGGTAGTGGCTGCCAGGGCAAGGGCGGGTCCCGAGGGACGCCTGCGGCGTCCTCGAGGACGGAACCCACGCACAGCCCGCCGCCTCCCTACGAGGCGGAGCGCCCAAACCCTCATTATTGATATTAGCGAAAAATATATGTGTTAGAAGCAATATTTGCAAAAAACTAGGGGTAAAGCGGTTCTATATTTGAAGTAGACATTAAATAACTGACTATACACTTATTGATTTAATAATTTTTTTAATTTTTATTTATTTGCTGCACCTGCTAATTTCCCCATTAGCGGGTGCTTTTTTTTACCCTATGAGCACCGCTTTTTTCTTTTTATATTACAGAAAAAAAATATAATGAGAATGAGTCGACTCGTATTGGTAATTACTTTTCTTTTGGGAATGGGACACAGCATGGACGCTCAGTTATTGGCGCGGTTCCCATCCATTCATCCCGATGGAAGTCAAATTGCGTTTAGCTATCAGGGGGATATCTGGATTTCGGACATGGACGGAACTGCCGCCCGGCGTATAACCGTTCACGAGGCCTACGATAGCCATCCGCGTTGGAGTCGGGATGGAAGTCAGATTGCTTTCCAATCGAACCGCTACGGACGAGATGATATTTTTACCTGCGCTTTGGGCTCTGGAAAAATTCAACGACATACATACTATTCGGGCGGTGACCAGTATCCAGCCTGGCGCCCCGATGGCCGTTTGGTCTTTAGTTCTGGGCGCACCTTCAAACAACTGGAACGAGAATCAGAAATCTATAGTTTTAGCGAGGAGATAGCTACCCCCAATCGTGCCCTGGATGCCTTGGGATTGATTGCTGAACCATCTTATAATGATCGATACTGGGCAGTTGTCAAAGGCTATTGCAGAAGCACTAGAGAAGCATATCAAGGATCGGCCAGACAGAATATTTGGTGGGTCGACCGGGAGGGTGAAACATACGAGCCCTTAGCGGCCGACACCTCTCAGGATATTATGGCGCGCTTTTCTGAACAGGAGGTTTTTGTCTTGAGCGCTCGATCGGGAGCCTATAATATTTTCACAACTGGCTTTTCAGAAGATGGCCCTGGTGAATACTGGACGGCATTGACGGACTATGAGCAGATGGGGCCGACCTATTTTGATGTAAGTCGAGATGGTAAGACGCTGATTTTTGAGCGACTTGGAAAGCTATATACTTTAAAGCGAGGAGCGGAGCCTGTGGAGGTTCCTCTCGCTGTTCCGGCCGATTATACCTTTTATCCGGAGGAGGTGAAAACGAATTCCTCGGGTGCCGGTGATTATGCCGTTTCTCCAGATGGGAAATACATTGCATTCGAAGTGCGGGGCGAACTGTTTCTCATGAAAAATGATAAGGAAAATTCGCGTACCGTTCGTCTTACAGATCATCCGGCAAGGGATCAACAGCCGCAATGGCTCAATGATTCTACACTGGTATTTATGAGTGATCGTTCGGGTAAGGAGGAACTGTATTTGTTAGATAGTCAGGATGAAGATTTGAATGATTTGTATTGGACTTTTTCATTGCACGTAAGTCCATGGATCAGCCGGGAAGCTATGATTACAGACTATTCGCTTTCGCCCGACTGTGACCAAATAGTGGTTGCGTCTGAAGGTTCGAAACTGGAAACGGCCGATATCGATACGCTGGGTGAGCTGGGTAAATGGGATGTGCTGTGGACTGGATGGTCGACCCCCAGTGGCATCGAATGGAGTCCCGACGGGAAATGGATCGCCTACGAGCAATCAAACCTGAATTTCAATCGCGATGTATTTATTCGTTCGCTGGACCCGGAAGACGAGCCCATTAATGTGAGTATGCATCCACGACGAGACGGTAGTCCTGTTTGGAGCCCGGATGGTAAAAAACTCGCTTTCATGTCGGAGCGCAATAATGGCGATGTGGATGTTTGGATGGCGTGGCTGCAGACCGAAGATTATCTGCGGAATACTAAAGACTGGGAAGAATACGAGGATATGCCGGAACCGCTAAAGCAACGACTTTCATGGACGGCCGACACTTCATCAACGGTGACCGTGCACATTGATGAAGACAACATCTATCGCCGGTTGTCGCAGGTGACCCGTTACAGCGGTTCGGAAAGCCGAGTATTGTTCGACCATAAGAGTGAGCACATTTACTTTGTAAAAAGCGATGGCGAAAATCAACAATTGATGAAAATTAAGTGGGATGGGTCAGATGCCAAAGAGCTGATTTCCGCGAAGGGTCTGGGCAGACTGAAGCGCAGCTCCGATGGGAAGTATCTCCACTTTACAAAGCGGGGTAAGCTGCAGCGTTTGGCAGACGGAAAGAAAAAGCCAGAAAATTTACCTTTCCAAGCTAAGATGCGCATCGATTATCAGGCCGAGCAAGCGCAAATGTTTGACGAAGCCTATCGTTTAATACAAGCGCGATTTTATGATCCCAATTTTCACGGGCAGGATTTAGAGCAGCTCAAATCTATCTATAGGCCATTAGCAGTTGACGCGAGTACGCGCCAAGATTTTCGCGATATGTTCAATGAGATGCTGGGACAATTAAATGCGTCTCACATGGGACTCTACGGAGGCAGCCGGGAAGATGTGCAGCGCAGACGGACCGCACAGCTGGGCGTTGACCTGATTGCAACGGATGACGGCTGGGAAGTGCAACGTGTTATTCCCAACAGTCCGGCTGATCGACCTGAAAGTCAACTCAATGCGGGTGATCTCATTATTGCAATTGATGGCGAGCCCTGGACGTCAGAGCGAAACGCATACGAACAATTAGAGGAAAAGGTGCTGGATCGAATATGGATGAAGGTCCAAAATGATGATGGAGAAGAGCGAGATGTCTATTTACGCACATCATCCTCTGTCCGCTCCTTACTGTATAAGGAGTGGGTGGCCCAGCGACGCGAGTTGACAGAAAAATATAGTAATGGGCGCCTGGGCTACATCCATATACAAGGCATGAATAGACCTAGCTTTGAAGTTTTTGAACGCGAATTGATGGCTGCCGGTTACGGAAAAGAAGGGATTATTATTGATGTGCGTTACAATGGAGGAGGATGGACTACTGATTTATTGATGGCCGTTCTGGACGTACGACAGCATGCCTATACCATTCCTCGAAATGCTGCTGCTTCTTTAGCAGAGCACGAAAAGTTTAGGTCCTATTATCCCTTCAGTGAGCGATTGCCGTTATCGGCCTGGACCAAACCGTCTGCAGCCTTGTGTAATTCTAATAGCTATAGCAACGCCGAGATTTTTTCTCATGCCTATAAGCAGCTGGAAATTGGGCCTCTAATTGGCGAGCCTACTTTTGGAGCGGTAATTTCTACAGGTGGAGCGCGGCTCATCGATGGGTCTTTAATTCGCTTGCCGTTTCGCGGTTGGTTCGTCAAAGCTACGGGCAAGAATATGGATATGCATCCGGCCGTTCCCGATTATATAGTTAATCATCCGCCGGGTCAAAAAGCCACAGGTGAAGATGCTCAATTGGAGAAGGCAGTTGATGTTCTCTTAGCGGATATGGGAGAGGAGTAATTTTTTAAAACGTATTTGGGCGTGCCCCTCGAGGGTCCGATAGAGATCGGACACCTCGGGGTCGGGCCCCTCCGGGGTTCCGTCCTCGAGATCGCCAAAGGCGATACTCGGGACCGCTTCCTTCGGTCGCGCCCTCCATACCCCTCACGCGAGCTGGCCGGTTACGCCCAGCTTAAAGAAGAATGAATCCCCTATGCTGCCTTTTCTTTAAAACGAAGAATAACCCAAGTTAGGAGGGGAAACATCATACAATAGGCTTTTCAGCATGTGGTGACATTAATAACTATCGGTTGGGTTTTAGGGCAAGTAAATTTATTAGGCGTAGAATTATCCCATTTGGATTGCCTAAGGAAATAGAAGTACACCTTCTCAACCTCAACCTCAACCTCAACCTTTAGATTCTGTCTTTTTGTCTGTAAATCAGAGCGCTACGCTGCCAATCGGACAGTCGTTTTCCGATATATAAAGTCAACTTGTCCGAATAGTTCACTTGGCGCATATTTTGATTTTCTACAGGTAAATAAAACAACTATGAACTACGATAAATTTACTCATAATGCTCAGGAGGCCATGCTAAAAGCCCAACAGGCTGCCTCCGACCGAGAGCAACAGGTGGTGGATACGCCCCATCTACTGCATGGGCTTATGCAACAAGACGCTTCGACGATTGAGTTTTTGTTGCAAAAATCGGACGTCAATCCGGCAACGCTTCAAAAAGAGGTGCACGCCCTTCTAGCTGGATATCCTACCGTATCGGGCGGAGATAACCAATACCTTTCCAGTCACTCGAATGATACACTGAAGAAAGCACAGTCACTCGCGAAGGACCTGGGCGATGATTATGTAGCACTAGAAACCCTATTTTTAGCCCTGGTGAGCGATGCGGGTAAAGGAGGGAAACTCCTGCGCAAATTGGGCATAACAGAAAAAAAAGTAAAACTCGCTATGGAAGATTTAAGAAAAGGGAATCGCGTAGACGATCCACAAGCCGACAATCAATATAATGCCTTAAAAAAGTATGGAATAAATCTCAATGAGCAGGCTGAAAGTGGGAAACTAGATCCTATTATTGGTCGCGATGAAGAAATTCGCCGCGTCATGCACATACTATCGCGTCGAAAGAAGAACAACCCCATTTTATTGGGTGATGCCGGAGTTGGAAAAACGGCGATCGTTGAGGGAATTGCCTGGCGGATCGTACAACAGGATGTGCCGGATAATTTGCTTTCTAAGCAAATTTATACATTGGATCTGGCTTCCCTCATCGCTGGTGCCAAATACAAAGGTGAGTTTGAGGAACGACTGAAAGCGGTTATAAAAGAGGTATCGGCCTCAGAAGGTCAAATCATTTTGTTTATTGACGAGATTCATACGCTCATCGGAGCAGGTGGCGGTCAGGGAGCGATGGATGCTGCAAATATTCTTAAGCCGGCTCTGGCCCGGGGAGAGCTACGAACTATTGGTGCCACCACCCTTGATGAGTATCAAAAGTACTTTGAAAATGATAAGGCCTTAGTGCGTCGTTTCCAAACGGTGTATATCAGCGAGCCTAGTGTTGAAGATTCCATTTCTATTTTGAGGGGTCTGCAGGAGCGCTACGAAGTATTTCACAAGATTGAAATTTTGGACGAGGCCTTAGTGGCAGCGGCCCAATTATCTCATAGGTATTTAGCTGACCGACAGCTGCCCGATAAGGCCATTGATTTAATCGATGAGGCGGCAGCGAAGCTGAGACTCGAGTTAGACTCTGTGCCGGAAGCTGTAGATGAGCTAGAGCGGAAACTCCGCCAGCTTGAAATTGAACGCGAGGGAATGAAACGCGAGAAGGGTGAATCCAAAAAATTATCCCTTATTGAAGAGCAGATTGCAAATGCTCGCCAGGAATTAGATGCGATCAAAGCGGCATGGAAAAATGAGAAAGAGGTGGTGGATAGAGTTCAGAGTATCAAAAAGGAAATTGAAGCCCTGGAAATGAAAGCCCAGCAAGCAGAGCGGCAATCTGATTATGAGGCGGTAGCCAAAATTCGCTACGGAGAACTCAAGGAAAAAGAAGCTATGCTTCGCGCCGCAGAGGAGAAATTGGCAAAATTGCCCAAGGATAAGCGCTTTACTACCGATCAGGTTACTGCAGATGATATCGCAGAAGTTATTTCGAAATGGACAGGGATACCTGTGAATCGGATGATGCAAAGCGAAAAGCAAAAACTCATGTCGCTGGAAAAGGAAATTGGAAAACGGCTGATTGGCCAATATGAAGCGGTTGAGGCCGTATCCGATGCGATACGCCGTAGTCGGGCTGGACTTTCCGATGAAAACAAACCCATTGGGTCCTTTTTATTCTTAGGCCCGACTGGAGTCGGTAAAACAGAGCTTGCGAAAACGCTGGCCGAGGTTTTATTTGATGATGAGGAAGCTATTACGCGGATCGACATGAGTGAATTTCAGGAGCGTCATGCAGTGAGCCGATTAGTAGGTGCACCTCCTGGCTATGTTGGGTATGACGAGGGTGGACAGCTTACCGAGGCTGTTCGCCGGAGACCCTATAGCATTGTGTTGCTCGATGAAATCGAGAAAGCGCATCCGGATGTGTATAATATCTTATTGCAGGTGCTCGATGATGGACGACTTACAGATAATAAAGGCCGGGTTGCTGATTTCAAAAATACCATCATCATTATGACTTCAAATGTGGGTGCAGAACGGATTTTGGAAAATTTTGAGGATTTGCAGCATGCTGATGCGCTTGAGAAAACGGAGGTCATTGATGCGACGCGACTTGAAATTTTTGATATGCTGCGGGAGTTTATGCGTCCCGAGTTCCTCAATCGAATTGATGAGCGAATTATGTTTTTACCACTGAGTGTAGTGGAAATACGGCGCATTCTTATGCTTCTCCTACGGGATGTCGAGAAAAAACTAGGTGAGCAAGATATTCATATTGCACTTAGTGAGGCCGCCGCCCAATTTTTGAGTGATATGGGATATGACCCTCAGTACGGTGCGCGCCCATTGAAGCGCGTGATGCAAAAAGAGGTTGTAGATCGGGTTGCTCGAAAAATAATAAGCGGAGAAGCTGGCCCCGGTGATACCTTGTATGTGAGTAGGGATGCGAAAGGGTTGGTTTTCAATCTTAAGGCTCCGGAAGATTTCGTTCCGGCACAAACAGATAGTGAAGGTGAGTCCGTGCCTCTTGAAGAGTAATTCATAGGGCATTGAGTGTACAGATGAAGGAGGTAGATGATAATTTCATCTACCTCCTTTTTTTGATTTATGAATAGTTCAGAAAATGATCGAGCTGAAACTGAAGGAGTGAGCCTCAAGAAATACTTCAATGTAGTAGAGAAACGCAGTGCTGAGGATAATTTGAAAATTGATTATCGAAAATATCAGTTCTTCCCTTCCCGCGCGATACGGAAGCCTAAAAAAATAAGGGCCGGCTGAATTACAAGCAACCGCACCCAACCTATCCACGGATCAACACACAGGCCATCTGGTATGCAGTGTCCGAGGTAAATAAAGTGAATATGGGCCGGAATAAATAGGATCATGAGTCCAGCCAAGCCCAATCCTCCAAGCCGACGGTATTGGGGAGTCCAAATTAAAACACCCAATACAATTTCCAGCCCACCCGAAATATAGTTGAGGAGATCGGGGAAGGGCAAATAATCTGGAATAAGTGGTAGGTAAAACTCAGGGGTGAGGAAGTGATTGATACCTGCGAGTACAAATAAGACAGCAATAATTTTTATAATATAAACGCGCATGATTGAAGTTTTTAGATGAAATGAAAAAGGCATGAGGAAATACTTTCCATTATTTACGATAAAGATATGGAATTGAACATTTATCTAAATGCATGGCCTAGCGATGCGCAGCCGTCCCGCTGCGCCCTAGGCGTGCGGGAGTCCGATCCGCCGGCTGGCGGGGAAGGACCGAGTGACGCTCCGGAATCCGCCGGCTGGCGGATGGAGGAGAAAAACGGAACGAGTGGCGAAGCGTAGCGCACCGGCACTGCTCGTCTCAATTTCAATAAATTATTAAAATCATGATTGCCTCTTAGTTAATAGTGGACATTCAAAAAGTGCCGGTGAGGCCCCGAATACATAATATCGACCTATAAAAACAAGTCCGGCATAAGATCACCATCTGGATTTACAGCATATTTTGAGAAATCGGTGACACCTTCCTCTTTCAAGACTTCCTCATCAGTAAAAAAGTTGCCGTTGCATTGATCCGGTTGTCGCTGCAGGATTTCAAGGGCCGCATCAGCTAGAATTTCAGGAGTGCGACTTTGTTTCATCATCTCTTCTCCACCTACGATATTTTTTATAGCTGCGGTCGCAATAGTAGTGACAGGCCATAGGCTGTTTACCCCAATTTTTCCTTCAAATTCTCTTGCCCAACCCGCTGTGCAGAGACTCATGCCGTATTTACTCAAGGTATACGGTAAAAATTGACCGAGCCATTTGTCGTCTAGGGGATGGGGTGGTGAAAGGGTAAGAATGTGAGGGTGTTTGGATTGTTTTAAATGTGGAAGGCAGGTTTGCGTCAGGAGGAGCGTGCCTCTCACATTTACTTGCATCATAAGGTCAAAGCGCTTAATCGGCGTATGAGCGGTATCTGCCAAAAAAATGGCGCTAGCATTATTTATAAGGATATCGATGCCACCAAATCGATCTGCAGCCGCGTATACTGCTTTTTTAACTTGCTCTTCAGAGCGTATATCCATGACGGCTGCTAAAGCTTTTCCACCTGCGGATTCTATTTCTTCAGCGGCGGAGTGAATCGTCCCTTCTAGCTTAGGGTGTGGCTCTTCTGTTTTTCCGGTGACGACGATGTTGGCTCCTTCCTGGGCCAATCGCAAGCCAATGGCTTTGCCGATGCCTCGACTGGCCCCACTAATAAATACAGTTTTATTTAATAGTTTCATGGTTTAATTTTGATTGAGTCCTTAAGATAGTCTTTTCTTTTTATTTTACTACATTGGATAAAAAAACAACAGACATGCAGCCAATTTCATTTCATATTGAAGATGATCACCTCATAGATAATCGCGAAGAGCAATCCTTGAAGGATGCACATGCAGCCTTATTAAACGGAACGGGCGCAGGACAAGAATGGACGGGGTGGGTGAAAGGCCCCAAAGCTGTTAATGCGAGTTGGTGGTCTTCGATTGAATCGGCTGCTGCTTCGATTCGCGATCATGCTGAGATTTTAGTTGTTGTAGGGGTTGGGGGTTCTTATTTGGGAGCTCGAGCAGCTGTTGATGCATTACAGCCGCTGATTCCTTCCTCTGAGCGCGGTGTAGAAGTTGTTTACGCCGGGCACCATCTTTCTATGACGGCCTTGCTCTCTTTACGTGAACGCCTGCAAGGCAAGCGGTTTAGTATTAATGTCATTTCAAAATCCGGCACCACCTTAGAGCCGGCTTTGGCCTTTCGGTATCTACGTGCTTGGCGTAGAGAGGGTGTTTTGACAGGTTGTCCAGAGGATCAAGTTTATATTACCACAGATGCAGGGCCGAGTGTATTGCGAAAACTGGCAGAGGAGCGCGGCTATAAAACGTTTATTGTTCCCGACGATATTGGCGGTCGTTATTCGGTGTTGACTCCCGTTGGCTTATTGCCAATGGCTGCGGCCGGAATCGATATTTCTGCTTTGGTTTCCGGGGCTGAGGAAGCTCGACAATCTGTCCGGGAAGATGGCGGGGTGGCTGGCCAATATGCCATGTGGCGCCAGGCGCATTACCGCAGCGGAAAAAAAATTGAGTTGTTGGCGCATTACGAACCCGGACTAGAGAGAGTAGGAGGTTGGTGGCAACAATTATTTGGGGAGTCAGAAGGTAAGGACGGCAAAGGTATATTTCCTGTTTCGACGGGATTCACAACTGATCTCCATGCACTCGGACAATATATACAAGAGGGAGAGCGCCATCTGATAGAGACGCATATTTTCGTGGCGCAGCCACCTGTTGAAGAAAAAATTCCGGAGGCCGATGGTGTGGCCGATGGGTTGGATTATTTAGAGAAGTGGCCCCATATGCATGCCATTAATCAAAAAGCTTACGCAGGCACAGTAGCAGCACATCGATCAGGGAACGTTCCGGTAGCTCGATTGGAGTGGGCACAGTGGGATGCTTTTCATTTGGGCTATGCGTTTTACTTTTTTCAGTTTGCCTGTGGCCTAAGCGCTTATATGATGGATGTTAACCCTTTTAATCAGCCGGGTGTAGAGTCCTACAAGAAGCACATGTTCAGATTATTGGGCAAGTGATTTAGGAGTCTGAATGGTTCTGACGTAAAAAGTGCAATCTTTGCGGTTTTAAATATTTTCGCGTTTTCGCGCCTGGATTAATTTAATTTTATTCTTTTACTGTGTTATTCATTATTTCTGATTTAAAGCTCCTTTGATTTCAGTTGAATAATTAGTACCCTATTGATTGATTTATTGTTCGTTTGGAAGGGGATAATTTTAGTATAGGGGGCATCCCTTTTACTTTTTTTTAAGGGAATTTATAACGCTTCTGCGTGGATTTGGTGGGGTCAAATTAATTAAAAAAATATAGAATAGCTTGTCCTTTATGTATTGAAATATGTCTGAAATAGAGTAAAAAAATGCCTTATGAGCCTAATAGCAGGAACAATTATAATTACGTAAAATATTGTAAGATTTATACTTAGGTATTAAAATAATTAAATATTTTTTATTCTTTGTTTATTGTTTTTATCAAATATATTTTTGGCTCTGAAGAAGGCTGTATTTCAATTGAAATGAGACTAAGAAAGGTATAGCAGTTACAAGAACTGTTTTTCTGAAATTCAGTGTCAAAAATTGGAGCCTTGAGGACCGTTTTATTTTATTCCGCTTTTGGAAGAAGCTGTATGACTCAAACCATTTATTATGGAAAACGCTTACACCAATTATTTGAACCGATCTATCCGGAACAGGATAATTACTTTTTTGAAATCTCATCTACGCGGTGGGATTTTTCTTTTTGTATTCTACTCTTTTCTTTTTACAGTCGGAAGTCAGGTCAATGCACAGAACTGTACCGTAAATGCAGGTATCAATAGAACTTTTTGTGCCAATGACATGATTCAGCTGTTTGGTCAGGTTCAGGGATCTCCACAGCCTGGTACAATTGAATGGACTCAAGTTACCGGGCCGTCTGTATTAATTATGAATCCAAATACCTTAAGCCCGATGGTAATAGGTGTTATTGGAGGTAATACTTACCGGTTCAGATTAAGATCCAGATGTACAGATGGGTCACTAGTATTCAACGAGGTAGTTTATACCATAGAGGACACGCCAACGGCAACCGCTTCAGGTGGGGGCGCAGCAGCATGTCCGGGTTCAGGATCTGCAACATTGTCGGGAAATACACCCGGACCCGATGAGACGGGTATTTGGGAAGGTGGCGGCGCGGGTGTCGTATTGAGCGATATAAACGACCCCAACCCGACCGTTACTTTAACTGAAGGAGCAGGGGGAACAGCATCTTTTGTGTGGACGATTACAAATGATATAACGGGTTGTTCTGCCAGCAGTCAGGCGATTGAAATAACGAATTGCGGAGGAGAAACTCCCGTTAATGCCGGTCCGGATCAAGTTTTGGACGATTGTTTTTTACTTACGACCTCGACTACATTATCAGGTACGGCTATCGGTTTAAGTGAATGTGGCCAAACCGGCGAATGGTCTGTAGTTAGTGGTCCGAATGTGCCCACTATTTCTTCTCCTAATACCTATACTACTGACGTTTCCAATTTGATTGAAGGGACGTATGAATTCAGATATGAGGTGGATGGACCCTGTGCATCCGGAAGTGATCTTGTCCAGGTGACTGTTCCGGAACCCGTAGGTCCCTCTACGGATGCAACCGCTTCGGCTCCTGCCGGGACGTCTTATTGTGTGGGCGTTGATACTTTTATTCTTCAAGGAAATAGTCCCATTTATTCAGACGAAACGGTTGAATGGGTTCAAACTTCCGGGCCTGGTGCCTCTACCATAGTGAGTCCCACAACTCAAGTGACTCGTGTTACGGACTTCATGATGGGAACCTACACCTATCAATATACCATTACAAATCCGGTCACAGGCTGTTCAAGTAGTGCCTCAGTAACGATTTCTATAGGAGCCGATCCAACGGTAGATCTTTTGGACGTTGGACCGATAGTTCTTCCCTGTGCGCAGACCTTCGTAGATTTAAATTACTCTGATGGGGGGCTGGGTACCACGACCTGGAGGTTTATCGATCGGCCCTTCGGTACAAATCCCAATCCATACGCCACTGTTGGATCATCCTCTCCTTTTACCGTGGGGGGGCTTACACAAGGCGGCACGTATATCATTGAATTTCGAAGAGAAGCGTTGGCCAGCACCGGCTGTGCGGCGAGTACTGATCAAATAACTGTAGTGGCCTCCGGAGAGAGCACTCTGGCCAATGCCGGAACCGATCAACTGTTGGCTTGCAATGTATTTAGTACAAATTTAGCTGGCAATGACCCATTAGTTGAAGGTCCCGATTTTACGGGCACCTGGTCCCAGGTTAGCGGGCCGAATTCGGCAATTATAAATGATGTAAATGATTTTGGTACGGCCGTTTCCGGTCTGGTTGCAGGCCAGTATGTATTCCGATGGACCATTTCCAATGGCCCCCTGTGTTTACCGGCACAAGACGATGTGATTGTTCGGGTAGCCGAAGTAAGTCCCCAGAATGTAGAAGCGGGGCCAGACCAAACCGTCTGTTTTGGAACACCCATTGTGTTAGAGGGGAGTGAACCAGCACTGAATGAGTTGGGGGAATGGAGCGTGTCACCTTCCGCAGGTGTCACTTTTTCTGACATTACTGATCCCAATGCGACAGTTACCGGTCTCAATATAAACACAGTCTATACTTTCAGTTGGACAATTACTAATCCGTGTGGAAGTATTTCAGACGATGTAACGATAACAACATTAGGTACGCAAGGCCCCATCCAGGCAGATGCTGGAGCTGATATTTGTTTGCCAACGACATCTACTTCGACAAATCTAAATGGAAACCCGCCGGGTGGAGGAACGGGGACCTGGTCGTTTTTGCCAATGGCTAGTGATCCAACCACCATTGCCACACCTACCATTTCTTCACCTAATGATCCGAATACTGCCATTTCTGGACTAACCGATCAGGGCACCTATGCTTTTCAATGGGAGATTGCTCAGGGAGCAGGCTGTGATCCTACAGTAGATACCGTTCTTGTGACAAGAGACGACCCTATTACACAAGCTGATGCAGGACCTGATCAAACGATTTGCGGAGCTAATACTAATTTACAAGGTAATACAGCTGCTGTTGGAACGGGAACCTGGATACAATTTACGGGACCGACTGTTGCAGATATAATTGACCCAGGTTCTCCTACTACTGCTGTTCAAAGTTTAGCACCCAACACAAGCTATTCCTTTATCTGGACCATTTCAAATGGTGGTTGTGCCCCTACTCGAGATACGGTTGTAATCGCAACTTCTTCGGTGGCTGATATTCCGAATGCCGGAACCAATATTGATGTCTGTGGGGCTTCTTCTACAAATTTGAATGCTAATGTGGTAAGTAATGGATTTTGGACTGTTATTAGTGGTCCCAATTCGCCGACCTTTAGTGACATAACATCGCCGACAGCCACCCTAAGTAATTTGAACTTCGGGAGCTACACCTTGCAGTGGAATAGTTTAGGTGGGCCATTCTGTCCTATACTAACTGATCAGGTAACAATTGATGTCGTGCCTGCTGCAAACGCAGGTCCGAATCAAACCTTTTGTGACTTAGTGACCAGTGTGAATTTATCTGGAAATTCAAGTACTCCTGGTACCTGGACCCTCGTGAGTGGTCCCAGTGTGCCTTCTATAAATCCTACAGGACTCAACACTGCGATAGCAAATAATTTGGTCGAGGGTGAGTATATTTTCGAATTTACCATTAACAGCCCTGTCGGCGGATCCCCGTGCTCAAGTAGTGATCAAACTACGGTTAGTATATTTGATGTGCCTTCATCGGCAGATGCCGGGCCGGATCAAGAGCTTTGTGAGCAGGGCACCTTTAATTTAAGTGCGGCTACACCCACTTTTGGAACAGGTACTTGGACAATCGCTGCAACGAATCCGATGGGCCTATCTGGTTCGTTTACCGACCCCAATGATCCGAATACGACCTTCACCGGAGCTGAAGCAGGCGTTTACATTTTTCAGTGGGAAGTGGCTAATGCAGACTGCTCGGGCTCTGATTTGGTTCGGATTGATAATTTCCCTGAGCCGACCATAGCGAATGCAGGGACTGATTTTGACAATTGCGGATTTACGGCCCAATTAAATGGAAACACGGCGACATCCGGAAACGGTGAATGGACCGTTGTAAGTACCCCGGGTGGTGCGCCCACTCCTAACATTCTAAATCCGATTCTACCCAACACACAGGTGAGTAATCTGATTGAGGGGAATTATACCTTCCGCTGGACGATTAGTAGTGGACCGATTTGTACCCCTACCAATGATGAAGTGGTGGTGAATGTGATTGAAAACCCAACTCAGGCTGTTGCGAACGATATAGAGGCTTGTCCGGGAACTACTCCGGCGAGCATTAACTTAGATGGAAATACACCTACAGTGGGAAGTGGAACCTGGACAGTAGAGAGTCAGCCGATGGGATCAGGTGCAGTGACTTTTACACCTAATAATGCAGACCCTACAGCTGATGCGGGCAATCTCGAATATGGCACCTATATATTTATTTGGACAACAGAAAGTATGGGTTGCGAAACTACTGATACGTCAACAATCGCAATTTTTGAGCCACCATCCCCAGCCGACGTTAGCGGTTCTGCTACAGAATTTTGTCAGTTTGATGATGTATTTCTGGTTGGGAATGTCCCTGCTGTGGGCACGGTTCAATGGACTTTCACTTCTAAACCCATGGGAGCACCTGACCCTTTCTTTTTAACGCCCGATTCAACGACAACTCAAGTATTTGGTACGGTCGTTGGTAACTATACATTTGAATACACTATTTCTGCACCCGGATGTTCGGATGAAGTCGCTATTCTAGATATAGAGATATTTGAGGAGCCTAGCTTAGCCGTTATTTTCGGTGGAAATCAAAATATTTGTGATTCGGAAGATCTTCCATTTGCGATTTCGGGAAGCGCCCCTCAAGCCGGAGAAACCGGCACCTGGCGCTCTATCCCAGCACTCAGTGATGGGACGGCGACCTTTGATAACATAAACGCCGCTAATACGACTATAACGGGTTTTGATGTGGTAAGTGGTTCCAGCACCTATGCGGTCGAATGGTCGATTTCTACAGGTTCAGCTCTATGTGACTCCAGAGATACGGTGTTTTACACGGTTTGGGAGGATCCCACGTTGTCCGCTGCAGATGCAGATTATGAGGATTGTGCAGCGACTACGCTCAATTTAGATGCCAATACTCCGACCGTAGGGTCTGGGAGTTGGACTCGAATCAGCGGGCCGAACACGCCTACTATTGCAGATCCCTCCAGTCCCAATACGACTATCTCTACCACTGTTCCCGGTACTTATGTTTACCGTTGGACGATTTCCAATGGCCCAGCTTGTACGGCGAGCACGGATGACTTGACGATCACGAATTTTGAAGAACTTGGTCGAAGTGGAACGAATGCATTAACGGTTTGTGATGGTGCGGAACCTTCACTTTCTGCTGATGCTACCGGAGGGAATGGAAATTACAGCTATCAATGGCAAGAAGCCGATACTGATTGTTCAGGTACATGGACGGATATTGGTGGAGCAACCAGTGCTACTTATACTACGCCAGTTTTAGATGCTGCCACAGGTTCTTATTTTTATCGCGTGATTATCAGTGATGATGGTCCTTGTACTTCTTTTACCTCAAATTGTATTGAAGTCACGGTAGTCAATGATCCTACGGTTGATGCTATTAGTGCAAACGAAAATATTTGTTCCGGCGGAACAGCTAACTTCAATGTAACAGCTAGTGGAGGAACTCCAAGCTTGACTTATCAATGGCAGTATGATGATGGAGGTACATTTGTCAACGTTTCCAATGGAATTCCGGCCGGGGCAACATACTCCGGAGCAACAACGGCTGCGCTGACTGTCAACACAACAAATGGTACACCCGCAGGTATTACGGAATACAGAGTACTTGTAAATGCGAGTGGTCTCGATTGTAATGAAGCCATTTCCTCAACGGTCCAAATGGAAGTTTTCGAGGATCCATCAATTGATGATCAGCCCACCGGAAGTGAAATATGTGAGGGTGAAACAGAAACTTTGAATGTCACCGCTAGCGGTACAGCCCCCTCCGGATCTCTTCTTCTTCAGTGGGAATTCCGATCGCCTCCCGGCTCAGGTTCGTGGGCAAACGCGCCAGGGACGAATACTGATCCCTCGTATACTACCCCATCTTTGACGACAGACACGGAGTATCGGGTGGTCGTGACGCAGTCCGAATCCGGTTGTGAAACGATCTCTGACGAGGTGACCGTCCAGGTTAACCCCATTCCAGCAATTACCAGTGATGCTTCGGATTTAATTTGCGATGGAGACAATGTGAATTATACCATTACTTCTGATGTAGCTGGAACGACTTATGAATGGAGTGGAGCTGTTACTTCCGGTTCAGTAACAGGAGTGACAATCACAACACAAACGACAGATAACATAAGTGATGTATTGGATAATACAGGGACGACGGAAGCTGTCGTTACTTATACGATTACTCCTACAGGCCCCGGCCCGACAAACTGCGAGGGTGCAGCCTTTAATTTTGTAGTTACAGTAGAGCCCACTCCAGAAGTAAATGCAACAAATAACGCCACCACGATTTGCGATGGGGATGACACGGATATTGATTTAGATAATAATGGAGTCTCCGGGTCAGTAGCAACTACCTATAGCTGGACGGCCGCAGTAACAACTTCCCCGGCTGGAGGATCTATTACGGGTTTTTCTGCTGGATCAGGCAGTACGATTAGTCAGCCGCTAACAAATAGTGGTACGGAACAAGGGGTGGTAAGGTATACCATCACTCCATCTATTGGAGCTTGTGATGGATCATCTATTACGGTAGATGTTACCGTCAATCCAAGCGCTCAAGTCAATGAGCCTGCAGATGATTTGGTCTGTGATGGAGATGCTGTTTCGCAATTGAACTTCAGTACAGATCGCACAGATGGAACAACGACCTATACTTGGGCAAATGACAATACCTCTATTGGCTTAGCAGCATCTGGAAGTGATGCTTTTGTGCCCGGTTTTGCCGCTACAAACACTTCAACGGCTCCTATCACAGGTACAGTCATAATAACTCCGACTTACGAAAATGATGGGGTTTCCTGCTCTGGACCCACTCAGAGTTATGATATTTCCGTTAATCCTGAAGGTCAGCTTAACAACCCAGGCGATCAGACGGCATGTAATACTGAGGCTACTACAGTAAACTTTACAACGAATAACACGGGCGGAACAACGA
>CAZVLN010000019.1:0-42467 GCA_964627995.1 uncultured Saprospiraceae bacterium
AAAGGGCTATGCCTGTGGCACGCCCATAGAGTATAATAAATTGTGGAGCCGGAGGGAGTCGAACCCTCGTCCAGTGAAAGCGCTAAGCAGCTTTCTACATGCTTAGTTTGCGCTTTAATTGTCGGGCGATCAGATAGGTGTGCAAACGTACCTAAACTGATGCCGTAGTCTCTTTAATTTCACCCAAGAGTCAAGACGAGCTCTTTGGCTAACCTGAATTTTGATGATGTGCGACAAGTTTTGTATCAGGTGTCAAACCTGCGGCACAAAGGCATGTGTAATCTATTGATTACGCTGCCATGGCGTAGTTATTCTCGCCAATTAAAATGGTTGATCATTAGTTTCTAACGGAGATAAATAATCGTGCTCCGGCATGCTGACTGTTCAACTGACTTCCCTGTCGATTCCAGTCGGCCCCATATATCAAAGAACTATCATTACAACGGGCAAAGGTATGAAATAGTTCCCTACAGATTATATTCTCGTCAATTCTCTCATATAAGCCTGCAGGTTAAAAAACTCCAGGCTTGACCTTTTTTACTACCTTTATTGTCTAAATTTATTACCCCATGAGCATTTCCCTAGGTATCATAAAAGAAGGTAAAGTACCTTCAGACCAGCGCGTGCCCTTACGTCCTGAGCAAGCCGTTCGCTTAGCAAATAAGCCCTATATAGAAAATATCAAAATTCAGAACGACGAACGCCGCTGTTTTTCAAATGAAGAATACAGATCGCAAGGCTTGTCTTTAGTTGATGATATATATGACTGCGATATACTCCTGGGAGTAAAAGAAGTTCCAGTAGATCAATTAATTAGTGGAAAAACTTATTTTTTCTTTTCCCACACCATTAAAGAGCAGGAATACAACCGCCCTCTACTCCAGGCGGTAATAAATAAAAAGATTCGCTTAATCGACTATGAAGTTCTAACCAATGACAAAGGGCAGCGCTTGATCGCGTTTGGTCGATTTGCCGGTATGGTGGGAGCACATAATGCCATTTGGACTTATGAGCACAGGCATGGAAACGATTCTCTGCCGCGCCTCCACAGTCTCCAGGATTATGAAGCTGCTCAGTCCATTTATAATAATCGAAAGCTTCCAGCCGCAAAGATCGTTGTAACAGGTGGTGGCCGGGTTGCCCAGGGGGCCGTTGAAGTCCTTAAAGATATGGGCGCTCACCAAGTGGATCCCAAAACCTTTTTATCTGTCGAAACAGATCGGGCTATTTTTACTCAGCTGGACTGCGAAGATTATGCGGCCCGGAAAGACGGAGAAAAGTTTGACTTAAATTATTTCTTTAATCATCCGGATGAACACAAAAGTATTTTTGAACCTTACACACGAGCCGCTGATATTTTTATTAATGGCATTTATTGGGACAAGCGAGCACCAGCCTTTTTTTCTCGTGAAAAAATGCGTCAAAATGATTTTAAAATTCAAGTAATTGCAGATGTCACTTGTGACATAGCGCCCGATTCTTCAGTACCATCCACGCTAAGGTCATCGACCATTGCAGATCCAGTATATGGCTATGACCCGAATACTGGGGAAGAGATCAAACCTTTCAATGAAAGTGGAATTGACGTAATGGCCGTCGACAATTTACCTAATGAATTACCACGAGATGCATCCACAGCCTTTGGGCAACAATTCTTAGAACACATCGCCGATGAATTAGAAAAACCAAATAGTTCTATTTTGGAACGGGCTACCATTGCCGAAGATGGTAAGTTGGGACCTCACTTTACCTATCTAACTTCTTTTCTTGAAGGATAGGAATTAATCGATCATTCACCGCCTGTTGGATGCGATCATGGGGCTCGAGATCAGTGGCAGGTAAAACAAAGGGCTGTCCCATCAAAATCTCGTATAATTCTTTATACCTATAAGTTATGGAGTCCACCACATCGTCCGACATTTCAGGCATTTGCTGCCCTTCTTTTCCCTGAAACCCTTCGGAAATAAGCCATTCCCGAACGAACTCTTTGGATAATTGACGAGGTCGCTGACCCTGTTCGCGCAATTCATCATAATCGGCCCGGTAAAAATATCTAGAACTATCCGGTGTATGGATTTCATCAATGAGAATAATTTCTCCATGCTCATCCCAACCGAATTCATATTTAGTATCTGCTAGAATAAGTCCTTGTTCTTTTGCTTTCTCCTGTCCCCACTCAAATAACGTTCGCGTATACGACTCTAAAGTCTTAAGCTCTGAAGGGCTTACAATTTCTCGAGATAGAATTTCTGCTCTGGAAATGTCTTCATCGTGTCCCTCCAGGGCTTTTGTGGAAGGTGTAATTATGGGTTGAGGAAAGGCATCACCTTCCTTCATACCTTCTGGCATGGGAACCCCGCAAAGCGAGCGCTGACCCAATTGATACTCGCGCCAGGCATGCCCCACGCAATAGCCTCTAATCACCATTTCAATACGTATAGGTTTCGCCTTTTTTCCAAAAGAAACAGCTGGATCTATATCAAGCTCATTATTAAGCCAATTGGGAACCAGTGACCTTGACTCCACTAGAAACTGACGAGCAATTCCATTCAGAATCTGACCTTTAAAGGGGATGGGGCGAGGCAGGATGTGGTCGAACGCAGATATGCGATCGGTAGCAACTAATAAAATATGAGAATCTAAATCGTAAACATCTCTTACCTTTCCCTGATACCGACTAAACGGCTGAGGAAATGAAAGCTGAGTCTTCGCGAGGGCGTTGCGGCTTTCAGACATAAACTTTAAATATACTTCGTGGAATTTTTCTCGGAAATGATTTCTTCCAATTCGTTGATCAACTGATCATCCCCCGGTACTACTTTATCCGTTGTATCTTTCACTGCAACAAATGCACCTGAATTACCGGGCAACATTGATTTCAGCTTATCTTTTATTTGACTGACATCACGCTTCAATAAATTTCGGATAGAAGGAATATCGTGCCAATCGCCTTCAATAGCCACCGCCCGTTTGACATTCCCATCTTCTTCCTCTACAGGGTCGAGTTCGATCATTTCCTTATTCTCAACCTCCCCATCTAGCCAGCCTTCTGGCATGGTCCACTTTTCATCTTCATTGAGCATGAAAACTTCTAGACCCTTTTCATGTACGCGATAAATGAGAAGCCGAACAGTATCTAAAACACTCATAAGAGGGGCAATTTAATTGATAACGTAACATGAAAGTAATAAAAATGTTAAAGACAAGCAGGAAAATTAATTGTTAAGAAAAAGAAAATGCGGTAATAAGTTAAAAAAAAGCATCCAATAGCTACTTACTCCGCATCAGGCGATATCGTAATCGCCTCAGGGAACGCTCCCTCAGTTGGCGCACACGCTCGCGAGTAAGCCCCAAAATATCGCCCACCTCCTCAAGACTATGACTTTCATTGTCGCCAATGCCGTAGTATAGAGACAAGATTTTAATCTCACGCGGAGATAAAAAAGAAAGATTATTTTGAACCTCCCTTTTAAGCGACTCTTCCATTAGTCCCAAGTCAGGACTATCCATTTGATCGTCAGTGTAAAAGTCCAGAATCGTCCCCCCCTCATCTTCTTGGTTTCCCATAGGTGCATCCAAAGATAAATGTCGCTCTCCATCCTCTAGGATCTTTTCAATTTCCTTAGGTGACACCTCAAGCAACTCCGCCAGCTCCACTGCAGATGGCGGCCGTTCAAACTCTTGAATAAATTCTACCCGAGCACTTTTAATTTTTGAAAACAAGTTCATTTTATTTGCTGGAAGACGGACCATCCGAGAATATTCCAATATAGCACTCAAGATTGACTGTCGAATCCACCACACTGCATAAGAGATAAACCGAAATCCACGAGAAGGGTCAAAGCGACGTGCCGCCTTCATGAGCCCCACATTGCCTTCATTGATCAAGTCCGAAAGGGATAGTCCCTGGCTTGTATATTGCTTAGCTACAGAAACGACAAAACGTAAATTCGATTGAACCAACTCATTTAGTGCCTCTTTATCACCAGCTTGAATGCGCTCAGCTAACTCTGCCTCCCGCTGGGGACTGATCAAGTCTATTTTACTAATATCGTTAAAATATTTATCCAATGCTTGTGTCTCTCGACGAGTAATCGCATTTTGGATTTTCAATTGACGCATGAGGTTCGAGGGATTTTATAAATAAGAAACAATGTCGCCCGGCAAATAATTCCTTTAAACCCAGAAATTTATATACAGTATCAATTGAACCGGCCTAAACGGGGCTAAAAAGCCTCTTTTTAATGTTTAGGGCGCATCCCCGAGGCTCCGCCTGCCGGCGGATCTCGTGGGTCGGGCTATGCGGGGGTTCCGTCCTCGAGGACGCCACAGGCGTCACTCGGGACCCACTCGCTCCGCTCTTGGCCCCTACTATCCCTTGCGCAAAAAAAAATAGCCCCCGTATGCTACGAGGGCTATTTCAAATAAGAGTTCTAATCAGGTATTTTTATCCCTGTTCTTCATCTTTGTCGAGAAGTGCTTTGCGCGATAATCTCATTTTTCCGCTTCGCTCGTCCACTCCTACTAGTTTCACTTGTACTGAATCACCTTCTTTGAAGAAGTCATCCACTTCTTTAACGTGATGGTGTGCAAACTCAGACACGTGAAGAAGTCCGCTCTTCCCTTTGAAGTCAACAAACACACCGTAAGGCATGACCTTAGCTACTGTTGCGTCATAAACATCTCCCACAGAAGGTGTAAATGCGATTTCATTGATCATGGATAGAGCTAAGTCAATAGACTTCTTGTCTGTTCCAGATACCTGAATTTTACCCTTTCCGTCTTCCTCTTCAATAACGATCTCTGTACCGGTATCTTCCTGCATCTGTTGGATGATTTTACCTCCTGGTCCTATCACCGCGCCAATATACTCTTTGTCAATTTCTAATTCGACAACGCGAGGAGTATGTGGCTTCAATTCTTCACGAGGTTCAGCCATTGTTTTAGCCATTTCGTTAAGAATATGAATCCGACCTGCTCGAGCCTGTTCTAGCGCATCTTTCAATACACCATAATCCAGACCGTCTATTTTTATATCCATTTGACAAGCAGTAATTCCATTCTCCGTGCCTGTAAGTTTGAAATCCATATCGCCAATAGCGTCCTCATCACCTAAAATATCAGATAGAATCGCCATTTGTTGGCCTTCGGCAATCATACCCATAGCGATCCCGGAAACGGGACGCTTTATAGCAATCCCAGCATCCATCAACGCCAAGGATCCGGCGCAAACTGTAGCCATAGAAGAAGATCCATTGGATTCCATGATGTCAGATACTATACGAGTAGTGTAAGGATGCTGTTGAGGCATTACCTTTCTCAATGAACGAGCTGCTAAATTTGCATGCCCGACTTCACGTCGGCCCGGTCCTCGCATGGGTTTTGTTTCTCCCACTGAATAAGCTGGGAAATTATAATGCAAGATAAAGTCATCAAAATAATGCTCAAGGGCCTTATCGACCATCATGGCATCTTTTTTCGTGCCCAGCGTCAAAGAAGTTAAGGCTTGTGTTTCTCCTCGTGTGAAGATAGCAGAACCATGTGCCGCTGGCAGGTAGTCTACCTCAGTCCAAATGTCCCGGATTTCATCATATTGACGACCATCCAAACGTTTTTTCTCATCCAAGACCATCTGTCGTATGACAGTTTTCTTTAGCTTTTCGAAATACTTTTTGTAGAAATCTTTCTTTTCATCCAAATACTCCTCACCCTTATCCTCTCGGATTTGATCCAGCATTTCACTTTTGTGATTACTGAATTGCGTTCCGCGTTCCTTTTTATCAAGTTCTGCAGAAGCAGTAGCAAATATTTTATCCATACACATTTCCGCAACCTCCTTCTCAATAGCCTCATCTTCTTCTACCACGGGCTTAGGACGTTTGTTGAGCGCGTGCTCACCCACTTTTTCTGCAAGTTCCAGTTGGGCGGAACATTGAACTTTAATCGCTTCATGCCCAACCTTCATCGCTTCGATCAATTCTTCCTCGGAACACTCATCGGCTTCCCCTTCAACCATCATAATGTTGTCAGCAGTTGCCGCAACAATTATATCTAAGCTCGCATCTTCCAAATCTGTTTTGCCGGGATTAACGACATATTCTCCGTTGATTTTAGCTACTCTTACTTCAGATAGCGGTCCAGCAAAAGGAATGTCTGATACAGCTAAAGCCGCTGAAGCAGCCAGTGCAGCAAAGGCATCAGGTAAGGTATCCTCTTCTCCAGATATTAAATTTATAATAACCTGGGTATCATTCATATAGTTGTCTGGAAATAGAGGCCGAATAGCTCTATCCACTAATCTACAGATTAAGATTTCATATTCCGACAGTCGAGCCTCTCTTCTAAAGAAGTTACCTGGAATTCGGCCAGCAGCAGCAAATTTTTCTTGATAATCGACAGAAAGAGGAAAGAAAGGCTGCCCCGGTCGAGGCTCTTTCGCACTAACCACACTACAAAATAGCATGGTCTTTCCCATTTTTACTACGACAGAACCATCGGCCTGAGTAGCTAATTTTCCGGTTTCAATTGTTACTTCGCGACCGTCCGGTAAAGAAAAATGGACGGTTTGGGGAGTCTTTGCACCCATAATATAAATTCGTTTTACGTTTTAAAAAATAGCATAGACCTAACGGTCGAAGGGGTGGGAACAGGATGGTGGCCAGTTAAGGTCTGATTCTACTTTGACAACCCTCTCAGTTATGAGTCTCTTCACTTGCAAATATATACAAAAAAAAATGCCTCCCGAAGGAAGCATTTTTATGATGTTATTTTCGAATACCTAAATCAGAAATCAATTCTCGGTATCGCTCAATATCTCGGCTAGCCAAATAGTTTAATAATCGCTTTCGCTTACCTACTGTCGTCAAAAGATTTTTACGACAATGGTGGTCACCCTGATTTCGACGCAAGTGCTCAGATAGTCCTTTTACTTTCTCGTGAAGCAAAGCTATTTGAGACTCTGTATGACCGGTGTTTTTTTCATCACCACCATAGGTTTTAAATAATTTTTTCTTTCGTTCGTCTGATAAGTAAACACCCATATGCCTATGTATTCGTTATATTTTATTTTTTCAGCCCCGCAAAGGTAATATTATTCCTCTATTTCACCAAAATCTATTTATTCCTTTACAAATTTTCTTTTGCCCGGTCCCATAATTTGTCCATTTCAGCCAGTGACATTTCCTCTAAGGGCTTTGTGGCTTGCAATTCGATAAACTCAAATCGAGCCTTAAATTTTGCATTTGTCTTTGAAAGCGCCTCGTCAGGATCAATTTTCTCGTAGCGCGCATAATTAATAAGGCTGAATAAAAGGTCACCAAACTCCTCCTCTTTTTCAGCGTGAGTGGAGGCTGACCGAAATTCTTCGATTTCCTCTTTTACTTTTTCCCATGCATCTCCTTTCTCCGTCCACTCAAACCCCACTTGACCCGTTTTTTGCTGCATGCGATAAGCTTTTACGATAGAGGGCAAACCTTTGGGTACTCCAGATAGAACGCTCGATTTTCCTTCTTTCATTTTTAAGCGCTCCCAGTTTCGCTTTACTTCTTCTTCATCTGCAACCTCCACATCTCCATAAATATGAGGATGTCGCTGTTCTAGTTTATCGCATAAGGTGTGAATCACCTCTACAATGGAAAATTGGTCTTCCTCCTCCCCTATCTTAGCGTAAAATACAATGTGAAGTAAGATGTCTCCTAATTCTTCTTTCACGCCTATACCATCATTTTCTATGATCGCTTCAGCCAGCTCATAGGTCTCTTCAATGGTTAATGGCCGCAGACTTCTCCAATCTTGCTTTTGGTCCCATGGACATAATGTCCGGAGGACCTCCATGGTTTTAAGAAGTCGCTCAAAAGCGTTGAGCTTATTTGATACGTTTTGAGGTTCTATTTCATTTACTTTTGGATTCATGCATTTGTTTTTGATAAACTTATCACCGATATTCGCGTTTCCTTAATGTCAAAAGTACAAAGATGGAATTTTTATATACACTAGTGATCATATTTGCAGTGTTTGGTATCAGCTTCGCACTTATTAATATTCGACACATTTTTACAGGAAATGAATTCCGAGGGACTTGTGCTACAAACAATCCAATGATAAAAAATCAAATTGGCGAATGTACAGTTTGTGGAAAATCTCCTGAAGAAAACTGTAAAATGCCAGAAGTAGAGGGCGCATCAGCAAAATAACTATTCTCATTTATCCAACAAATGACCCATTACATCCCGCTTAGTTTCTAAATATTTTTGATTTCCAGGTGAAAATGGCATGATTAACGGTACTCTTGCCTCAAGAGTAACACTCGACTTTTCAATACTTTCCAACTTTTCAGGATTGTTAGTGAGTAGCTTTATTTTTTTGATCCCAAGTTCCTGCATGATTTTGACAGCCACTTCATAACTGCGTTCATCGGGCTCGAACCCCAAGTGTACGTTGGCATCCTGTGTATTTAGACCCTGGTCCTGCAGATTATATGCTTTCAACTTGTTAATCAATCCGATCCCTCGCCCTTCCTGGCGCAAGTATATTAAAACTCCATTTGTTTCACTGATTTTCTCTAAAGAATGATGCAGCTGTTCACCGCAATCACAGCGCTTAGATCCAAATATATCGCCGGTTAAACATTCCGAGTGAACGCGCACAAGAACCGTCTTATTCGCATCAAAATCTTTAGATAATAATGCCAATTGGGGGCTATAATCGTCAACTTGATCTGAAAAAGCAATCATATGAAACTTCCCCCAAGTGGTGGGAATCGTACTCTCTGACTGCCGTTGTATTGATTTCATAAAGAATTATATTACAAAGATAATAAGACAAGGCTAACCGACGTCTTATTTCTTATCAATGCGAAAATGTGCAATGAGTTCATCCATCTGACTTGGAATTTGCTGCTTTAATTCCCTTAATCGATAGATTTCCCCTTGAATAGCCTCTCTCCACTGGTCTTCCTCATCTTGTAAGACTTGCGAGGAGGAGATCTTATTTTTAGTTATTAACTTCTTCTCGACCTGCTCTATTAGAGATTCAAAAGCTTTTGGATCTATTTGTTGATCTGCATCTGTAAGCGCAGATGTCGGACTTTCGTGCACTTCAGCCATGATTCCCGAAAAGTTAAGGTGCAGTGCCTGCGACATTACTTGACCTATTCGGTCCCGATGTCCCGCTATATGGCTAATATCACAGAACATTTCCAATTCGGGAAAAAGTCGTCGCAAGCCCAGCGGAACAGACCATACCGGCGAATTCCTTAAATTGGATTGCCGAAATACAAAGAACCCCCTGTGAATGGCACCTACCTTTTTAACAGATGCAGATTGCATGCGCTCAACAGCTCCCACCCAGGCATCTAAATCTGGATGAATCGGATTTTTAATCCAGACTTCTACATCTGCACCTTTTACCACTTCTGCAATTTCTTGTACGTAAAAAGGGTTTAGCGACGTGCGGGCACCTATCCAAAATCCCGAAATACCTGAATTTAAAACTTGCTCTGCCTGCCGGGGTGTAGCCACTTCTGTAAGAGTGGGAAGTCCTGAAGTCTCCTCCGCCTTCTTTAACCAGGATAATCCCCGCTGGCCAACGCCATCAAAGGAACCGGGCCGGGTTCGGGGTTTCCACAAGCCTGCGCGGAAACGCCCCCAAGCTTTTTTCTTTCCCCATGCGGCGAGTTGGAGAATTTGAGCTTCTGACTCAGCACTGCAAGGGCCGCCAATTATTTGTATTTTGGGCTTTTGGTCAATCATATCTACAAATCTGAAACACCATAAAGGTATTGGTGTTTTAGATTTAAGCCTAATTCAACGTGAAATAAATGAAAACCTTAAATAATACTTACGAAAAGATCACCCAAAGTGATCTCGATCACTTTGGGCAGATTCTGGATTCTAAGTATATCTATACCAACTTAGAAGACTTAGACCGCCATGGTCGAGACCAGACTGAAGATATTTCAATTCGTCCAGAGGTAGTAATAGAGCCTAAAACTACAGAGGAGATTAGCTTAATTATGCGCCACTGCAACCAGGGCCGCATTCCCGTGACTGTTCGGGGAGCCGGCACCGGGCTTAGTGGAGGTGCTATTCCTGTCTTCGGAGGCGTCGTTCTTAGTATGAAGCGCATGAATCAAATTCTTAGCATTGATGAAAATAATTTTATGGCGACTGTTCAACCAGGAGTTATAACCCAAGAACTCCAGGAAGCATTGGCGTCTAAGGGCTTATTTTATCCGCCAGACCCCGCCTCTAAAGGAAGTTGTTTTATAGGTGGAAATATCGCAGAAAATAGCGGAGGTCCTAAGGCCGTAAAGTACGGTGTTGTAAAGGACTATGTGCTTAACTTAGAAGTTGTATTGCCGAATGGGGAGGTCATTTGGACGGGCAGTAACACACTAAAAAATGCGACAGGCTACAACCTAACTCAGCTCCTGGTAGGTAGTGAAGGGACCTTGGGTATCGTCACTGAAATTGTACTGAAAGTAATTCCTCATCCCACCCATACCCTACTGATGCTGGCACCCTTCAAGCATTTGGAACAGGCTGCTCAGGCAGTACCTGCGATCATGAAAGCAGGTATCATACCTTCCGGATTAGAATTTATGGAACGCGCGGCGCTGGACGCAGCAACCAGTGCACTTCCAGAAGCAGATCGGCTAGAAATCCCCGACAATATTGAGGCACACCTTCTCATTGAACTCGATGGGAATTACCCTGACCTGATGATGAAAGAAGCTGAAACCATTTTCAATACACTGGATGCATTTGAATGCGGTGAAATTCTAATGGCAGATACAGAAGCTCAAAAGGAAAGATTATGGAAAATGCGGCGTATCGTCGGCGAAGCCGTAAAGCGAAACTCCATTTACAAGGAAGAGGATACTGTCGTACCGAGATTTGCATTTCCAGATTTATTGAAAAGTGTAAAAGAAATTGGAAAAGCTCATGGATTTGATTCAGTATGCTATGGGCACGCTGGTGATGGGAACTTACATGTAAATATTTTAAAGGGAGATATGACAGAAAAAGAATGGAATGAAGACCTTACACATGCCATTCGAAAGCTATTTGAAAAGGTGAAGGCACTGGGAGGCACAATCTCCGGTGAACACGGAATCGGCTGGGTTCAAAAAAATTATATGGATATCGTGTTTTCGCCCATAGAAATCCAATTAATGAAAAACATTAAAGCCCTATTTGATCCCAACAATATTTTAAATCCCGGGAAAATATTTCCCTCATGAAGCACCACGCCTCATATTATCAAAGTTTGATCATCAACGAAAAGATATTTTTGCAAAATATCCGAACGCTTCAAGTCTATTATAAAAAACCATTAGGGGTGGTTGTCAAAGGTCATGCTTACGGGCACGATTTGTTAACAGCGGCAAAATTATTCGTAAAAGCAGGTGTTGGAAGATTGATTTGTTATCATTTGTCAGATGCCATTACTTTACGCAAACAACACAATCAACTTTCCATCCTGCTGATTGGTCCCATAAGTCGCAAAAATATTGAGCAATGTAAAGAATACAATATAGAGCTTACGATTTGGGAGCTTTCCTTTTGGGAAAGCATTCAAAAAGTCATTCCGCGCATTGAATCTAGTGGAGAACCTTTGAAGCTTCACTTTGAGATCGAAACAGGTATGCATCGAACGGGTATTCCACCTGACGAAATAAAACAAAAAATTGGCGACCTTTTCAGGCATCCTCAGATTCAATGCCTTGGGTTCTGCACCCATTTGTCCGGTGCCGATGAATCCGATAATATCGATAGGGTTCACAGCCAAATTCAGGTTTTTCGAAATTTTCGAGCTGAAATAGAGAAAGAACATCCTCAAATTAAAGGAAAGCTCGAATGGCATGGTCCCAATTCAGCCGGACTCATGATAGAACATGCCGATGTTTTCACGAGTGCGCGCACGGGAATTTTAGCTTATGGTTTTTTCCCTTCCCCCTATGCCCTTTCCAGGTGGCCTTCAGATCAATACCCAGCACCAAAGCCAGCCATAGAATGGAAGTCGCGTATTGCGGGTCGACAGCGAATTCCAAACGGCCAGTTTACTGGCTACGGAAAAACACATAAAACATCTCACGAGGTCGATACGGTGATGATTCCAACCGGCTATGGTGATGGTTTTCCTCGGTCATTTTCTAATCGTTGGAAAATTAAAATAGGTCGTGAGTACTGGCCTATCATTGGAAGAGTCAATATGAATCAGATCATAGTTGATGTAAGCGGCCTGCCTTTTAGGCCCGAGGAAACAGAAGTTACACTGATTTCTGCGGATGGCCCTTTTGGATGGGATGCAGCTGCTGAGCAATCTGGCAGATTTATCTACGAACTACTTACGGGCATCTCACCTAAAATAGAACGGCAAGTTCAATAAATAAAAAAGGGCCTTCACATCTGTGAAAGCCCTAGTGATTCCGTTGGGGCTCGAACCCAAGACCCTCTCATTAAAAGTGAGATGCTCTACCAGCTGAGCTACGGAATCTGCTCTTTTAAAAAGCGATTGCAAAGATAATTGTAATTTATACATTCCCAAAAAATGAAGCTAAAAAACATCAATCATCTTTTTGAGGGACAGAAAAAGTAGTTCCCTCTTCAGCCAATTGTGTAGCAGGAAAGTACCTTTGAGCCTCATCTAAAAGAGGCTGTAAGTTTTGGTATCGGGTTGAAAAATGACCAATAATTAACTTTTCAACACCGGCGCGCTTTGCAAATTGCCCCGCCTCTTTGGCAGTGGTATGAGATGTTTTCTCTGCCCTATCCAATAATTCGTGCAAAAACGTGGCTTCGTGATACAATAGATCTACATTATTTATACGATTAGCCAATAGGGGCAAGACGCGAGTATCTGACATATATACATATGCCCGTGGAGGCGCTGCAGGCCTTGTCAGCTGGGAGCTGGGCACCTTTTCACCACTTTGATTTGTGCCGGGCTCTCCTTTTTTAATGTCTGGCACCTGCTCGAAGGAGATGTTATACTTTCGCATTTGATCCGGGCGTATATGAGGAGGATGCTCTTTTTCCTGAAATAGGAACCCCATAGTAGGTATCCGGTGTTCAAGGGGAAGTGCATTCACCCGAATGGAGTTATTCTCCATTACAAGCCCATCATACCCTTCTTCAAACTCAAAAAAGTGAATCGCATACGGCAGGCGGGATTTAGTGCATTCCAGTTGATGTTCTACAAACCTTCGGATAGGTTTAGGGCCGTAAATTGACAATGAACGTTCCCGCCGATTGAGCGCAAATGAGTTTATAAGCGGAAGTAATCCCAATACATGGTCTCCGTGTAAATGACTTATAAATATATGGTCGATTCCGCTGCGCTTAATTCGGTAGCGATTCATTTGAATCTGAGTACCCTCACCGCAATCTATCAAGTACAGTTGATCTTGTATATTAAGAATCTGGGCCGAAGGATGTCTGCCCGCTGCTGGAAGGGCGGAATTAGAGCCTAAAATAGTGACTTCGAAAGTCATGGGGGATTATACTAGAAATGGGTATTAGTTATGAAGCCGATTGAAGGTGGCTTTCTATAGTAGCCACGGCATCTTCAACTTTATCTTCAATGGTTAAAATCGTATCTAAACGAGATATTTCTATAATCTTTTGAACCGTGCTGTGATTGATACCTGCGATAATAAACAGTCCATCATTCTTCCACAATCGATTGGCGGTAAGAATAGCACTTAATCCCGAGGAGTCTACATATTTTACATCACTCATATCAAGGATAAGATGTGGGACGCCTTCATTTCTCAAGAATATAAACTCAGATTTCAACTTAGGTGCAATCATAGAGTTTAAATTCTCCTCTTCTAAATCGAAAATGGCATAGTTTTCTTTTTTATCAAGACTATACTTCATAAATGGTATTTTGTTTCATTAACGCGTTTGTAAAAATAAAGGTTTAATTTTCTTAAACGTCATTATCGACTCATAAATTAAAAATCTTAACAAACTCTTAGGTTTACAGCTTGACACAAACTCGTTAAGCCGATCGAATTTTATCAAAAAATGAACCCGGTTCACATTTTCACTTCTATTAAATGCCCTATAAGTGTAAGATGTACTCATTATGTAACTTTTCATTAACGATTCATATGGGAAATGAAACAGCATCCTCTCATGGTCAATAATTCCAAACAGGGACTTTTTAGGACTAAGCTTTTGTTCAGGACTCCCGGCAGGGATAGAAGCGATAGGGCGTGCATGCCGTGTGTGGTCCGACCTTTGGCGAGGATAGGCTGCTACAGACTCCGCAGCCTTAGGACGGCCCACTCGGGATGTGCGCACTACAAGCGGATAGCCTGACCCCAATCGCCAGAGGCGAATGGGGTGCCGGCAAAAAAACAAACCCGATTACAGAATAAAAAAATAATGGTGAATAGCTGTAATACTGCCAATTTTTCCATTTATATTTGATAATAATGTCAAAACGGCCTGAAAGTAAGGATGGCACAGTTTTATTAGTAGTAAATACTAAACTATTAATGGGTTCAATTATTACCTATTTATAGATCAGATACGAATTGAAAAAACAACATGAATAGAAAATTTTCACCTAAAGTCAAGAAAATTCTTTCTCTCAGCCGCGAAGAAGCGCTGAAGCTGGGGAGTGATTACATTGGCACTGAGCATCTTCTTCTCGGTTTAGTGAAAGATAGCGATAATCTTGCGATTGTAGTACTAGATTCACTAGACGTAAATTTTGATGAGTTAAAAGATGCGATTTCTGAAATTGCACCAAAAAACTCTAAGGATCAGGCTAACTTCAACATAGGACGGCTGTACCTCAATCATCATGCTGAGAAAATACTGAAGGTCAGCTTTTTAGAAGCTAAATCTATGGGGCAGGACGAAATAAGTCCGGAGCTTTTGGTGCTTTCTATTTTAAAGCACGGCGACAATTTAGGTGCAAAAGTGCTGGATGAATTTGAAGTTGATTACGAAGGTTTTAAATCTGAGTTAGAGTTTGTCAAGCAAGAACTAGATTACTCTGAGTCGGATATGTTTTCGGCTGCGGCTTCAGATAGCGATGCACCTTTCGAAGATGGTGGATCGGATAGCGGTGGCAGTCGATACAGCCGAAAAAGTGGGACTAAGTCTCGTACGCCGGTATTGGACAATTTCGGCAGAGATATAACGCAATTGGCTGAAGACGATAAATTAGATCCTATTATTGGTCGAGATAAAGAAATTGAGCGTGTGTCTCAAATTTTGGGTCGGCGAAAGAAAAACAACCCCATATTAATTGGTGAGCCCGGTGTAGGTAAGACGGCGATTGTCGAAGGTCTGGCCCTCCGAATCAAAGATCGCAAAGTGAGTCGAACGCTCTTTAACAAGCGACTCGTAATGCTTGATATGGCTGCTATGGTGGCAGGAACGAAATATAGAGGCCAGTTTGAAGAGCGGATGAAGGCTATAATGGGCGAATTAGAAAAGTCTTCGGACGTCATTCTATTTATTGATGAAATTCACACCATAGTAGGTGCGGGTGGAGCGACAGGTTCTTTGGACGCGTCGAACATCTTTAAACCTGCATTGGCTCGAGGTGATCTGCAATGTATCGGTGCTTCTACGCTCGATGAGTATCGGCAGCATATTGAAAAAGATGGTGCTTTAGATCGTAGATTTCAGAAAGTCATTATAGATCCCCCAAGTGCAGAGGAAACACTACATATTCTAGAAAACATTCGTTCGAAGTACGAAGAGTTTCACAATGTGACCTACTCTGATGAAGCGATTAAGAATTGTGTTAAATTATCAGATCGGTATATTAGTGACCGGTTCCTACCCGATAAAGCGATAGATGTAATGGATGAAGTAGGTGCACGTGTGCACTTAAAAAACATCCATGTACCCAAGCATATAGAGGAGTTGGAATCAAAAATTGAAAAATTAAAGGAAGCTAAAAATCAGGCTGTTAAGAATCAACAGTATGAGAAAGCAGCCATGCACCGAGATAATGAGTCCAAGTTACTCAAGCAATTAGATCAGGCAAAAAACAAATGGGAAGAGGACGCAAAAGAAATGCGATACCCCGTAGATGAAAACGATATCGCGGAAGTCATTGCGATGATCACCGGTATACCTGTGAATAAAGTTGCGAAGAGCGAAAGTAATAAGCTTGTTCACATGCACCAGGATCTAAACAAATCGATTATTGGTCAGGATGAGGCTATAGAAAAGGTAACAAAGGCGATTCAGCGAAACCGTGTAGGACTTAAGGACCCCAATAAACCTATAGGTACATTTATTTTTCTAGGGCCAACGGGTGTAGGTAAAACAGAGTTAGCTAAATCCTTAGCACGTTATATGTTTGATACTGATGACGCGCTGATAAGGATGGATATGAGCGAGTACATGGAGAAGTTCTCTGTGAGTCGACTTATTGGAGCTCCTCCCGGCTATGTGGGATACGAGGAAGGTGGGCAGCTCACCGAACGAGTGCGCAGAAAACCCTATTCAGTGATTTTGCTGGATGAAATTGAAAAAGCTCACCCAGACGTATTCAATATACTCCTTCAAGTCTTAGACGATGGCTTATTGACCGATGGTTTAGGACGAAAAGTTGATTTCAAAAATACGCTGATAATTATGACCTCCAATATTGGAGTTCGACAGCTTAAAGATTTTGGTCAGGGTGTTGGATTTAACACTAAAGCTCAGCTTGAGAATAAAGAGGAGTATAATAAGGGCGTAATACAAAATGCACTAAAGCGTACGTTCTCTCCAGAATTTTTAAATCGTATTGATGATGTAGTCATCTTTAACAGCTTAGGTGAAGAAGAGATCCATAAAATTATCGATATCGCTCTTAAGGATTTATTCGATCGATTGAAAGATATGGAGTACGATCTGGAGCTTTCGCAAAAGGCCAAAGAGTTTGTTGCGAAAAAAGGATTTGACCCTCAGTATGGTGCTAGACCCTTGCACCGTGCTATTCAAAAATATATTGAAGATCCATTGGCAGAATTTATTTTGGCGAAAAAGCCTGAAGAAGGCAGCTCTTTTTATGCCATAATGGATAGTTCAGAAGATAAAAAGAAATTAAAAATTCAGCTTCGACAGAAAGTCGATAGTGAATCTGAATCGTAATTCTTTATGTTTCTGTCTGAAAATACATGTAACTTTTAAACCCAAAGTTCATAAAAGGGGCAGGTTTGAGGAGCAAATGGACCTTATATGGCAGTTAAATCAAGGTTTACGACCCCTGCATTTGGAAAGTGCTGATTTTTAAATATATTACAGAACACATTGATTAACAAAACAAAACAATTTGGCTAGAAGACGAGGATTTAAAAAACCACTACGTAGAAAAAAACCGAAATACATTGTCAACGATAAAATTCGGGTACCTAAAGTTCGATTAGTAGGTGAAGACTTAGAAGAAATAAGCAAAACTGCTGGAAAAGAATTAGGTCCTGAGGTTTACGATACAACACAAGTTCAGCAATGGGCAGATGATATGGGCTTGGATGTAGTTGTAATTTCACCAAATGCGAAGCCCCCAGTGGTGAAAATTATCGACTACAATAAGTTTTTGTACGAGAAAAAGAAGCGGGAAAAAGAAATTAAAGCGAAAACGCAAAAAACGGTTATTAAAGAGGTTCGTTTCGGACCAAATACTGATGATCACGATTTCGATTTCAAGTTAAATCACGCCAAAGGCTTTTTAGAGGACGGTGCCAAATTAAAGGCTTATGTACATTTCAAGGGTAGATCTATTGTCTTCAAAGACCGAGGCGAACTTCTGTTGCTAAGATTTATTAAAGAGCTTGAAGATTATGGATCAGCAGAGCATTTACCAAAAATGGAAGGCCGACGTATGAATGTGATGATAGCTCCAAAAAAGAAAAAGAAGTAAAATTTTTACGATTACTGAATTAAAGTGTACATTTGCCTCACTTTAATTAAAACCTACAGGTTATGCCCAAGATGAAGACGAATTCGAGTGCAAAGAAGCGTTTTAAATTAACCGGAAGCGGTCGAATTAAGAGGTATCAAGCGAATGCTGCTCACCTTATGCGTAAGAAAACTAAAAATCGCAAACTTAGACTAAATGGGTCGACATTGGTTAGTAAAGCTGATGAGACAAAAGTGAAGCGACTTCTTTGTAAAAAATAATTATTTAACGAGGGTGTAGGTCTCAAGAGAGTAATCCCCTACATCGAACTAAATTAACATGTATGCCTAGATCAGTAAACGCGGTAGCGTCCAAACGCAAGCGCAAAAAGTACTTAAAAGCCGCAAAAGGCTATTTTGGAGCCCGAAAAAATGTATACACGGTAGCAAAAAATGCTGTGGAAAAGGGTTGGTTATATGCTTATCGCGATAGAAGAAATAAAAAGAGAGCTTTCCGTAGATTATGGATTGCCCGAATTAATGCAGCTTCTCGACTAGAAGGAATGAGCTATTCTAAGTTCATTCATGGACTCAAGCAAAACGACATAAAGTTAAATCGTAAAGTTTTAGCAGATTTAGCAGTCAATAATAAAGCTACATTTAAATCTATTGTTGATCAGGTAAAATAAACTGAGATCCATTAGAAGATATAGAGAAAGCCATTGTTAACGCAATGGCTTTTTTTATGCCTGGAACAAGCTATTGAAAAAATATACAATTAGACTAAGACCATACTCCTCCCCTAGCTAATGAGGTCTAGAACAATGCCAGGCCTACCTAGCAATTCATAGCCGTCTTGATGCATAATTCCCCCGAGAAAATATGAAACTGAGTAGAGAGGATCTTAGTTTCCATTGACCTAAGAGCGGATTGCTACAACAGGATCTAATCCGGATGCTTTTATAGCAGGGATTAAGCCCGACAGCACGCCGATCAAAACAGAAAGAATGACTCCAATCAATATATTGCCAAGCGACAATACAAATTCAAAAGGAAGAAACTGATTGAGTAATATAAAAACGATAAAAACCAGGGCCAAGCCTGCTAGGCCACCAACTATACATAATACGATAGACTCAATCAAGAACTCAGACAAAATGATGGCGCGTTTTGCACCAAGTGCCTTTTTTATCCCGATAATATTGGTACGCTCTTTCACAGAAACAAACATAATATTTGCCACACTGAACATACCCACTAGAATAGCAAAGAGGCCTATGAAAATGCCTGCGGAATTTAATACCCCAAAAAAACCTTGTAGTGCATCAGCGATCATTGTCAATTCATTCAACACGAAGTTATTACTCTCGTTGGGTCTCAATTTTCTTCCTGCCCGAAGTGCTGAAATCACCTCCCCTTTTAAGGCATCCATTGATTGCTCAGAATTGAGAGGTTTTACCGTCAAATTGGTAGAAAATACTCGACTCGTTCGATTGAGAAATTTTTGAGCGGTAGGATAGCCGATAATAACAGCTTGGTCCAATGGGAAAATATTAATGAGCGATTCCCCCTCCTCCTCCATCACACCTATGACTTGAAATTTTCGACCCAACATTTTGATATACCTTCCAACAGGATCCATATCTCCAAATAATCGATCTTTCACCTCAAAACCCAGAATTATTTGGTTTCTGGCAGAAGCGTGTTCTGCGGGTGTGAAATAACGGCCTGATTCAAAGGTGAGGCTATAAATAGTTTTGTATTCATAGGTTACCGCAGCCATAAATAAGCCCTCTACACTTGAATTTCGATATTTCAGCGCCTTTCCCGGTATGAATTGGGCAAATGATGTCGAGGCTTCATCAGCTAGACGTTCTTTTAAAAACTCATAATCCTGGTAATCAGGCTGAGGCCATTTGATGTACTTCCAATAGTTTCGACTCGGATCCTCATTCCAAGGCCGCTTATCGACATAGATGACATCATTGCCTAACTTGTCAAAGCTTTCAACTATGCTTTGCTCCAGCGAGTCTACAACACTTAATACGGCGATAATACAAAAGATGCCGATGCTGATTCCCAAAAGAGAAAGAAAGGATCGCAATTTATTAGCGAAAAGCTCCTGCATAGCCTGCAGAAAACTTTCACCTACTAGCCGAAGCCAAATCATGAATTAAAGTTTTCCTAATTAAAGAACCCAAAATAAGGAGAATAAGTCCTTTTCGTACACAATTATCGACAACGTGCCCCAAACAATGGATAAATACGCCTTGTTTTATTATTTTTGCACTCTTTACTCATAATCTCAGATAAAATCCCATCGATATATGCGAACGAAACTATCTCAATTTAAGTTTGACTTACCTAAGGAATTGATTGCTCAGTACCCTAGCGAGCACCGAGACGAATCTCGGCTTATGGTTGTCCATAAGGATACAGGTAAAATTGAACATAAGTTATTTAAAGATATCGTTGACTACTTTGACGATGGCGACAGCTTTATAATGAATAACACTAAGGTTTTTCCTGCACGCTTGTTTGGACGTAAAGAAAAGACCGGAGCTAAAATCGAAGTGTTTTTACTTCGTGAACTCAATGAGGATATGTTTTTGTGGGATGTTTTAGTCGACCCGGCCCGAAAAATACGCGTGGGAAATAAGCTATATTTTTCTGATGAGAAGGGCAATGACCTTTTGATTGCCGAAGTAGTTGATAATACCACCTCAAGAGGAAGAACAATTCGGTTCTTCTACGAAGGTGATCACCAGACATTTAGAGAAACACTATATTCACTAGGTAACACCCCATTGCCAAAATTTATCAATCGAGAAGTCGAGCAAATCGATATAGATCGATATCAAACCCTCTATGCGGAAGAGACGGGTTCAGTAGCTGCGCCTACAGCTGGACTACATTTTAGTGAGCACTTACTCAAGCGCCTTCAAATAAAAGGCATTGACTTTGCTAAGGTTACACTGCATGTCGGTTTAGGTACATTTAATGATATCGAAGTGGAGGATTTGTCAAAGCACAAAATGGAAGCGGAGTATTTCAAAATAAACCAGAAAAACGCCGAAATTGTAAATAGAGCCAAAGAAAATAATGGCCGAGTGTGTGCGGTGGGAACTACCTCGATGCGCTCCATAGAGTCGGCTGTATCTGCTACTGATAGTTTAAAGGCTGCAGAAGGATGGACAAACCTTTTCATTTTCCCACCCTTTGACTTTCACATTGCCGACAGTATGATCACTAATTTCCACCTGCCTAAAAGCAGTCTGGTTATTATGGTAGCAGCATTTGGTGGATATGATTTGATCATGGATGCCTATCAAGAAGCCATAAAAGAAAAATATCGTTTCTACAGCTATGGTGACGCAATGTTGATTATTTAAAATTATTTTGAATTTTTTATCGCATAATGCCACTGTAAACTTGCATAGATGTGATATTTTTTTACTTTTGCTAGCATATAAAGCAAAAACAACCATATGTATTGGACTTTAGAACTAGCACACCACCTTGAAGATGCCCCATGGCCGGCTACAAGAGATGAGTTAATTGATTATGCAGTTCGATCCGGCGCCCCTTTGGAGGTCATTGAAAACCTACAAGCCATTGAAGATGAGGGAGAAGCCTATGATAGCATGGAAGACATTTGGCCAGACTATCCTCGAAAAGACGATTTTCTATTTAATGAAGATGAATATTAAATTCACTTTTGATAACCTGAACAGTGATTCGGGCTTAGTTAATAGCTTATGAAAAAGCCAATTATCATTGCCATCGATGGATTTTCGGCCTGCGGTAAAAGCACTTTAGCCCGTGACCTGTCAAAAAAGTTAAATTGTATTTATATTGATTCTGGAGCTATGTACAGAGCGGTTACATATTACCTCATAAAGAACAATATTGATATATCGAACCTGACTGCTGTCAAAGAAGCTCTAGATAAAATTCACGTTCATTTCGAACGAGAAAATGGCGATTCAGTCATTTATCTTAGCGGAGGGAATGTAGAAAATAAAATTAGAACTCAAGACATCTCAAGTAAGGTAAGTGAAGTAGCCGCTATTTCTCCCGTCAGGAAAAAAATGGTACAACTTCAACGCGAATACGCAAGCGACGGCTCAGTTGTGATGGATGGCCGTGACATTGGCACCGTAGTTTTTCCTAATGCGGATATAAAACTCTTTATAACAGCAGACACGCAAGTGAGAGTCCAACGTAGATATCTAGAGCTTAAGAATAAAGGGTTAAGCGTGAGCAAGAAAGAGGTTAGGGATAACCTTAAATCAAGAGATCACATAGACTCCACCCGAAAAGACTCTCCCCTCAGAAAAGCTCCAGATGCCATCCTAATTGACAATTCCCAAATGTCTCAAAAACAACAATTGAAGGTAGCCTTAGACCTTATCAATCAGCGATTGCAAACCTAAAAAACTCCTATTTGTTGAGGCCATTTGGTATTTACTATTGCCTTAAATTTTATTCATTTTCTACACTTTTGTGGATTGAATATACTTGCTATTAGGCCTACCATTTTAATTTTCCCTTTATTCTTGAAAGCTTTAAGCATATTAGAGCCTTCCTCCTTAAAGATTTGGCTCTGTTTACAGGAAGTCCGAGAATGTAGTTGGTATTTTGGCTTTTTTGCCGTATCATACATGACATAAAATTTTAATCGCTGGCATCAAACATTGAGCATGAAGTTTTTAATTTATCAGAGCCAATTGAATCAGGATTACTACTTTCGATTCCTTAATAATACGGGTCGCCAATTAATGCAATCCAATAGCTATACCTCAGAGAAAGGTGTTAGAAAAGGTATTAGCAATTTCAAAGAATTGTCGGAGGATAAAGACAATTTCGACATTAACGATACCGATCGGGGAAATCTCAAATTTGAACTCAAGGCAAAAAACAATATGACTATCGCTACTTCGGTAGTTTTTGAGTCTAAAGTGAGTCTTCGCGAAGCATTGAGATACATTATTTCTAATGCAAGTTCAGCATCTCTTGAAATGCAGCGACCTTTACCCTAAACCCTACCCAAAAACAACTCTCCTTTCCTCTAGATCGAGATCTAATTATAGATTTATGGATATACAATTGTACCTGCACCTCTGATTCTAAATTTCTATTCGCTCGCATAGGGGCCTCCACCCAACAAGTTGGGTGGCGCTACGTTTCGCCACTCGTTCAGTTTGCCTCCTTCATCCCGAAGATCGCCGTTTGCGATTTCGAGGATTCCGGAGCTTCACTCGGTCGCGCCAGCGAGCTGGAGCGACTCCGCTGCAATTATGCAGCGTATGGCTGCACATCGCTAGTCCAGCGGTATACATCTTCACCATTTTAAAAGTTCACCCTTCCTTTTCAACGTAGTGCCTTATCTAATAAATAGGATCCAATAAAGATGTCTACAACGGTGTATCCTATGCAGGTGTGTTGGTTTTTAATAAACCGCACAAAGCAGTCGTTGATTGGAAGCGAAATTTGCCTCTTGAATTATCCTCTAGTCTGTCTATTTTGTCATTATTTACATAGCGACAAACATTTATTTAACGAACAAATGAGCTAAGACTTTAGTGAAACCTATTCACAAAAAAAAGCCGCTAAAATCTAATTTAGCGGCTTTTTAGGTTTTTAAAAATCAGCTTATCGCACAAGCGTTACTGTACCGTCCATAATCTCTGAATTTCCATCATCGAATGTAACATCAACTTTATAAACAAACACTCCGGGAGCCATTTCTTTCCCTCTGAAAGTACCATTCCAACCAAATGAAGTATCACCTGGCAAGAAGTCTCGACTTTCAAAGACCAAATTACCCCAACGATCGAAAATCTGCATTGAGTTAATCAATTGTACTCGTCGACCTGCGGTAGGAAGAAATACATCATTGACATTATCATTATTCGGTGAGAAGATGTTAGGTATAAAAATGTCTCGATTCACACGGACGATGATTCTTGTCGCATCTTCATCGGAACAACCGACACCCCCTACTGCTGTAGCACTGACAGTAATTGTATTCAATGGAGATAAAAGAATTGATAGGCACTCTGAATCCAAACAGCGATACGGCGTTCCTTCTGTATCCCAAATAATGGTATCAACAATGGTGCTTGGTGGTAAAAATGCGTCCACAATAACACTATCACCCTCATCGATAATAACAGATTCACTCAAAGTGATCTCGACAATAGGCGGATCGATCAACTCAACTTCGTCCATGACCACACAGCCATTGGCATCTGTCACTGTAATCGCATATACACCAGGACCTAGGCCTGTAAATAATCCAGTGGAATTCTGGTTACTTCCGTTCAACACATATGTTATAGGCATCGCTCCATCAGCAGCTGTAATCTCTATTTGGCCATTACTATCACCATTACATAGAGGATCACGAGCATCCACAGTTATACTACTCAATTCGTTCTGAACACGAGTAACCGTCACTGTCGCAGAATCTATACAGCCGTTATCCGAATTAGAAATAACTAGCTGATAGTCGCCAGGCTGGTCTACAGTAATTTCAACTCCATCGGTTGCACCTACAATAGATCCATCAGTTGTACTCCAAAGGTATTCGAAGACCGCGCCCGTGGATGATCCTGTACTCACGACCGTTACCGTTTCGTCTGAGCAGCTCAATTGGTTTAGAGCTTGCACTTGTACAATGGGAAGAACACGCTCCACGGTAACTTCTACAGAAGCTGAAACTTCACAATCATTGGAGGTATTTCTAACCAATAACCTGTATGTTCCCGCTTCGTCAACGGTAACCGTTGGTAAAGAAGGATCAGAGACAATATTGCCATCTGTTGTAGTCCATACGTACTCAATATCTGCCCCAGATGAACTTGCAGAACCGTCAAGAGTAACTTCCAGGACTTCACAAGTAAGTATTTCAGGCGTCGCAATTCTTGCTTCTGGAACATCATCACTTTGCTCAATCAAAACGCTAACTTCATCAGAACAACCACTCAACTCATCTGTGACTACCAAGGTATACGTCCCACCTGAGTTAACAGTTACTACGGCTTGGCTAGCAGTTCCCGCTTCGATACTTCCGTCCGCAGTTGACCAACTGTACGATAATCGTTGACCTACAGAAACTGAACCATCAATATCTATGGATGTCAGTAAACATGTAATTTCATCTGCACTCGGTATCGCATCCGCTTCGGGATAAGCCCACCAGGTGACTGAAATATCCCCATCAGATAGGGTGCAGTCTTCAGCAAATTGAAATACGCCGCCTATGACAGAACCCAGATACACCCGAACGAAATAGGTTTCGCCCAATGTCATGGTTCCCGGATCAAAAGCAAAATCTGCATTCGTACTCTCAAATAAGATGTTATCTGCATTATCCAATAAAGCAAAACGCAATTCATCATTACCATCTCTATTCTCACCTGCGGCATTATAACTGATACCATTTACTTGCTCATCCTCACATAGATTTAATTCCTGACCATCTATAGATCCTATTTCGGTTAAACAAGGGCATTCGAATAAATCACTTACTGATGAGGCTCCACATCCATTGCCATCTGAGACGGTAAAGTTGTAGGTGTCTCCACTTGGAATTGGATCAGAAACAAATGTCCGTCCCGTCAGCGTGCCCGTGTTACCCACAACTTGAAGAGAGCTTTCCTCTCCTAATAAAATATCAAAGCTTACAGTGTAAGTTTGTCCTATATCATCGCAAACAATGCTTAGGTTGTCTACATCAATAGAAGGTGTAGATTGAAATGTAATCGACACTGTATCTCGACTGATACAACCATTATTGGTCTCCGTAAAGACAAACTCATGCGTGCCAAAATCTTCAACCGTTACAGCAGTAGTGTCTGAATTTACGAGGGCAATGGTCACATTTTGAGAAGGACCACCTAGGTATCCCCAGCTGACTTGACTTCCTGTCACCGATCTTATTGCCTGTAATTCACCCACTAAGTCACACACACTTTGATCAACACCTGCATTTGCCACAGGCTGCTCATAAAAGACGACTGGCACTCCAAAGGACAGTTTCAAACATTCGTCCGTTGTGTCCACGCGGCCGCCACCTCCATTATTGCCAACGATGCGCGCAACATATAAGGTGTCTCCAAATGGAACTACCCCTGGTAAACTTGAATAGCAAAATTCTCCGTTTATACTTTGAGCATAAGTCTCATCACCTACCACTGTATCTGAAGATGAGTGAAGGATATAGGCTCCCAGGTCATTTCCATCTTGAAATTCATTCGTATTATCATAAAGCGTTGATACATCAATGCACTCGTCTGAACATGCTGTTAGCGTCGTATTTATATCCATGGTGCCCACTTCCGTCGTACACTCACATTCCGTTACTATGTTGATAGTATCTGGACCGCAGCCTAAATCATTATCCACCACATAAACAACAAGGTCGCCTCTTGGTATCGCTGGAGTTTGCAAAGAATCAGGACTTAAAAATGTACCTTGACCAGTAGTTTCAAAATAATTGCCCCCACCACCACTTAAGATTATTGTCGCTACATAATTAGTAGCCGTGCCATCACACTCATACACAACTCTAAACTCAATATCTCCTTCAAATGTAACTTGGACATCATCTGAATCTATGCAGTCCTCGTTATTCTCCTCCCACTGAAAGGTGTAAGTCCCGGCTGTAGATACGGAAGCGGAGGCATTGGGATCTGTAATATCTGAAAACACAACAGCTCCGGTGTCGGGTATGACAGACCAACTCCCTTCACCCACTGAAGGTGAAGCTTGAAGTCCATAATCCAGTCCACACACTGTAGTATCTGCACCTGCATTAGAAATGGGGTTTTCATACCAAACGACTGGCTGGCCTTCCGGAACCGCTAAACATGGGTCGGTCAAATCTGTCCAGCCATCTGGCTGACCATTTCCTATTACTGCAGAGATATAATATACTTGTCCAAAATTAAGATTGTCGTTGTATACAAATGTTCCATCTGAGAACAAGCTAGAATCTAAGACGGTTCCTAGTTCTGTAGTATCTCCAGTGTGCAACACATAGACGATACTATCATTCCCATCATTTAATTCTCCTCCTAAATAGTCAGGGTTTGCAATTTCGTCCTCACATAAGCTAAGCGTGTCCGAACTCATCTGACCAGCCTCCGTATCACACGCACAAACGAGTGTAATAGGTATTGAATCAGATAAGCAACCATTGGCATCTTCTACAACCAAAAATAAAACATCTCCAAAATTGGTATCAAAGTCAATAGGAATAGTATCTGAAACAAATGTATCTCCGATAAATTGTCCGCCGATATCTGATGAACTATGAATAGAATAACCTCCGGCTCCTCCAGCAATATCTATTTGAACCAAGAAGTCAAGGTCAAAACAAGTATCTGCATAATTCACATCAAAAGGAGATTCATAAAACTCCACAGTAATCGTATCGTATCGTGCACAACTGATGGGGCCTTCGCGCCACTCAAAAGTATAAACACCCGGCTCTTCTACGCTTACGGTTGCCGTAGAAGATCCCAAAGCAGAAAAGGAAGCAGTGTTCCCACTAGCAGGAGTATCAATAATAGTCCACCCACCGCTATTTGCTAGGGTCGGCGCAAAAGTATAGCTGGTATCGCAAGTGGCATCATCGGCACCCAAATCAGGTTGGTCGGGATCTTCCTGAATCAAGTCAATACATAATTCATCAGAGAAGAAACACCTTTCAGTGGTGACCTCTAGACAGAGAGTTGACCCCGCATTTGATGGGGGTGCCTGAATCGTTATGGTATCAGAAGCTGGATTTGAAGGAGGTACAAAATCAAAACCAGTAGGTATGGACCAACTACGTAAAAATACATCATCCGGATCACCATTGGGTATAGGAAACGATGGGTCCTCGTAATTGGAATATAACACTAATTCATCCTGGCCTAAACAAAAGCTTGTGTCGCCTAATATATCAATAATTGAAGGGAAGTTGTTTTCTAAAATAAAGGTATAAGGAGGCGATTCTTGCTCACAAACAACAGTACCCTGGTACGAAATAATGATATCTAAGCGGATTGTTAACTCGCCATTACTCTCATTTTGCTCAATTTGTAATTGTGAGAGCGTCAGGTTTTGATCTGTTCCTAGAACCAATCCAGAGCCAACTACTACCCATTCGTATTCAATCGTATAATCAGGATTATTTGCATATTCCTGAAACTGCTCCTGCCAAGGTGTATAGCCCCCAAGTTCGGCATCTTGAAAGGAAAATACCATATTTCCATTACCATCACAAAGCGGGTCAATTAGGTATGGACCACCCATCACTAGGAGGTCTATCGAGAAAAAAGTATCACACCCATTAGCTGAAAAGCCCTCACAAGCTTGTTCAAAAGTTCCCGGCTCTGTCAAGGTTTCACAGAAATAATTGAACCCAACAGTTATCAACTCGTCATAGCATACGAAAGTATCGATCTGCGTCGGATTATCTTCATTATCGTCCAATCGTGTGACATCGATAAAAGCAGAATAAGGGCAACCAAACTCTTCATTTGTCAATTGAGCTTCATAGGTCTGGGTAGTTCCCGGAGCGTGACCCTGACCCGGGACTTCAATGCCCTCCCATTCTTCAGTTTCATTTTTACAAAGAACTAAGGGATCGTCAAACCGATCTGGAATTTCAAGTACATAGTATTCCTTGCAAATTTCATCTGATGTACTGCCACATTCGTTAAAGGCTACCGCACAAACTGTAAAAACCCCTTCATTAAGAAATGCGGAATTCGGTAGATCAATTGTGACTGTCCCCCCGGAACCATCAATAACTACAGACTCCACATCCCCACCGGGCAATACTTGATACTCTAAAATAGAAGCTCCGGTAGGCGTGACTATATCTAAGGTTGCGCCTGTGGCACCTAAACAAAAGGTATCCACATCATCAAATTCTTCTAACTGTACTTCCTCAAAATCACCAAGCTCGAATGGTCCTACCTCAGGTGGATCTCCGCCTGACAAAACTTCAACTTCGACTTCACAAAACGCACCGGCACAGCCATCGATGACAACGAAATAACGCCGCCCGGGTTCGGGCGTCCAATTTGCTGTAATTGGTGTCGTTACGCAGCCACACTGATTGAACACAGGATTCAAGCTTTGATTGTTTGGATTACATGTATTGCAATCCGGATCTGGAGGAAAATCCGCCTGATCCGAAGAGTAAATACCCACCTGAATTCCATTTGCACCACCCATAGCTACGCAATCAGAAGGTGTAATTAATAAAGATATAGGATCCTCTCCGGCAATAAAGGAAAACCAATTGGGATTGTTTAATACATTACCCGGGCAACCTGGAAATTGAGACCATGGAGTTTGGAAATTCTCCATTTGAAGGCAGTAGTCAGATAATGTATCCGCTCCACAAATAGGCTCGGTTTCACATAGGCACTCTTCAGGCACAGGATCATTTATACATCCAATAATTTCCCTCCCCGTTATGCATAATTCGTATTCTGTCGATTCATCTGCAGGGGTAGAAACAAGAATAAATACCTGACCAGCAGGATTTGCCGGTGGGGATACTGTATCTAAAACCATACCATCTGTCGCATCACCGCACGAGAGTTCAATAAAATCACTCTCACATGGAACTCCGACAAACTCAATAGCAGAGACAATTACTTCGCCACCAGAACCGTGATCCAATTCCACTTCCAAAAAGTCGATTTCCATGCCTACTGTAATTTCGTGCCAAACAGTGGAATATCCCGGAAGAGTCAACGGCTCAATACAATCACTAATTTGGCCTGTCAAGTTTTCAGGACAGCCCCAAAAGTTATTTCCTTGAAAACATTCAGTAACATCTATTTCGGCAGGAGCAAATGGGTAGGCATTATCACATTCATCATTAAGGGGAGCTAGTTTTTGACTCAGCTCAAGCTCAAACTCTCCCTGATCCAAACGCTCTGTAGCCACCCAAATGTAGATGTTATCCAGGTCTGCTGGCTCCAGACCACATAAATTGAACACAATCTCATCTTCTACAGCCGCATCACATTCCACTAAAGGTTGCATATCCACATCTAACCATGGTTGCTGATTATATTGTCGGCCGGGATCACAAGGGTCATCCACAAAGAAAAGTCCAGTAGCCAATGAGTTAAGCGGATCTACAAAATTCGTAGTCACTGTTACTTGCGTGGCATTATCTTCTAGGTCAAGTTTGTAAAACACAGCACTTTCCAAATCTGCGCAACCAAAGTCCTCATAGCTCAAGTCAAAGTCGGTGAAGAAGTTATTCGCACAAGCTGTTGTTCCATTTACAACCACCTCATTCCGGTTGGCTTCGTCTTCTATTCCAGGTTGTATATCAAAATTGGGATCACCAACTACATCACAAAGCACATCATTGTCAGGAGCTTCGCAATTACTGATACATATATCAAACTCGCCCCATTGATCTTCAGGGGTACTGACGACCACATAGTAGGTAGTGTTCTGTCTAACCAATACATTCCATATACTATCCACCCCATCATTTACTTCACCCTGACAGTATTCTTCTTCATCCTGTCCCGGTGGAATAGAAAAGGTCTCACAGACCATTGGCATTTCGAATAAGGCCATTCTGACTTCATCGGCTTCATCGTGATTCACATTTAGCGTGACTTGCTCGACACCATCACCTGTTTCGAACTGATACCAAACGACGGCTTCATTTTCAAATTCATCAAAGCATGGTGACACACCAGGAAAGCCTACAGGACAAGCTCCTCTATTGGTTTGTGGCTCCCATCCCGCGGGCGGGTTACAATCTCCACTCTCCTGTCCGATATCAAGTAGGCCAAGATCAGTAGCAGCTCGGTCAGGTGAGGATGGGTCCTCACACAAATCATTTAAGGGTGCGATTTCTTGAAAAAACTCAAGATTGAAATCTCCCTGATCTTCGATAGATGTAGCCACCCATAAATATAGATCTTCATAATCCTCATTAGGCACCCCACACAAATCCATTTCCATATCATTTCCAGGAGTAAAGTCGCACTCATTAAAGCCAGGTTCTGCGAAGGTGCTTATGTTTACGTTGTAACCCCTATTCACACAATCGGGCGTTCCATCATAAAGAAACACTTGGGCCGCTAACTGTCCACCGCTGCTTAATGCATCTACAGATATTGTCAATTTTGTGGCATAGGGATCAACATTCAATTTATAAAATACTGCACTTTCAAAATCGTCCCCACATCCAAACTCAATAAGAGTGTTAAGATCTAAATCTTCAAAAAAACCAGTAGCGCATACTGTAGTTCCAGCTACCGGAGAGCCAGGTATTGCTAAATCGGGATCATAACTACCTAAATCGGGGTAGTCTACGGCTTCTGCATCACAAATCAGGTTGTTCATCGGCGGTTCACAAACCTCCAGGCATATATCAAATTCACCCCACTCATCGATTGGTGTGCTCACAACGATAAAATAGGTTGTGTTGGGCTTTACCATCACATTTTCAAACTCTATTAAATCAGAACCCGAATCACAGTAATCATCAGCGTTTTGCGTAGCTGGAAATAATAAGTTGCCTGCCGTACAGGGGTTTTCCATTTCAAAAATTGAAACACGCAAATCAGAAGAGACAAAATGCTCAACGGTGAGGTCAATAAGTTCTACATCTTGTCCTGTTTCGAAAGTATACCATACGGCAGGATCCTCCTCATGTCCATCAAAACAGGCCGAAGCTGCCAAATCAATGTCTACGGGACATGCGCCCTCATTCGTTTGGGGACTCGTCCATCCAACAGGTGGATTACACTCACCCGTTTGATCATTATATTCAACCAAACCCAAATCTCCAGCAGCTCGGGTGGGATCGGTGGCGTCCTCACAAAGATCATTATAAGGTGAAACTTCTTGTGTAACTTCAATAGTTACGTTAGACACTCCCGAAGTTGGAACTGCTAACCATAAATACAGGTTGTCAAAATCGGGTGCAGTTAGTCCACAGAGGTCAAAACGCGTCAATCCCACCGTTTCTAAACCTTCAACAAGTAGGTCATTCCCATCGCTGTCTACATAGACCGCTTCTCCATAATCGGTAACCCCTGGACATGGCTCCGTCAAAAAAAATAGGGCTGCAGACAAGTCTGTAACAGCTCCGCCCAGGTATTCAATGGTAACATAGCTCGTATATTCATTCACTTCCAACTTGTAGAACACTGAACTGTCAGCTCCGGCAACACCAAAATCCTGAATACCGCCTCCGGCATTATCGGTTAACCAAGGACTTACACCAGCAAAATCTGCGTTTAAAGTCCGCGATTCGGTAGTGGTTCCCCATCCGTCCTCCGGATTTGAAAAGGCGTCACAAGGCAAATCATTCGTCTGGGCATTGACCAGAAAGGGAATAAGAAGGAAAGAAAAAAGAGTCAAATGTGTAAATATTGACCTTGCCATATTGTATAATTTAAATTAGGGTTTGCTGTATAGACAATCGAAAATAGCAAAATGCTGCTTATTGGTAAAGGAAATGGTAAAGTCTTTGGCATCATTACAGCTAAAAGACAAAAAAGGGACGGATTCGCACCCGTCCCTTAAGAAAATTTAAGTTACTCTTCTATTTATCTAACAAGAGTTACTGAACCGTGAAGTAACTCCGTAGTTCCATTATCGTAAGTCACCTCAACTTTGTATACGTATGAGCCGGGGTTCATCTCCTCACCGCGGAATGTGCCGTCCCAGCCAAAGTTTGTATCGCCAGTCATGAAGTTTCGACTTTCAAAAAGTAGAGCTCCCCAACGATCAAATATTTGCATATTATTAACCTGAGTTACCCGTCTTCCGGTCTCAGGAAGGAAAACATCATTCAATCCGTCATCATTAGGTGTGAAAATATTGGGTATATATACATCCCTAAATACTTTCACAATTATTCGCATTGCGTCTGCGTCAGAACAACCTACGCCCCCAATTGCTTCTGCACTTACTGTGATAGTTTCTAATGGGGTTACCATGATAGACAGACATTCCTCGTCCAGGCAATTGTACGGCTGTCCCTGAGTATCCCAAATCAAGGTGTCAATTATCGCATCTGCAGGTAAGAAAGCGTCAACAATAACGCTATCTCCACTTTCAATCACCACAGACTCCGTTAAGGTTAGTGAAATAATTGGTGGATCGATTAAAACAACTTCGGCAGTTTCTACACATCCGTATGTGTCAGACACTTCAATCGTATACTGACCCGGACCTAAGTTAGAAAAGACTCCAGTATTGTTCTCTTCCAATCCAACTAAAGTATAAGTTATTGGATCTTCGCCTCCTATAGGCTCAATTTCTATAACCCCATTCACATCTCCGTGACATTGTGGGTGTCTGAATTCAACTTCAATACCTTGCAATTCATTATCAGCTCGCATTACACTAGTGGTTACAGAATCTACACAACCATTATCAGTGTTGGTCACGACAAGTGTATAATCACCTATAGCTGAAGCAATGATATCTCGTCCTGTTGCTTCGCCTTCAATAACACCGGTGCTCGTAGTCCACTGATATGTAATGTTTGCTCCTTCAGAAGATCCTTCACCAGAAACTGTCACTTCTTCAGACGAACAACTTAATGGGTCTAAAGCAGCTGCTACTGCATCAGGGACCTCGCGGTCTTCCGTAACTTCTATTTGGGCAGAGACCCTACAATCATTGGATTCATCTTCCACTGTCAATACGTATGTCCCTATTTCGTCAACGGTAATAGAAGGTAGCGTCGGATCTGAAACAATATTTCCATCCCCTGTAGTCCATGTGTAATTAATGCTTGCACCACTTGAAGATCCGGAACCATCTAAGGTGACTTCATTAACTAGGCAGGTCAAAATTTCAGGAGTTTCAATAACCGCTACAGGCACATCGTCACTTTGTTCGATCTCCACAGTTACTTCATCACTACATCCGCTCAGCGCATCAGTGACAATTAATGTGTATGAACCCCCAGCAGTTACAGTAACTACAGCCTGATTTTCTGTGCCGGCTTGTATACTACCACCAGTTGTTGACCAAGCGTATTCTAAGCGTTGACCTGTGGATATACTTCCATCTATATCAATACTTTCAATAACACAGGTGATCGTATCAATAGCAGCAACAGCATCAGCCTCTGGATATGCCCACCATGTGACCGGAACATCTCCAACCGATAGTGTACAGTCTTCATCGTACTGAAAATCACCTCCAATTACAGAACCGAGATAAATCCGCACAAAATACGTTTCCCCTAAATTCATGATCGCATCATCAAAGTCAAAACTTCCATTAGTGCGCTCAATTAATCGATCGCCTTGATCATTAAGAAGAACAAACCGCACTTCATCGTTTCCATCTTGGAAATCACCCGCTGAATTATAACGAATGCCAAATGCAGTCTCATCTTCACAGAGGTTCAGTTCATTCCCTTCAATAGCTCCTATTTCGGTTAGACACGGACACTCAAACGAATCTGTAAATGTTAGTGTATCACAACCATTTACATCATAAACACGCAGTGTATATGAATCGCCGCTGACGATAGAATCTGAAACAAAGGTGCGACCTGTAATGGTCCCATCAACGGTTCCATCTACAACTAAAGTCGCACTATCGCCAAGTAAAATATCGATTGTTACAGTATACGTCTCTGCAATATCATCACAATTGATCTGCACTGAGGCAGGATCAAATTCCGGAGTTGAGACGAAAGTCATGGCCACTGTATCGCTATCGGCACAGTCAGCATTCGTCTCCGTCCATACAAACTGATATACTCCAAAATCATCGACTACTACAGCTGTAGTGTCTGAAGTAGGATCCGTTATATTTACATTCATTGACGGTCCATCCAGATAAGTCCACTCTCCTGTTCCATCTGTTGCAAAATTAGCTTCTAATGAACCTTCAAAAAAGCAAAATTGAGCATCTGGTCCAGCATCGGCTTCCGGTACCTCATAGAATAATACAGGAACACCGTAAGTCAATTTCAAACACTGGTCATTAATGTCCACATTCCCATTACCGCGATTGTTTCCAACTATTCTTGCTGCATACAGTGTATCACCAAACTCTATAGCCCCTGCAAAATCCTCATAACAGAAGATCCCGTCCTGGCGTTGACCTATAACTACCGATCCAGGTATCGTGTCATTTGAGTTGTGGAGTATATAGCTCGCCAAATCATTTCCATCTAAAAACTCTCCAGTGTCATCATATAGAGGCGTTACATCAATACACTCATCTGCGCAAGCTGTAAGGAAATTAGCTGTATCTAAGACACCAATATCAGTAGTACATTCGCAGTCTGAAAAGATAATGATCGTTATAGGTCCGCAGCCCAGGGCATCATCTACATAAAATGTATCAGCTGTTCCTCTAGGTATCCAATCCGTAATGAGCGTATCTCCAGAAAAAGTCCCTTCACCATTGACTTCAAAATAGCCACCGGCTCCTTCGGATAAGATAATTGTAGCTTGATATTCTGTTGCGATATCATTACACTCATCAAACCAGGTAAATAAAATATCACCTTGGAAATCAATTTCTACCTCATCAGAATCCTCACATCCTTGATTGTTTTCAGTCCACCTGAAGGTGTAAATGCCTGCATTGGAAACTGTAACTAGCGTGTTGGGATCATTTGGATTGTCAAAGACGACAGCTCCAGTATCGGGAATAGCAGTCCAGGTCCCGATTCCTACAGAAGCTACAGCTGCCAGGTTTGCGGAAAAGCCACACTCTTCTCTATCCATACCTGCATCTGCCACCGGATTTTCATACCAAATTACTGGCTGACCGGGGGCGACGACCAAACATGGATCAGTTAGATTGACATATGCGCTATCTGCTGCCTGAACATTTCCTATTACCATGGATATATAATAAACCTGACCAAAGGTTATTCCACCCGGATATGGAATTTCACCATCAGTAAAAGTAGCGGTGTCTATTATAGTTCCCAACGTGCCCGAATCAAGATCATGTAAAATGTACATGAGCGTATCGTTGCCGTCGTTCTCATGACCACCAAGGTAGCTAGGTAAAGCAATATCACCTTCACACACTTCTAGGGTATCTGTAGCCATTCCTCCAATTTCAGACTCACACTCACACACTAAGGTGACCGGTATGGAGTCTGATATGCAACCGTTGGCATCTTCGACCACCAAGTACAAAATATCTCCATAATTCGTCTGAAAGTCAATTTCTATAATGTCTGAAGTGAATAGAGTACCGCTTAAACTGCCAGGAATATCTGAATTCGGATGCACAGTATATGGCTCTGCCCCGCCTCCAATTTCTATTTCTACCTGAAAATCTAAATCAAAACAAGTATCAACTCGACTTACCTCAAAAGGATTCTCCCAAAAAGTAACCTGAATTGTATCATACTCTGCACAACTCACAGGGCCTTCTCGCCACTCTAAAGTATAAGTGCCGGGATCATTCACACTAATTGTCGTCGTCGGAGAACCTAAACTACCGAAGGCTAAGGTATTTCCACCAGGCGGAGTGTCAATAATAGACCATCCACCACTGGAGGCCACATTAGGTGCAAAGGTGTAAAACGTATCACAGGTAAATCCGTCAGGGCCCAATTCAGGCACGTCGGGAATCTCCTGCGCCAAGTCCACACATAAGGTGTCGGTGAAGAAACAGCGCTCAGAAAATACCGTAACACACAAGGTTGAATCCGTAACCGTACTTGGTGCAGAAATAGTTATAGTGTCTGAATCCATTGCTGACGGTGGAACAAAATTAAACCCATCGGGTAGATCCCAATTTAATAAAAATATCGGATCCGGTTCGCCATTTGGGTCTGGAAAGATTGGACTCTCTACGTTAGCATAGATTGTCAACTCCGGCTGACCTGCACAATACGATGTATCACCAAGCACGTCAATCGCAGTTGGGAAATTATTATCTAGATCAAATCTATAATCGGCACTCGATGTACATATGGGATCACCCAGATAGAATATCGTTACATCTAATTGTAAATTTAAGATCCGATCATCGTCGTACTTTTCAATTGTATCCTGATTCAGAATGAGGTCTCGGGTTGTGCCCAAAGTCTCATCATTTTCAGTTTCTGTCCAATTATATTCTATAGTGAAGTCTGGATCGTTGTCAATCAGTAAAAACTGCTCAAACCAAGGGGTATATCCTCCGTCTTCAGGGTCTTGGAAGAAGAATCCCATTTCGCGGTTTCCTGTACAAGCCGGATCAATATTAAATGGCCCGCCGAAGACAACTAAATCAATCATAAAAAATGTATCGCAGCCTGTAAATGGTGAGATACACTCTTGATCATATGTGCCCGGTTCAGTCAAGACCTCACAATAGTAGCTAAAGTCTCCTAAAGCTGCTTCGTCATAGCAGGCAAAAGTGTCGACCTGCGTAGGATTCTCATCATTTTCGTTACGAATAAACAAATTTAACTCCGCTGGCACTGTACAATCAAATTGATTGAATGCTGTCGAAGTATATTGAAACGTACCTGGAATATTCGGGTTGATCGCAGGTTGGGGCGACAAAGTACCTCCAAACGGCCCTTCCCAAATGTAATCATCTCCTTCGCAAATGGTGTCAAAAGTAATGAAGGGCTCTAAAGGCGCAACTACTACTTCTATACATACAGGATCCGTCTCATTACATAGATTAGAAGCATAAACACAAACTTCGTAGGTTCCTGGCTCAGGGAAAGATATAAACTCTTCTGTAGAGTTTGTTCCATCCTCAATATCCACCCCATCTAATGTCCAGCGATAGCTACATGCACCTTCCACTTCGCCTTCCAGCGTAAAGGGAACGTCTTCTGCTCCCGCACATATCGTATCTTCCAGAAATCCAAATTCGCCGTCTTCAAATGAAGGCTCCTCCAGATCCGTTCCATCTAACTCGGGAGGGTCACCTCCTACTAAAACTTCTTCAACAGATACATTACACTGATCCCCATTCCAACCATCTACAATAATCCCATACACTTGACCAAGCTCTGTGTCTGTATTAAAAATAACTGAACCCACAGTGGGTGTTGTTACGAAAGAACACGGTGAAACCAATTGATCCGCTGTGGGCTGAGTACCATCCGGATTGGTCGGATCGAAATCAATCTCACAATCCAACTCATACAAGGCGATTTGAACACCTTGATTTGCCACACAGTCAGAAATAAATATTTCAATCTCCAAATCCTCTGCTCCGGCTACAAAAGTGAACCATGACGGATTATGAAAGGAAACGGTAGGACATCCCGGCCAAGGTAAAGCGGCTGCAGGAAGTGGAGGGCGCATATCTAAACAGTAACCATTCAATTCATCCAGGCCACAAATAATTTCAGTTTGATCGTAGAAATATGGAGCCTCCCCCTCACAAGGAATCGGTGGCTTAACCTGAATACACAAATCAAATTCGCCCGCATTTTCTTTCTCAGTTACAACCAATACATAGTAAGTTGTATTTGGCTCAATAAACAGATTTTCCTCTTCCATAAAGCCGTCGGGATCGTTTTCGTCCTCACAAAGCAGTAATTCAAAATTGTCACAGTTCGCGTCGGCCTCAAATATCATCATTTGCACTTCCTCTTCGTTTGAGTGGTCTAATATATAGTCTAAACGCGCTGCTTCAGCATTGGTAGAAAATTCAAACCATACACCGGCTCTTTCAATCTCAAGCGGATCTAACGGACAGTTAGGGTCACCTCCAGGTGGAATGGTTACCATAGTATATTCCTCCGGACAGGCAAATAGATTCGTAAACGTTCCGCAAATTTCACTAGTATCGGTAAGCGTAGCCTCAAAGCTCTCATCATCTGGATTAGAGCAATTATCATTAGGAGGAGCAATTTTTTGACTAAACTCCAACTCGAAATCCCCTTGGTCGAGGCGTTCAGTCCCTACCCATAAGTAAATGTTATTGCGTTCCTCCAAAGAAAGACCACAGGTATTGAATATAATATCATCATCGAATCCATTACATTCAACCATTTCTTCTCCTTCGGGATCTACCCAAATGGATTGACCATAAACTCGATTCTCCTCGCAAGAGTCCATGACCATGAACAAGCCCATAGAAAAGGTATTCAGCGGATCTACTTCACTGGCAGAAATATGTATCTCAGAAGTTAAGCTGTCAATATCGAGTTTGTAAAAAACAGCACTTTCGGCGCCATCCCCTGCATTACATCCAAAATCTTCTGTAGTTAAGTCAAAATCAAGGAAAAAGTTGTTGGCACAATTTGTAGTTCCTTCGACAACAAGTTCGTTTCGGTTGTCTTCATCTTCTCTTCCTGGAAAAATATGAAAGTTTTCATCCATGGAAACATCGCACAAGCGATCATTTTCCGGTGGTTCACAATTTTTGACACAAATCTCAAATTCGCCCCAGTCTTCATATTCAGTACTCACAAGCACGTAGTAGCGCGTGTTGGCCTGCACCAATAGATTCCAAATACTGTCAACACCATCATTAACGACATCTCCCTGGCAATATTCATCAAAAGGCTGACCCGGAGGCATATTTCCAGGAAATTCACAATCGATCGGTAGTTCAAACAATCCAATCCGAACCTCATCCGTTTCAAAGTGCTCTACTTCAACAGTTATGAGTTCAACATCATCTCCTGTTTCGAAAGTATACCAAACGGCAGGTTCATTTTGAAATTCATCAAAGCAGGCATTTCCGCCCACCGCAACAGGACACGCGCCCCGATTCGTTTGTGTATCCCAGCCTGCAGGTGGATCGCAATCTCCACTTACATCGCCTACCTCTATAACACCCAAATCGGCTGCCTCTCGCATTGCCGCTTCAGGTCCGTCCATTTGGTTACACTCATCATTCAATGGAGCTACCTCCTGGAAAAATTCTAAATTGAATTCTCCCGCATCCTCTTTACTCGTTGCAATCCACAGATACATATTTTCATAATCTTCATTATCTATATCACATAAATCCATCTCCATCTCTACAGTACCATCAAAGTCACACTCTTCAAATTCAGCTGCTGCTGGCTCGGTAATATTTGCATTAAACCCTCTTGCTATACAATCGGGGGTGCCATCGAAAAAGAACACCTGAGCAGCGAGTTGCCCGCCTGTTGACAGGCCATCTACGGTAATTGTAAACTCTGTAGCATAATAATCTAAGTTCAACTTATAAAACACTGCATTTTCAAATTCATCTCCACAGTCAAATGAAATTAGATTCGCGAGATCGGGATCGTCATAAAAACCATAGGCACAAACTGTAGTGCCGTTTGTTGCTGGACCGATAGGATCATCTGGATCATAATCACCCAATGCAGGGAAATCAATTTCTTCCGCATCGCAAATTGTATTATTGGCCGGCGGCTCACATACCTCTAAGCAAATATCAAACTCACCCCATTCTTCTATAGGTGTGCTCACCACTATAAAATACTGCGTATTCGGCTTGACCGTCAAATCTTCAAACTCAATGAGATCAGAGCCTGAGTCACAATAATCATCGTTGTCCTGAGAAGGAGGAAATAACACATTCCCGGCCATGCATGGATTTTCCATCTCAAATACCGAAACGCGTAAATCAGTAGACTCGAAATGCTCCACTGTTAAGTCGATCTCTTCTACATCAGGACCTGTTTCAAACGTATACCAAACGGTCGGATCATCTTCATGTCCATCAAAACAAGCCGTTACGCCAAAGTCAAACTCCACGGGACAAGCGCCTCGATTCGTTTGTGGACCATTCCAACCGGCCGGTTCAGTACATCCAAGCCCCTCTCCTGTTTGATCATTGTAAGCTAAAATTCCTAAATCTCGAGCCGCGCGATCAGGAGAAGTTAAATCTTCACACAAATCATTCTCAGGCGCTATTTCCTGGAAGAATTCTAAATCAAATTCACCCGCATCTTCTTTCGTAGAGGCAATCCATAAATATAAATTGCCATATTCTGCATTATCAATTTCACAAAGGTCAATCTCTAAATCAGACCCAGGTCCCAGATCGCACTCATTGAAATCAGGATTCGCTGGAATACTGTAATCAAAAACTTTATTTACACAATCCGGCGGCGTGTTCATTAAAAATACCTGAGATGACAAAGATCCACCAGTTGAAAGGCCTCCCGACGTAATCGTCAATTTTGTGGCATAAGGATCAACGTTTAACTTATAAAACACTGCGTTTTCAAATTCAGCTCCACAGCCAAAATCTTCCATCACCGCCAGATCAATATCTTGAAAAAAGCCATATGCACATTCTGTTGTCTCACCGTTGAGGGTCTCAACAGCATTATCCGGATCGTAGGCCCCCAAAGCTGGGAAATCAACATCCGTAGCATCACAAACTTCATTATTAACAGGTGGTTCGCATACTTCCAGGCATATATCTAATTCACCCCACTCATCAATAGGGGTACTGACAACTATAAAGTAAGTAGTGTTCGGCTTCACTGTTAAATCCTCAAATTCAATCAGGTCTGAACCTGAATCACAATAATCATCATTATCCTGAGAGGGCGGAAACAATACATTCCCTGCTGTACAAGGCGTTTCCATCTCAAAAACAGAAACCCGTAGGTCACTGGAAACAGTATGCTCAACTGTCAAATCAATCAACTCTACATCTGGTCCGGTTTCAAATGTATACCAGACTGACGGGTCATCTTCGTGCCCATCAAAACAGGTATTTACTGTAAAATCAAATTCTACCGGACAAGCCGCTTCGTTCGTTTGGTCAGCAGTCCATCCACCAGGTGCGGTACAGCCAAGACCTTCACCGGTAGCCGCATTAAATGACAAAACACCCAAGTCTCCTGCTTCTCTAGCCGGATCACTCGGATCTGCACATATATTATTGTAAGGAGAAACCAACTGCGTTACATCGATTTCAACGTCCCCGACACTCAATTCGGGTACAGCTAACCAAAGGTATATATTGTTGTAATCGGGCGGACCAAATCCACAGAGGTCGAACATCACCTCTCCTTCCCCGATCAGGTCTTCTTCTAACATATCCGTCATATCCGGATTCTGATACAAACTCTCCCCGTAGGCGGTTCCGCCACCGCATTCTGCGCTTATAAGAGAAAACAGTCCTATACTGATATCATTTGCTGTTCCTCCCACATACTCTATGCGCAAATAACGAGTGTTTGCATCCACCTCCAGCTTATAAAACAAGGAGCTATCAGCGTCAGCAACTCCAAAATCCTGAATATTACCACCGGCAATATCCGTGATCCATGGACTAACTCCGGTAAAATCTCCATTTAAGGATTGCGTTTCAGTCGTGGTTCCCCATCCATTTGTCGGGTTGGTTTCTGCATCACATGGTAAGTCGTTACTCTGAGCGAAGAGCGAAAATGCGAAACCCATACTAAGTAAAAGTGCGTATACCTGCTTCATAAAGTTCGAGTGTTATATTTAAGGGTAAGAGCGCTTTGATCTATAAAACGCTGCTTGCAGCATGAAGATAATAAATAGAGATTACTATTTGTAATGCACCATGAAATTTATCACATCTTGTCGCGCTGCAGTCCAATCAAAATTTTGATCTTAAATTTCATCTTGAAATTTATTTTTATATATATTTTTCGGGCGTGTCCCCTTTGGCCGT
>CAZVLN010000020.1:0-41325 GCA_964627995.1 uncultured Saprospiraceae bacterium
ACTCGTCTTTCCAATGACTCTGGGTAGTAATCCCACCACCGGTTTTGTAATAATACTGCTTTTCTCTTTGACCGATGTAGCGAATCAATATGGCCGAGTCCACTTTTCCGTCATGAAAGATGCCAGCCACGCCCGTATAAAATTCTCTGCGATGGGACTCTACCTTCTGGATAATCTCAACCGTTTTCTGTTTTGGGGCGCCCGTTATACTCCCGGCGGGAAGTAAGGTGTAAAAGATATCCCCTAATCGACCCGGCCAATCGGGAGCTAAGCCCGTCTGGATGTGGCTGCTCATTTGTAATAAATTTCCTTCTTTTCGCTCAATTTCTGTAAGATATCGAAATCGCTCGACGGATGTTCCCCGTCCGACCCTACTCAAGTCATTTCGCAATAGATCCACAATGGTATAGTGCTCGGCCGTTTCTTTGGGATCACTCAGTAGTTTTTCGCGCGCCTGCGGGACATCTGCCGATAAGGTCCCTTTCATGGGATGAGTAGACAGGATGTTGTGATCGATTTGAATAAACCGCTCAGGGCTGAAACACACAAAGCGATCCGGGATATGGACTTTAAACAGCGCGCGAGCAGTATGATACACTTCATGAAGTGTTCCGTCTAATACAATGGGAACTTCTGCGGTCAAATTCAATAAATAGGTGTCGCCCCGATGTAAATGATATTGAATTTGATCAAACTCATGGCGATAATTTTCCTCAGCGGGTAAAGTAAAATCCTTGATCTTAGCCTCCTTAATCGCAGCGGGGGATAAAGTTTCTATTTGATGATTTGGAAATCGAAACTGAATGCCATATGCTTTGCAATGCTCGAAGGGAACAACAATAGCCTGAGTGCGATCAAAGGAAATGCAAAAGAAAAAGGATTTATTTTCAGATCCCCACTCATTCATGAGTCGCCGGGCATCTTCTGGACCATGCATCGGGATCATAAGGCTTGTATCAGCTGATAAGCGACCAAACTCACGACGTAGGCTAATCCGGTCATGAAAACGAATTGTAAAATCGGCCACTTCCAGCTGTTCGTTTCTTTTTTGACCACCGCCAGAGTTGACATGCACTGCAGCGCCAGAGCGAAGAACAGCAACAGTGATATCGAAGTGGCTCGATCGTAGCGGGGCCCGCCTGTTTTGGGGTTGATTTCTTTTGCCATACGGTCGCGAACGCGAAGCTCATCTTCGGTGTCCCCAATACTGTAAATAGTGGCCATAGTTCCCACAAATACCTCGCGGGCGGCAAAGGACGTGAGCAAAGCGATGCCAATTTTCCAATCAAAGCCCAGAGGTTCAATAGCGGGCTCGATCGCCTTACCGAGGTGCCCCGCATAGGAGGCCTCTATTTGCTTGGCAGCCACATAGTTTTCCGTTCGATCTGCATCCCAGTTTTGGATTTCTGCTTCCTGCCGTGCTTCTTGGACAGCAGCTTCCATCTGATCGCCCGGACCATAACTGGCTAAAAACCATAGAACTAAAGAAATTCCAAGAATGATTTTTCCGGCTTCCGTGATAAAAGCACCAACTTTAGTTTTTACATTCATCCAAACGGAAGTCCAGTCCGGTCTTCGGTAATCCGGTAGCTCTATCATCAAAAATCCACTGGTCTGGCCCGATATAAATGGCCGAACCAACAAGGCACTCAGAAAAGCTGCAGCAATACCAAACACGTAGAGCCCCATAAAAACCATCCCTTGCGCATTAAAAGGTCCCAAATAGGTCTCGGATGGCACTACGAATCCTACAAGTACAATATAAACTGGAATACGTGCAGAGCATGGGATAAAAGGAGTAATGAATATGGTGAGTAGTCGTTCTTTTGGATTGGCTATCGTTCGGGTTGACATGATCGCAGGAATAGCACAGGCCCCTCCCGAAATCATTGCTACAATACTCCGGCCATTAAGACCAAATCGCGACATGAATCTATCAAAAAGGTAAATAGCTCTTGACATATAGCCCACCTCTTCCATCACACTGAGCAGCAGGAATAATATGGCAATTTGTGGAATAAAAACGAGCACGCCGCCCAAGCCTGCCAAAATACCTTCTGTGAGCAGATCGGTGTACCATGCGGCGGGTAAAAATTGACGGGTCAAGTCACTGAGACTTGCAAAAACCCACTCAATGCCATCCATGGGATAAGTGGCCCAGGAGAAGATAGCTTGGAAAATCAAAAACATTAAGCCCAAAAATATAAGCGGACCAAAATATCGGTGCGAAACAAATTGATCTATGCGATCGGATAAGCTCTCAGATGGTGTAATCTGTGTGGTCACTTTTTTTGCAAGAGGCTGAATGCGATCAAATCGAGCCATGGTCTCATGCACTTGACTTTTGATGGCATTAAATTTATGCTCAGCCTTTATCGATTCTAATTGATTGAGTTTATCTTCAGATAAAAGGTCTAGTTCTTTAGCGTGCTCCAGCGTTAATAATTGTCCATAGGAGCTAAGGCCTGAAGGGAAACTGCTTGATGGGCATTGTTCTAATATAAAGAGCTCTTGTTGTTGCAAGTCATAAAAGGGCTGTGGTTTACTAAGGGTCTTGGAGCAGGCGACGAGAGTGTCTTTAAGAGATTCTATATTCTCACCGGTCTTGCCGGAGACGCGTCGAACAGGACACCCCAGAAACTTTTGGAGTTTGTCATCTTTGATGTCAATTTCTTCGGCATGCCATTCATCTATCATAGTCATAGCTACGACTACAGGTAGACCTAAATCAATGATTTGAGTCAGAAAAAGAAGTTGTTGTTCTAAAGAACGCGCATCTAAAACATAAAGCACGAGATCGGGATAATCCGGATCATCAGGTTGGACTAGTATGGAGCTGGTTATTCGCTCATCTGAAGAAGTGGGATGTAAACTATAGGTTCCGGGAAGATCCACAAATAGGAAATCTGTTCCACTGTGGGAAATTTCTGCAGTTTTACGGTCGACGGTAACTCCTGGAAAATTTCCGACGCGCTGTTTAAGACCGGTAAGCTTATTAAAAAGGGTAGATTTCCCAGAATTGGGATTACCCGCGATGGCCACTTTGATCATACACCCATGCTGATTCAGTCAATTAATGTACTTGAATTTTAGAAGCTTCTTTTTTGCGCACCGCAATGGTCTTACCATTTGCGCGGACATAAAGCGTATGTCCATTAAAGGTCGATCTTCGTACGCTGATTTCAACACCGGGTTGGATCCCCATAGACAGTAACCGCAAGCCAACTTGAGGGTCCTCAAACCCTTTGAGAATGCGTTTTTCTCCAAGACGAAGGTCAATCAATTGTGACATATACCTTTTATTTATACTCGTTCTAATTAAAGGTAGTCTTTTTTAGACAAACAGGCAAATCAAAAAAATTATTCTTCTGATTTTTTGTCGTCTTCTTCGGGCTGTTCTGGTTCGGCATTTACAACCTCATAAAGTCCACTTTTTACACGGGCTTTATAATCTTTTTTAGCTACGTGCATTTTTCGATTGACCGTCATGAGATGTATCGTGACTCTCGATTTCGTTTCTTTTATCTTTCGGACTTTTATACTTCTTTCCGCCATGGGTTTTCGTTTTATTTAGGGTATTGATCTAAAATGTAAATAATATCTATTTTTCTACTTCGGGGGCTTTGGATTCAGCGAACTTCTTACCCGTCCACTTTCCCAACCACTCTACTCGCTTTCCTACTTTTATATAAGATTGAAAAACGCGTTCCGCATCTTTTTTACTATCTCGACTTATCGTAATATTGAACTGGCCTGTTTTTACATTAAAGTAATACTTGCCTTTGCCCATGGTGAATTTCTTATTCGCCGCCATATGTTTGTATTTATTTACGCAATGTTTTTATGGATGTAGTCCGAATTTAATAAACTCAAAGCACCCATATATTTTAAACTAAAGGTGAGCTTATCACCCACTTTATATCCATTTTCATTACTTGCTAGATCTACAATCAGCATATCTGAACTTGCATTCACAACTTCTATTTGCTCGTCGTCAGGTAACAAATAATCGGGTGATACATCTAGCAGACCGATATCAAGTATCGCTCGTTTTGAAGTCACACCGTAATCTTTTTCATCTACATCAAAAACCTGACCACTTGGATTTTCTGCTAGTGTTCCTATAGGCACTTTAGGCTTTTCTGTTAACTCGATAATTTCAGTAGATAATTTAAAAACGTCTTTTTCCATTCCTTCAATCACACCTCCTGTAATCAAATTCAAACCAAAATACAAAGTTTCACCCACTCGAAAGTGGTTAACTGCCTTTGGTAAGGACTTTTGCATCAAGAGCGGTATAACGACTGACGTCCCACCTGTCACCCAAGGTATTTCAACGTCAAACTTGGCTTCAATCAGCTGCTTGTACAAGCTCATTTGAATATATTTGTCCTGAGAGGGCATGACTCCACTTAAACAATTTAAGTTCGAGCCCAATCCGGCAACTTTTATGTTCGGAAGCTCGAAAATTTTCGCATAAAAGTCAGTTAAATGTTCCCCCATAATACCTTCGCGCAAATCACCCAACTCGATCATAATAATGATCTTATGGGTTTTATTCTGGCACTTTGCTTCCTCGCTCAGTTTACGAATGATAGTAGATTCGGAGTTAAAGCTTACATCGGCATATTTGACAGTTTCTTCAATCTCATCTAATGCCGGAGGTTTGATATATACAGTTTGCACAGACTCATCAATGGATTTAATGGTCTTTAAATTTCGTATTCTGCTATCACATACCTCTTTTATACCCAGATCCAGCAATTCTTTTAAATAAGCCTTATTTCCGCATAATAACTTAGTAACAGCAGCCCATTCTACCCCATTTTCAGAGAAAAGGTGATTTAAATATTTGTAATTCTTCTTCAAACGATTTTTGAAGAGCGTTATACTAGCCATGTTCTAATTCTTAAGATTTTGCAGAAGCCTCAGATTTGTCAAGCCTCATTTCAAGATACTTATTTGTAAATCCTAACTTTTCATATAGAAATTTTGCAGGATTTTCCGGCTCCACATGAAGAGCGATATTACCTTCTGCCTGTTCTATCGCTGCATTCATAAGTTTTTTACCGATTCCCTTTCCACGTTGTTCTTTGTCAACGGCAATGTAGACTAGAATATTTTCTGGAATGTATCCCTTCATGCCGGTTTGGTTGACAATAACAACACCCCCTATTTTGTTTTCATTATGAGCCACTATGCAAAAGCCACCCTGAGAAGGTACTTCCTTCATTGCATAATCCAGGCAATTACTAATATCCTCCTTAGGATCTCCAAACTCATCTAAATGGGTATGTAAAAAATCTACAATTTTTTGCTTTTGCAAAAAAGAGGGTTTGCTGAAGGGCGTATACGAAGTTAATTCCAAGACTTTGTCTGTTTTGATAGATAACAACTTAAACTCAAAGAGAGTTCAATATCAAACATTTAGAACCCTAAAGATAGTGTTTTTTACCCACGAATTCAAATTCAATTGCTAGCATCCGTCTTATCCAAACTGCGGTAGCTTTTGATCAGTACTAATTAAGTTGGTATCGGCTTTTGCCAGGATTTTGTCGTGCTTTAGCATTTGGGTTTCCACGTGTATTATTCGTTGCCCCGCTCGGATCACTTTCCCAATCACAGATACCGTTTCTCCCATCTGTGCAGGCCGCAGAAAATCTACTTGTAAATTGATAGAAGTAAAAAATCTATCGCGACCTAAACTGAAGACAGCAATGCCGGATACTTCATCGAGCATACCCGAAATCACACCTCCATGCAGGATGCCTGCTGGGTTACACATTTCTTCCCTAACCTTAAAGGAGACCTCAACTTCTCCCTCTTCCGCACCTTTTAATTTCCCTCCCAGCCACTGCATATACGGTGATGGAGATTCGTAGTTTTTCTCAGATTTTAGCACGTATTGCAACAACTGAAGCGCGTCATTTTGTCTTTCCATGTTTTATTCTGTTCTTATTCAAATATACAAATTATCGCTCGGATTGGGGATTTGCTTTGGGCGCCCCCTCGCTCCAGGAGTATGGAGCGAGGGCCTGGCTATCCGCTCGTAGTCGAGCAGCTCCACCGCTGCATCCGTTTAGCTGCGTAGAGTTTCCGAGGGGCACTTCCTCGCTTTACGGCTGCTAGCTGCGGAGCTGCTCGCCTGCCGCTTCTATCCCTGTCGCATTTCCATTCTATTTAAGGGGGCTCCCGAAGCTGCCCAGCTGATCAGCGTGGTGTTCTAAAATTAAAATGAAGACAGTTCCGGTAGCACCTTCTAGTGTTTGATGAATGATCTGCGAATGATACCCTCTGAAGTTTTAGCAAGAAGGTAGTATAGGCCAGAAGGGAGTCGCCCGACATGAATCTCGTTTTCGCTTGGCTTTTTCTGTTGTCCCAGCAAATGCCCAGCACTACTATACAATTGAAAATACTCTATCTCGAGATCTGTTGACCATCGAAGGTACTCTTGAGTAGGGTTAGGATAGATCTGGAAAGCATAGTCACCCTGTATTAGATTTGTTTGAGACGATCGCATAAAGGTCAAGTCATCGAGATTGAAAAACAGCGGTGTATTTATTCCAAATTGTCCTTCATCTGAAGAATAAAACTCTATCTCGACTCTATCTACAGTGCCAAGTGCTTCCAAATCGAACATTGTCCAATCCTTTAGGATATAATCCTGGCTGTTATCGCTAAATCGATAATCAGCCAAATAAATATCGAGGCTGTCTGTTACTTGCCCTTGCAAATATCCCGTCCACCGAAGAAAAAAGTAATCGGGATCATCTCCGCTGGTACCTCCAAAGGCTTTTGAAAATTGATTGCCATCCCGGATCACGTAGTATGCATAAGTGGTGTTTGTCAATTGTGCGGATTGAAGAGTTATGGGCACCGTGCTATTAAACTGAAGACGGTCTCCACCAAAAGGGGCCTGACCCACTAAAAAAACATCGCTTCCATTAGCTCCTTCCCCTGGCCGAGATCCATATAGGTTTGTAAAATTAGGAGTTATAGAATCCCTAACGGTACTAACGGCCCACTGGCCAGCCCAGAAACCATTTGTAAAGTCGTAAACGATTGGAAACTCAATAGGGTCTAGGAATAAAGATGATGTACCATCCTCTCCGTTGATGAAGGTATCTGCAAGTGGCAATTCCTGTTCAAAAGTAAAGGTTTCTACCTGAGCGTTTAAAAGCGGAGAAATTAGCAGACCTAGGATTATAGAGATAACAATGTACAATTTGCGCATAGATTAAAATTTTGGCTTGTAAAAAATTCCCCACCTCAAGAATCGACCTGGGGCAGGAAAAAAAGGTTGAAAAAAATAGCTCTCATTCCAAATATTATGGACTTTTAGAAAAACTTGAATGTCTTGGCTTTGAATGGTACGCGAGTAACTCAAAGTGAGATGGGCTATATTCCGGGCTGGAAGTCTGACCTGTAGATCGGCTTGTGTAAATAGATGAGATTGGAATTCATGCTGATAGAGAAGGGATAACCCGCGCCAGGAGGTACTCACATAGGCTGCCCATTGGTGCTCCGGCATGTAGATCAGGTTTTCTCCCTTTTGTGCTACCGGACTGTCTAAAGGCCCTGTGTTGCGCACATACTGATAGTTATAAAGAAGTCGGAAGGAACTTGTAATTCGAGGCGACCAACTGAAACTTTTTTGGAGGCTGGTTTCTAGACCTGCCGCCGTAACTTCTAAAATATTATAGGGGCGAAAGAAGTTATCGTTAAGCGGCGCCCAGAGAATCCAGTCATCCACCTGCTTAAAGTAGGTTGCAAAGCGAAGTTGATTAAAAAAGAACATATCTTTTTTGAAAGTATACTGCCCCTGAATTTGATTGCTACTTTCGGGCTCGAGTTGGGGGTTGCCAAAAGGGGACCAAAACAAATCATTTGCGGAAGGGAACCGATAAGATCTTGAAAACTCTAGTCCGAAGTTGTGATTATTCTGCAAATGAGTCCAGGCAATTTGTCCCGTTATAGGAGCCCATTGTTCGCTGCGCCACCCCTGTCTGATTTGAGCTTCTATGCGGTGCTTTTTATTTAATGAGAAAGCATGTGCTCCGAAAAAAAGTTCTCCTTCCGTGAATTGTTCTCGATCAGCATAGTTCTCAGTATTAAAGCTTTGGTGTTGAATATTGGCTCCTCCTGAAAACCAAAGGTGCGGATGAATAGTATATCTATGTTGACTAATCAGTTGGTGCGCACGAAAAGGATTGTGGCTATCCTGCGCATTTAGGGGATCTTCAAAATGGTTCACTTCACGCCGATGTGTGTAATTGAATACATGCTGGTATGCTTTGCCTTCATACTTCCAAATGAATTGATGCCGTTGAAAAGAGTCTCTTTGTATAGCTGTACTTCTTCGCTGTTGAATACTGGGAGGAAGTTCCCGACGCATGGCATGAATCCAGCTTCTCAATTCCAATTTGTGGTTTGAGCCAATATCCTGAATGACTTCGACCATAGCTCCTATTTGTGTCTGATCCGCATGGGGTTGCCTGTCCGGTAGAAGTACGGATTGGTGCTCTTCTAAATACGGGAAATTCTGATTATTTTCATTATACAATCCTTTGAATCTAACCTCAGTTTTTGTGGACCAACGATGGGCTGCACGCAGATGATACTGCTGAAAGCCGTGTTGCCCAGCCAGTACCCCTAGGTCAAAGTACTGAGAATCTATGCTAGAATTAGATAAGTTTAGGACTCCACCTATGGGTTGGTAGCTCATGTCCTTTTGGACAGGTTTTAATTCAATTTTCTCCATAAAAAGTGGCGAAATCGTACTCAAATCCGATAGTCCCAGCATACCATTATTTATGTTTGCACCGTTCCATAAAACTTGTGTTTGTTGGCTTGAACCCCCTCTAACACTCAATGTAGCCAGGCTATTATTGCCTCTGTCGCGAATTATGGATGTAGTTTGGAAGCTCAATAGTTCTGCAAGTGTGGAACTTACTTGAAGGACTTGCCGTAGATCTTTATTGGAAGCAAAAAGAGCATTTTGGCCCGGATGAGATAGCTTTTCATTTTTTAATATAACCTCAGGTAGTTCTGCAACGACTAATGTATCCGACTGTCCGCTCAGATGTAAGCACAGTAGGAGAAGAAGCCCTATACATAATTCATTGGTCATACATATATTATATGACGTCGCAGAACATACCGTGTTTTGAGCACTCCATATACTCAAAAACACGAAATGGGTAGATGTACTTGCCTATCTAAGGGGTACGGTCAGCCTATGTCCCTTGACGATTATTCCCGATCGCTGGGTTAGTAAGCTGAAAGCAGGTCTTCTGACTCGGCAACACTTGAACATCCTTCCCATTTTAATTTAAAACAGTGGTATAGATGGGGTGCAAGCTTTAGTTGCCTTACAGCTGCGGGCACAGTTCCGGATTCTCACCGGATTCCCTTCACTTTCAGACTTGACAAAGATAAGTTACTTTCAATGAAGACCAAAAATATTCAATTCAGATAATCATTAGAGTAGATCTTAGTGTATGACTTTAATTGCGTCTTTAAAGACCATTTTATGTATATACTATGCTGGTAAGTTAGTAGTGATATGAATTCTAATGAAAAACAAAACACTGAAAATCCAATATCTAGCTCAAGAACATAAGGTTATACCTGACGCTCAGATTTTCGAACTCTATAGCCTGCAAAAACTAAAAACAAACCCAGCAGTACTGTACCAAATTTAAAGGTATAACTACTCGTATATGAATAGGACTCCCAATCTGAAACAATATTGAGTTTTAACCCAGATACAATTCCAAAAATAATTAGCAGGATGCCAAAAATGCTTAAGAGTTTAGAAATCTTCATTTTCATTAGTTTTAGGTAACAATGGATTTCGCTCACATTAAGATATAATATCTTATTCTTTATCCCAATCAATCATTAAATTAAAGGAAACATAAATATTTTGAGGTGTTTCCACTAGAGAAATCAAAGAAATCTCTGTTTTTTTTAATTCATATTTTTCAATGCCGCTAAGTAAGTGGCCGACTTCAGGCATATTATTAGCAATCCAATTAATTTCTTAATAAGAATAGAAAAAGGAGGTTATAAGTAACGCTAATGCTACACTTTGGACCTTTCAAGAGATTGAGAGTAGGATTACAATCTCCCTGAAATACTCTCTAATTTAAGAAACCTTAATGAAAATTATGATTTCTATAACATACAGGCACTAGTATTTCCTTGATATTAGTACTATCAGACAAAACCAAAACAATTGATTATGAAAAAGAAGAATGTCGAAAAGCAGGAGCAGAGCAAAAAGAAGGGTTTGATCGCCACCTTTGTGTTTCATAGCATTGCCTTATTATTGGCATTGTATCCATTGATGAATGTAGAAGAAAAAGAGCCGGAATTTCAAGGTTTTATTGTCGAATTTGAGCATAGCGCAAAGTCCGAAGGAGCTAAAAAGGTAAAAAAGAAAGTAGTAGCTAAACGAGAAACGAGCAAGGCCGCAGCTTTACCTCAGCGCGCATCCAAAATGTTAACTACAGACCGGCCTCAAGATATTAAAGTGCCGGAAATAAAAAGAACAGTGAAAGTACCTGATGCGGTTCCGGATCCATTACCTTCAGATGCCCCCGTTGCATCTACAAGTCGAGTTCCGTCACAAATAAACGCTCCTGTAGCTGTTAAGCCTAGCATGAAACCCATAGAGTTTGAGGCCGCTGATGCCGCAGAGATGGAAGCGAGTGAAGGCGCAATTGATGGGGATGCAGAAGGCCTGGAGAAAGAAGCTTCTGAGTCTGGTAATGGTAAGGGAGAATCCGGAGAAGGCGAGAGCGACCTTGGCGAAGGAACTTCGAATGGAACTGGTTTTATCGGCGGAAATGGTATTCTCACACGTAAAATCGTAAAAAGAGCAAATATAAATGGCTTGGTAAAAGAGTCAGGAACTATCGTAATAAAGCTTTGTGTAACCCAAAATGGAGTAGTGGATTTCGTAGAATACGATGCTGAAAGCTCCACAATCAGCAATCCGGAGGCAGTTAAAGGTGCACTTGAGGCGATGTCTTTATATCGCTTTGAGAGAGATTATTCGGCAGCTAAACGCGAGTGTGGATCCTTTCAATTTAATATAGAATTATAGTCAATTTTGGTTTTGGTTATAAAGTGCAGAGCAAGCAATCGCTTGTTCTGCACTTTTTTATGAGTAGAAAATAGATGCAACAGTGTTGCATAAATGATCGAGCTTCTATATATTTGTCTAAACAAAAAATTTAATATCTATGAAAAATGTATTGTTATTTTCTTTCTTAGCATTTAGCCTTCTTTTTTCCGCCTGCAGCGATGATGATGATGACCACAATGACCACAATTGTAAGGACAGCATTTCCATCGAGAATTTAGAACCGATGAATAATGAAACCGTGGCCTCTCCAGATAATGTGCATATTCACGTAAGAGTTAGTGCTGATTGTGAATTTCATGAAGTGGAGATCGAGCTCTATCCAACTAATGACCCATCAGATTTAATACTTGATTTTGAAGAGCATGCTCATTCGAGTTCTTACGATTTTGAAAGAGACCTTGATCTTAGTAGCTATCCCGCCGGCACTGAATTCGAGTTGGATGTGGAAGTTTATACAGATCATGAAGGAAGCGAGTACGTTGAAAAAGAAATTGACTTTAGCATACCTTAGTTCAAGTTCCATTTAATGGAGATTTGAAGTGGTGCTTGAATTTTATTCAGATACTTTACTTCTAATACCGGAGGTCCTGCTTTTCGATAAGGTAAGCAAGACATAGACAGGCTAGAAAAAGTAGAGTTAGTGTTAGGCCACTTGTGGAGAGGGATAATACATTATTGAAGTTTCTTCGGTTCAAATGCAACATTGTTGCAAATACTGAAAATCTTTATTATATTTGACTAAACAAAATAAAGACCTATGAAAAACCTCTTATTATTCGCGTTTTTAGCTATTGGACTTACGTTTACTGCCTGTAGTGACGATGATGATGATCATGACCATGATCACGATCATGGAGATGTAGATATTGAGTTCCTAGAGCCAACAAATGATGAGACTGTAGCTGCACCTGATGCTGTGCATGTGCATATTCGCGTCACTGCTGAAGATGAAGTACATGATGTTGAAATAAAAATGTATCCGGAAGACGATGCCTCTAACCTAATTATTGATTTTGATGCTCATTCTCATGAGAGTGTCTTTAATTTTGAAGAGGATTTTGATCTCAGCAGCTTTCCTTCAGGGACAGAATTCCACATAGAAGTTAAGGTGGCAAAAGATCACGAGGGTACGGAGTTTGAAGATGAGGATATTCATTTCAAATTACCATAGGTAGAGTAAAAATATCTTTTTCTCTTCTTTACAATTTACAGAGAGGTCTAGAGTTTCTAGATCTCTCTTTTTTTTATCCCAATATTATTTGTTGCGCTTAACATAAGCTGAAAGTCTCCTTTACTTTCAATATCACTTTGTTGTATCAATGCCCTTCTTTTTCTTTTCGATGATACGAATTGAAAGCGGCTAGTAGCTTTTCTAGAGATTCTGGTGATTTTAACTTACGCAGCAGTTGTGGTATGCTTGCAGGTAAGTGCGAAGCCCTACTATTTTAGATCTATATTTCTACAAGAAAATTGTTAAGAAAAATTCAGATTGTTATTGGGGCAGATCCAAAAATCTAGATTTGAATCTCATGAAAAAAATATAAGGGTTTGGACGATCGAGATTTAGGTTGTAGTTTTAAAAAAAATATCTCATGAAACTGTACCACAGTCGGAAATCAATTCAAAAAATGGATAAAGACCAAGTTGTCCGGCTGCATGGTAATTATATTCGTGTCATTTCCATTTTTTTGATTTTAGCCGGAATTTTAAGTGTAATGGGTATTTGGGGAATTCTGGCAGCCCCTTTTGAGTATACTGCTCCTGGAGTAGTATTGATTCTTTGGCCTTGGATTATGCAGAGTGCTTTTTTATCTCGAATAAAAAAAGAGCAAGCCTCATCGTAAAATGAAGGCTTGCTATAGGAGTAAAATAAGACCTATTATATTCTACAAACTGTAGGAATTCTCTTTAATCAAATCTTGTGCTACAATTCGTCGCAATTTTTTTACATTTTGTACGGGATACTGTGTAAAGCGTTGAACGCCCATCTGCATAATACGAGCTTCATCGCCTTCTGCGAAAGAAGCTAATGCATCCGTTGCATTTTTTCGCATTCTGAACTGTGCATCGTGGAAATAGGTTTTTAGAATTGCCTGGTAGATTTCACTTTTTTCGTGTTGCATTCCTACCTTTTTCAATCTGAGCCAAAGACTTTCACTCACATATAGATCGATCATCATGTCGGCCACATTCATTAGAATTTCTTGCTCCTGTTTCAGGTCGTGCTTGCCATCCATTTGGTACTTTGCTGCAGCTCCGGCTACCATCAAAACGAGTTTCTTAAAGTCATTTAATGCTTTCGCCTCTCTCTCCATAGGGCCATCACCCACAGATTCCATAGAAGGCATTTTGCTTAATTCTTTCTGAACTTCCCATGCCGGACCTACGATGTCTAGCTCGCCTTTCATGGCCTTTTTAAGTATCATATTGATCATCAACATGCGATTGATCTCATTCGTACCCTCGTAAATACGATTAATACGCGCATCTCTATAAGCCATAGCTGCAGGATATTCTTCTGAGAAACCATTCCCGCCGTAAATTTGAACCATTTCATCGATTACATAATCTAGAGATTCTGATCCAGCTACTTTTAGAATTGCACATTCGACACTATACTCTTCAGCTGATTTTCTTAGTGCATCTTCAAATGATACCCCGTCACTCGCTAATTCTGACTTTAAATCGGCAATAGAATCTGACAATCTATATACTGCAGATTCTAGTGCAAAAGTTTGAATGCTTTGTTCCGCTAATTTGTACTGTATGGCACCAAATGAGGATATAGACTGGCCAAACTGGATGCGCTCATTCGCATATTTTACTGAATTTCTAATTGCCTCTTTTTGTCCTCCACAACTTAAAATACCCAGCTTGAAGCGACCCATATTGAGTACATTGAAAGCAATTAAATGGCCTTTGCCTATTTCACCGAGTATGTTTTCTTTGGGTACGGGTGTGTTCTCAAAAAACACTTGTCGCGTAGAAGATCCTTTTATACCCATTTTATCTTCTTCCTCTCCAAGTGTAATGCCTTGGCTTTTGGCGTCCACGATAAACCCTGTAAATTGCTCACCGTCGATTTTTGCAAATACAATGAAAAGATCCGCAAAACCTGCATTTGAAATCCACATTTTTTGTCCATTTAATAAATAATGTGTTCCCACATCATTTATTACAGCTTGTGTTTTTCCCGATAGCGCATCCGATCCTGCTTCAGGTTCTGTGAGGCAATAGGAGGCCGTAATTTCTCCATTGCACATGCTGGGTAAATACTTCTTCTTTTGTTCTTCTGTTCCAAAATAAAGAATGGGTAGCATTCCGATTCCAGTATGCGCAGCAAATGAGGTGTTAAAGGAACCGCCTGCTCGTCCTAATTCTTCGAGTAATACAGTAACGGTATGGGTATCCATTTCCATTCCACCATATTCTTCTGGAATATGTGCTCCAAGGAGGCCTAAGTTAGCCGCCTTACTCAAGAGTTCTTTTTGATGTTCAATGTGGTTTGCTTTATCTCCCACTTCTCTTTTAACAAAATCTTCTACGGTCTGCTGAATCATGCGCTGCTCCTCACTTAAGTCCTCTGGAGTAAAAACAGATTCGACAATTTGGTCTTGTATTAGAAACTCGCCTCCTCTTAGCGCTTTACCTTTTGCCTCTTTAGTTGCCATAAATTTGGAATTTTAATTTTAAATGGTGTTGAAACCAAATGTTATTTTGGCTCCAATTTTGTTTTACTATTCTTATTTGAAAGGTAATAAAAAAATACAAAAAAGTCAACTGGTATTTGGGTTGAAATAAATGATTTATCTTGTTTTCCGATATTGAAACATCAGTTTTAAAACATCATTTTGTTTCATGTAAAGGGCTATCTAGCAGTAGATTGACTCTCCGATTTGGCCTGGGCTACTATTTGTATATATATCGTTGAAGGGTGTATTATAAGATAAATTCAATGGGCAAATAATATTTGGGTGAGTTTTAATCTACTTCTTCATCGATAATTTCATATTCTTGATAATCCAGTTCTTCGCGAGTTCCACTAAAAGGATTTCTCCCATTTCTATTCGAGGACTGAACACCTTTCAAAAATAAAGCTCTGTAAAGTAGTATGAATAGAAGGAACGGAAATCCGACAATGCTTAATAAAGACCAGGTAATTCCCGTGAGCATGTTTCGCTGGAATTTCCTCTTTAACCAGCGGCCATAAGCAATATAAGATTTATAATCAATGAATAATATAGAAATCGCTAAAACAGGAGCTACATAAAGCATAATATAATATAGCCCTTTCATGACGTAGAATAATCCAATCATAAAAGCCGCAAATAAGAGGAGTACGATAATTAAATTAAAAGTCCCCACTTCTTTATTGCGAGATACCATAGTGTTTTATTTTGTTGTAGTTGTATTTATAATAACGAAAAAAAAGCTAAAGTATTTTTAAGCTGAGGCTTTAGCTTTAGATAAAAACTGATTTTCATATAGATCTTTATACCATCCATTTTCAATTTGGAGCAGTTCTTCCGGACTACCGAATTCTTTTATTCTGCCTTGATGGAGAACAAGTATTTTATCTGCATGTCGAATTGTGGAAAGTCTATGCGCAATAATGATGGATGTTCTTTTTTTTATCAAAGTCTCTATTGCGTGCTGAATTATTGCCTCAGTTTCGGTATCAATAGAGCTAGTTGCTTCGTCAAGTATGAGGATATTGGGTTTAAAGATTAAAGCTCGAACAAAAGAGATGAGCTGTCTTTGCCCCATAGATAAATTATTTCCGCGTTCACTTATCCAAAAATCATATTTATCTGGTAGATCATCAAAGAATTCATGTGCTCCAATTAGTTTTGAAGCTTCTATGACTTCTTCTTTGGTAATAGAGGGATCTTTCAAGCTGATATTATCAAATAAAGTTCCAGAAAATAAGAAGACATCTTGAAGTACGATTGCTAAATGTCGTCTTAAGTTGTTTAACTTATATTTTTGAATGGGATCTCCATCGATTGAAATTCGCCCCTTATTAACATCGTAAAATCGATTAATAAGATTAATAATTGTGGTTTTTCCAGAGCCTGTGCTTCCTACAATTGCAAGAGTTTCTCCGGGTTCTACTGTGAAATCAATATCCTTTAGTATTAGGTTTTCATCGTCATAGGAAAAATAAACGTGATCAAATTCAATTTTTCCTTCAATGTTTTCCTTCTCAATTTGGCCTGCATCTGTTATCATCTCGTCATTATCCAGTACATTGAAAACTCGATGCGCAGCTACCAAGCCCATTTGAAGTGTATTAAAGCGATCTGCCAACATACGCATCGGGCGAAACAGCATGTTGATATAAATGGGAAATGCCACGAGAACACCGAGGGTAATATCTTCTTGTAATACGCTTTTAGCTCCATACCAAACTAATAAACCCAAAGCTGCTGCGGATACAATCTCAACAAAGGGAAAAAATAGAGCGTAGTAAAAAATAGATTTTAAATTAGCTTCTGTATAATCTCTGTTTATTGTCTTAAACTTTTCAGCCTCCTGTTCTTCTGCATTAAAAATTTGAACCACTCGCATGCCTGAAATTCGCTCCTGTAAAAACGAATTCATTTTTGAAATTTGATTTCTGACGCGTTGATAGGAGATCTTTACCCCTTCTTTAAAGTAATATGTTCCTATCCAGAGCACAGGGAGAGTGGTAAGCACGACTAAGGTGAGCTGCCATGAGGTGTAAAACATTATACCTAAAACAGCGAAGATGCTCAACACATCTGCCACTATTGTGATCACTCCCTGTGAGAAAGTCTGATTTATAGTTTCAATATCGTTGATTGTCCGCGTTGTGCTTTGTCCAATAGGCGTTCGATCGAAATAATTTAACTTTAATCTCACGAGGTGATTAAAAACTCGTTTTCTCAGGTCTCGGATAATCGATTGACCTAAAAAGTTCGTACTATAAATAAAGCCATAGCGCATAAAGGCCTCAACAAAAAGAATAACAAATAATAAGCCCGTCATAAAAATCAAACCATCATAATCACTCTGAATAATCTGGTTATCAACCATGTGGTTGATCAAGTAAGGTCTCAAAACACCTACTGGAGCAAGTAATACTGCCAAAACACCAGCAAGTATGAAGATTATTCTATAGGGAGCTGCTTGAGCAATTAATCGCACAAAAGTTCCAAATCGGAATCCTTTTTTATCGTCTGCCATAGGTTCTTAACGTCTAGATAGCAAAGTTAGTTGAATATTTTAAGTGATATCCTGAAATGAGAAGAGAATCGAAACTACACGTTTGTATTTTATCTATTTTTAATCTCAATCTCAAGTTGGGAGTCTCGAAGTACTGGCGATAATTTTCTTTTCCATCTTTAAATTTTAATTACTTTTTAGGGGTACTCATTTCAGGTCTATTGACATATTTTTCTTTTATCTTAGCCTTCAAATTAGTTGCTCATATTTTGATCACATCTACCAGCAAGTTTTGCTTTATTGTTCCATGCTATAACGAAGCCAATCGCTTCGATTTGCTTCGTACCGCGTTTGAGGATTTTGATAAAAACTGGGATGAAGATTTTGATTTAATTTTGGTAGACGACGGCAGCTCTGATAAAACTTATGAGATGATGCAAGAGTGGTCTGAAAAGCGTCCCCTCCAGCACGGTCACATAGAATGTATTTTACTGTCCACTAACCAAGGCAAGGGGCGGGCATTACAAAAAGGTGTTTTACATTCAAATGCAGATTGGTTGTTGACTTTAGATGCAGATATGGCTACTATGCCCCACCAGCTGATCTCTTGGTTGGAATCCGGATTGGAATTAAATACGGATAAGGTCTATATTGGATCGCGAGTTCATAGTGAGTCAGTAATTGAGGCGAAATGGATACGTAAAATAACTGGTGGGCTTTACAATTTAGTAACTCGACTTTTCACTCCCATCCGCGAAGGTGATACCCAATGTGGATTCAAACTATATCCTGCTCAATTAGGAAAAAAGGTCTTTAGTCAACTTTTAACACCTGGGTGGGCGCATGATATTGAGGTGCTGTCACGGGCAGTGATGGAGGGTGGAAAAATAGTGAGTATGCCTGTGGTTTGGGTGCATCGCGATGGAGCAAAAATTAGTGTACTTAAGGATGGTCTGCGCATGTTTGTAGAAACGGTGCAGATCGGTAGAATGATTCAAAATGAATACAAATCATAATATTTCATGAATAGACGACTGACAAATATTTTACGGTTTTTTCTAGATGAATGTTTGCCTCCCATAATCCGGGATAATAAATACTTCATGTATCCCTTATTATATATTTGGTTCAAGGGAAAAAACATTCGAGCTATCATGGAATTCAAGCGAGAGGTTTGGACCATGTCTCATGATGAATTTGTAGAGTTTTACAATCAGCGAGACTCTATGGCCAAGGACCGACCGACTGATTTATCAGAGCAAAGCATTGAGCATATGTTGTCTCGCTTTGACCAAGACGCTAAGACGCTTTTGGATGTGGGATGTGGCAATGGGTATTGGTTGAATAAGGTTCACAAGGCTTATCCTCAAATGAAATTAACGGGGTGCGATGTGTTTGATGCTAAGCCCTTTAATGAAGCGGAGATTAATTATCAAACTGGGAATATAGAGGGATTGCCTTTTTCTGACAATTCATTTGATATCGTTAGTTGCCATCATGTGTTGGAGCATGTTGTCGATTTGAAAACATCGATTGAAGAGCTGAAACGGGTAGCTCGAAAACAGGTTTTTGTTGTGGTTCCTAAACAGCGGTATTATTACTATACATTTGACGAGCATGTTCGATTTTTCCCTTACAAAGAATTATTAGAGTTTCATATGGGGATGGACCGTCACGACTGTAAAGAAGTTTGGGGTGATTTTGTCTATATTGGCCTTCCTGCTTCCTAGGGACTAAATTTCATATATGCCCCTCATCCGCAAAGGAGAAATAGCTGTCTCCGGCAATAATTATGTGGTCTAATACCCTTATATCTAAGAGTTTTCCTGCTTTTACGGTCTTTCGGGTAATATGAATATCGGCATCGCTGGGTCTATTGTTTCCCGAGGGGTGATTATGCGCTAGTATGAGTGCACTCACATTATGCTGCAGAGCTTTGTTGAATATTATTCTAGAATCGACTACGGTGCCGGATATTCCACCCTGGGAAACACATTCTTGCGCAACTACTTTATTTGCCTGATTGAGGAAGAGTACCCAAAATTCTTCTCGGTTTAGATCTCTGAGCGCCGGCCTAATTATTTTGACCACATCTGTACTACTTTTTATTTGGGGTTTTACGGCAAAGGTGGCTATTTCTCTACGTCGGCCAAGTTCCATGGCAGCACTAAGGGTAATGGCTTTCGCCGGGCCAATTCCTTTGAAGCGAGTATAATCTGCTACACAGAGTCTACTAAGTTCTGCGAGGTTTCCATCTACGGAATTAAGAATTTCCCGGGCGAGTTGAACGACATTTAGTCCACGACTGCCTGAGCCCAACAAAAGAGCAAGTAGCTCGGCATCAGTGCATGCACGGGCTCCATTCTGGCTTAGTTTCTCTCTCGGTCGGTCTTGGATGGCCCAGGATTTAATGGCTTGGGTTTTATACTTCACAGCTCTTATTTACCTTGAGTGTACAGTGGCTGTTGAAATGTTCCAGTTTCTCAATCTTAATTCCCGTAAGCGCTGCGCAGCAGGCCCGGCCGCAGGAAGGGAGAATGAGCCCTTGTGCCCCAATGCATTGAGGCGCAAGGGCGAAGGGCCGATCCGCCGGCTGGCGGAGAGCTGCGAAGCATAGCGACCGCACCCCATCGCGGTAGATCAAGCTATTGGGATATGGAATAGGGGCGTGGATACGGCCTAAAAACGAAAAGAAAATTTGTGGAAAGCGCTATGGCATTAATATTTTGGCAGGGCTTGCTTTAGGTCTTGAAGCAGGTCGTCGATGTGTTCCACACCAATACTCAAGCGTATAAGGCTATCGGTAAGACCTACAGCTATGCGTTCATCTCTGGGAATGGATGCGTGGGTCATGGTGGCGGGATGTCCAATTAGAGATTCAACGCCACCTAGAGATTCGGCAAGAGAAAAATATTTCGTCTTGTTCATAATATGGCTAGCGGCTTCCATTGTGTCTTGTTTCAAATCAAAGGAAACCATGCCACCAAAATCTCTCATTTGTTGTTTTGCAATATGGTGATTGGGGTGATCTGAAAATCCGGGATAAAGGACATGATCAATTGCGGTGTGATCACGGAGCATATATGCAATGGCTCTTGCATTTTCGCAGGCGCGCTGAACGCGAAGATGTAAGGTCTTGATGCCCCGTAAAGCAAGAAAACAGTCTTGTGGGCCCGGAATGGCACCAACTGAATTTTGGATATGTTTTATTGCTTTAAAGTCGGATTCGTGCTTACATACAACTAATCCAAGGACCAGGTCGGAGTGTCCGCCAATATATTTCGTTGCTGAGTGCATAACCATGTCTGCACCCATATCTATTGGGGTTTGCAAGTATGGTGAAGAAAAGGTATTATCTACACAAGTTTTAATTCCTTTTTTTTGAGCGAACTCACAAATTGATGCAATGTCGATTATTTTTAGCGTCGGATTTGTGGGTGTTTCTATCCAAATGAGCTTGGTGTTTTCTCTGATTTCCGATTGAACGTTTTCGGCTTTTTCCATAGAGATAAATCGAAACCTTATTCCCATAGGCTCAAAAACTGTCCGCATAAGTCGATACGATCCTCCGTATAAATCGCTTGTAGAGAGAACTTCATCGCCGGGTTTTAGCAGCCTGAGTATGGCATCAATTCCTGCCAGTCCACTACCAAAAGCAATACCACCGAATCCTTTTTCGAGTTCAGCTATATTTTTTTCGAGTGTTTCCCGCGTTGGATTCTGAGACCTTGAATATTCAAATCCTTTATGTTCGCCGGGTGCATCCTGAACATAGGTAGACGTTTGATATATAGGCGTCATAATCGCTCCGGTAGCGGGATCCGGAGTTATGCCAGCATGGATTGTTTTTGTTTCAAACTTCATAAGTGAATTTTTCCCATTTCAGAGAGACCAGCGCTATTTTCTATTCATTAGACTGAGAGCTGCCGAATGAATATGTTGCGGGCTAAGACCGTATTTTTCGAGAAGATCGGTTGGTTTTCCGCTTTCTCCGAAGGTATCTTGGGTTGCGATGAAACGCATAGGAGTCGGCTGATGAATAGCGAGATACTGTGCTGCCATGTCGCCTAGTCCTCCAAAGCGGTTATGTTCTTCAACACTTACGAGCGCCTTTGTTTTTTTAGTGGATTCTAATAGGAGTTCGTAGTCAAAGGGTTTTATGGTATGAAAGTTTAAAACTTCAGCATCTACACCTTCTTTTTCCAGGCTTCGTGCTGCTTCCAGTGCATACCATGTCATATGTCCGGTGGCGAGCAGAGTTACATCTGAGCCACTTTTTAATAGCTGGCCTTTACCAATTTCAAATGGCATATCCTCGGGAATAAAAACAGGCCATCCTGGGCGTCCAAAACGTAAATATACGGGTCCATTATGTTCTGCTATGGCTATGGTAGCTGCTTTTGTTTGTTGGTAATCACAAGGATTAATGACCGTCATACCCGGGAGCATTTTCATCATGCCGATGTCCTCCAGAATTTGATGTGTAGCACCATCCTCCCCCAATGTCAAGCCTGCATGTGAAGCACAGATTTTAACATTTTTATTTGAATATGCGATGGATTGGCGAATTTGATCGTAGACGCGTCCGGTGGAGAAATTGGCAAAAGTTCCAGTAAATGGAATTTTACCCGATGTCGCAAGACCAGCCGCAATTCCCATCATATTGGCTTCTGCGATTCCGACCTGAATAAAGCGTTCTGGAAAATCTTTTTTGAAGGCTTGCATTTTCAGTGAGCCTAATAGGTCTGCGCAGAGTGCAACAACGCGGTCATTATTTTTTCCTAATTCGTGCAGGCCAGCTCCGAAACCTTCGCGGGTAGCTTTTTTATCGTATGGTTGAAACGTATCCCAGCTCATATTTTTATTTGTTTTCGTTTATTGAATAATCACCGATTGTTTCCGGCAATTGTTTCAAGGCGTCTTGAAGTTGTTGGTCGTTTGGAGCAATACCGTGCCATTCATGCGTACCGGCCATAAAATCAACTCCTGCCCCCATTTCTGTTTTCATGAGTAAAACCTGGGGCATGCCCTGCCCAGTTTTATTTTTTGCCTGGTGGAGTGTTTGAACGACCTCATTCATATTGTTGCCATCGAAGACTGTAACATCCCAACCGAAAGCTTTCCATTTAGCTTCTAGATCACCTAAACTTATGACATCGTCATTTGCTCCGTCAATTTGTTGGCCATTCCAATCTACAGTAAGTATGAGATTGTCTAATTTGTAATGTGGTGCAAACATGGCTGCTTCCCATATTTGTCCTTCTTGTAATTCTCCATCGCCGCAAAGAACCCAGATTAATTTTGGGTCATTGTTCATTTTCTTAGCAAGAGCCGCACCAATGGCGACACTAGGTCCCTGACCTAAGGAACCAGATGCTACTCTAACACCAGGAAGACCTTCGTGGGTAGTAGGGTGTCCTTGCAATCTTGAATCTATCATTCGGAAAGTTGCCAATTCAGATACGGGAAAATATCCGGATCTGGCGAGTGTGGCATACCAGACGGGAGAAATATGTCCATTGGATAAGAAGAACATATCTTCTTTATGGCCATTCATTTGAAAATTGGGATTGTGGTCCATTATTTCAAAATAGAGGGCAGTAAAAAAGTCTGCACATCCCAGAGATCCACCGGGGTGACCGGACTGGGCTTTGTGAACCATTCTCACAATATCTCTTCTAATTTGACTGGCGGTTTGCTCTAGTTGGTTGGTTTGAGGCATGCGTTTATCAGTTTGGTCGTAAAAATAAAAAAAAGGCAATCCGCTACTTAGCAGATTGCCTTTTATTATTCCATGAAAAATGGATTAGTTTACTGCTTCAGATAAGCCTTTTCCAGCTTTGAATTTAGCAACGTTACGCGCTTTGATTTGGATTTCTTCCCCTGTCTGAGGATTTCTTCCTTTTCTAGCTGCACGTTTAGAAACAGAAAACGTTCCAAAACCAGGGATAGAAACTTTATCACCGCCTTTCAAGCTATTTTCAACTGAGTTCAATGTAGCTTCTAGGGCTTTACCTGCATCTGCTTTTGTCAAGTCAGCATGCTTAGCAATACTGTCGATTAATTCTCCTTTGTTCATTCGTTTCGTATTTTATTTGTAAATTGAATTCGATGCAAAAGTGTAGTTTAGATTTGACATTTCCAACCTTTTTGGGCTTTATTTTAGCTAAAGTCCTTATTGGTAGTGGGTTTCAGCTCTTTTTATGTGTTTTTTGTCATCTTTAACAAACTGTAAATCAATAAATTACAAAAAGTTAAAACCAATTTATGAAACGAATGAGTTTTTCACTTGCCAAACAGCTTTCATTCCTGTTTTTACTGGGATTTGGCCTTTTTTTAGGGACTACAGCTAGTTCGTGCTCTCCAAAATCGGGTTGCAAAGCAACTGAAGACATGGGGCCGCCTGTTGATAAAGATGGAGGACTATCCAGGAAAAAGGGACGTACCAAGCTTTTTAAGGACTAAATTTTTTGGTTTTTCTTTGAATGTATTGAGCCACTTCGTTGGTCCACCATAGAAAGAGAAACAGGAATAATCCTGGAAAGACCACTAACCACCAGGCTTGAAAATATTGTCTGGCATCACTCAATAATCGTCCCCACGATTGAGTTTCTACTCCGAGGCCAAATCCTAAAAAGGTAAGTGTAGCTTCAATGCTTACAGCGCTGGCTACTGCAAAAGCAGCGTGAATACTTATCGGAACAACAACAAGATTAAGTAGTTGAGAGCTTATGATCCAATAATCTGACATTTTTAAGTCTCTGAGTGATTTTATCCAAGCGCTATTCGTCCACGGAGTCATTTCAGCCCGAATTAATCTGGCGAAGGTAGGCCAGCGGAAAAATGCTATAAGTAAGGACATAGAACCTATAGTCCAGTTTTCTACAGTTGCCGCCCAGGCGAGCAGTACAAATAGTGCAGGCAAACTATCAAAAAGCTCTATACTTTTGGTTACAAATTGATTGATGGGAACTTTTACACCTTTATGGGTATTGCCGAGAAGGAGTATAGATGAGAGCAGGATTAGTAGCAGAGATCCACCGAGCACAGATGATATTATGTTGAAATACATCATATAGCTCATTGTGAAAATTAAGACTAATATGAATAATCCCACCCAAGGGGAAATCCGAAGTCTGGTATCTCCATAGTATGCTGCGAGAATTCCGAGAAGACCACCTATTATTAGTGAGAAAAAAACACTTATTACTCCAATGAACAGGGCGTATCTGGTTCCATATATTATTCCAGCAAGTACATCTCGGGATTGACTGTCAGTGCCCAACCAGTGTGTTCCTGTTTTTTCATGACTTAGTGGAGGTTGTAAATACAAGCTTTCTTTCGATAGTGTATTTGCATCAAAGCCAATGACCGGGGGAAGGATTGTTTTAGCGCTATCAGGTATAGGTTTTTGAGTTTTGCCGATCCAATCTGCACAAACTCCACACTTCCAATTGTCATCATAGCTGTAAACAATTGGATTTTCATTAGCTATGAATTCTGCTCCTACTGCTAAAAGGAAGAAGAACCCACCGACTAGAAGAAGAAATCTCTTTTCACCCTTCATTTCTCTATCCAATTTATGCGAGGGTCTAAATATTGACTCAAGAGGTCGGCTCCCCATCGACCCACCCATGCAAAAACACCGATGATCAGGATGATATTAAAAACAACGGGCCAGTCATTTTCCTGCAGTGCGCCCCATATTAATCGCCCCATTCCAGGAATATTAAATAGGACTTCAATGACTAGCGATCCGGAAACTAGTGCTGGGAAAGCAGCTCCTAACAATGTAATGATGGGTATGATTGCATTTGGTAGGGCATAGTGAAAAAGAATCCACTTATTAGGTAAACCTCGATGTTTGGCTAGTTTAATATATGGTTTTTGCCATTCACTTTTGAGGCTATCTTCAAACATACGACTTAGATATCCAAAGCTGCTTAGCCAAATACACAAAAGCGGTAATAAAAAATGCGAAAAATCGAGGTGAGTTTCAATTCCAGAAGGTAAAGGAAATATTCCAGAAGGAGCCGTGAGAAAAGCTATCGCCAGAGCAGCCAACCAGAACAAGGGCATAACATAAAGTAAGTATGCTATTTGTCGACTTAGTTTTACCCAAAGCGTATTTTTGGATCTAGCCCACCAGCTTCCCATGCCCAAAGCTGTAAAAAAAAGAATTATAATGGCACAGCCATTTAGTATCATCGTGTAAGGAAGAGCAGAAAAAATCTTGTCTGATACGGCCTGCCCATCAATTTCAGATTGCCCCCAATCCCCAATCAGAAAATTTTTTGCCGTCAAATGCCATTGATTTTGAGTGCCATGCCAATAAAACCGGGGTAATCCCAGAGAAGCTTTTCGGGAAGTTAAGCTATCCGTAATTGTAGGTAGTGCAAGTTGTTTTTCTTTCGCTAAACTGATGTTTTTTTCCAACTCTTTTCTAGAACTGCTGAGTAATAAGTTGATTAGAATTCTCGATTGGCCAAGTTCAGAAGTATTTAATCGTTCAACAATTTGGTTTCTCCATGTGAGCAATAGCTCTCCTGGAATTCGGTCTTTCAATAAACCTTTGAAGGCCTCTCTTTCCCGCAAGGGCAGGATAGGATGTATTAGTGATGGATAATGCGGTGGTCGCACAGAAAAATAAAAAGAGGGTATATCGAACTGCTGTTTTTTTCCATATTTAACTGTTTGAGTTCGTTTGCTGGTGGGCGAGCTTAAGTCGGCAAATCCCATTTCATTTTGCTCATCTGGAAAGGCTGCATGCTCACTTTTGATAAAGAAGGCAATACTGAGAATAAAAAATAGGCTCAGAAAAAGACTAGCTATAATTTTTATTCCTTTAGTTAGGATGCGGTAGATCGTCATGATTCGAAATTTCTACAGCATTTTCAAAATATCCGGGTTTCATGGCTGTTAGAGGTAGGTTCAGATGTTTTGGAGTAATAAGCGGCTGCAGGGGAGCCGCAAGATAAAGCACGGGCTGAGACTGATTTACGAGCTGCTGAAATTTAATATAATCAGGGAAAGCCTTTTGAGGTGCGGCTTGATTTCTGATTCGTTCAATTACGGCATCTGAGGAGTCGGATCCGAAGCGTGTGTAATTACTGCCTCCACCTCCAATATTGTCTGTATGCCAGGTTTGATAAGGGTCGTAAGGAAAGGGGGAGGATCGAATAGATAGTGGAGTCATTTGGTAGTCCCCTGTTTTCATTTTTTGAAGGATATTTCTGAATGACAGGGTCTTGATTTTAATATCGATTCCTGCTAGTTTTCCAGTTTCTCTTAATTTGAGTGCTATAGATTGGCTAAGTGCAGACCCCGTTATTAGCAGTTCAATTTCTAGAGGGTGTAAATTGCCTTGCGCATCTCTTTTTTCTCTGATTCCTGATTCTTTTAGGTCTAACCATCCATTCTCTTCTAGAATTAGTGCTGCTTGCTCAGGATCAAAGGAAGGTGCTTTGATGGTGGAGTCGAAAAAAGGTTTAGCTGGATGAATTGGTGAGCGCGCGCGGCTCCCATAACCCAATAGTACATCATCTATAAATTGGTTGATATCTATGAGGTGAGCTAATGCTTTTCGTACAGCAATGTCCTTCAGCACTTTATCATGAGTATTGAGAAGAATGACATATTGATTTAGCACATTTGAAAACTGGACGTTAAATTCTTTCGTTAGTGCATCATCCTCTATGAATTCTTTCACCTGAAGGGGATTGAGTCCGCTAATAATGTCCACCTTACCAGACTTTAGTAGCTGAATGGCTGTTGACTCATCGGGTACTATTTGGTAATAAATATTATTTGGCTTAGCATCCAAAATTGGATTGTCAGAAGGGTGGTCTTCACCCCACCAATTAGGTTTCTTTTTAAGATGAACAAATCTTCCAGTTTCCCAGGCTTGAAGTGAATAGGGTCCACTTCCGTGAATTTCATAGCGACTAAGTTCAGCGGATTTCATTTTTTCCGCCCATTTGGCAATAGGTTCAGGTGCGGTTTCCATACTTTTTAAGGTATTGAGGGCATAGTCATTTAAGATATTGTCTGGATCATAGTGGTAGGCCGGTAAAATACTAAGGCTACTTGTTGCTGGAAGCGCAAGGATATAGGATTCAGATAAGTGGAGGGAAAAGGATAAACTGTCAATAGGAGAATAAGTAACCGAATCCACCATGTCAAAGTAAGCTCTGAGGTTACTTTCTTCCATGCCAGGAGCAAATATGGATTTAATCGTAAAGTCGACATCTCTGACAGTAATCGCAGAACTATCTGGCCACCTTAAATTAGGCCTCAATATAAAGTCAATCTGAAGGCCCCCTGATTCTTTTTCCTGAATTCCTGGTAGTTCTTCAACGAGTATGGGCTCTAAAGTAAATGTGATAGGATCCGGGGCCATTAGAGGCAGGAATATTCTCGATTCTATATGTTGGCTTATTCCTGTTTTAGATAAAATCGGATGAAGTCTGTCGGGCTCCTGCTGAATCCGCACACTTACTGACTCTAATGATACCGACTCTTGTTTGGAGTTTGAGCACGAAAAAAAAACAAGAATATAAAAAGCCGATAGAAAGTATAAAAAAAGTGATTTCCTCATATCCTAAAATTACTTATTTTATTTGGTAACCAAAAGTTTTATGTTTAGGTATGTAGTTGGTCTGAATTGATGTTTTAGGTTTGGGTATAGGTATTTCGAAAACAGATCGAACTAAGCAGCCCATTAATAAGTTAGATAAATATGAGTAAAAAGATAATAATAGCTGGCGGAAGTGGTATGATTGGCCGATCCTTAACTACCTATCTATTGGAAAGGGGGCATAGAGTGGAGTGGTTGAGCCACTCGGGCAGCGAGGGGCCTGTGCCAGTTCATTCGTGGAATCCAAGTGAAAAGCAGGTTCCCAATGATGTGATCCGGTCTGCAAATGTGATTGTTAATTTGGCTGGAGCGGGCATTGCTGATAAGCGTTGGACGTCTTCACGAAAGAGAGTTTTACGGTCTTCCAGGATAGATGGTAATCTAGCCTTGGCTCAATTGCTAGCTCAGGATAGGGGTAGGGTAGAATCCTTTATATCTTCTGCCGCGATGGGGATATATGGAGATAGAGGTGACAATTGGTGCAAGGAGACAGATTCAATAAAAGGTGACGACTTTCTCATTGAAATTTGTTCGGATTGGGAAGATTCTATTCGAAAAGTAGAATCTGTAGGTGTGCGAACCGTTTATTTTAGAATAAGTGTTGTTTTGTCTATGAAGGGGGGAGCTTTGCCTAAAATTGCAGGACCTATGAAATTTGGAGTTGCAAGCTATTTTGGTGATGGAAAGCAATATTACTCATGGATTCATATTCATGATATGGTTCGCGCTTTTACGAAAGCCATAGAAAGCTCTGAGATGAATGGGGTATATAATGCTGCTACAAAGCAGCCTCTTCCAATGAAAGAATGGGTAAAAAAACTGGCTGACAGTTCCTCCAAGTCACCGTGGATCGCACCAGTACCTGAATTTGGATTGCGTCTAGCTTTTGGAGAAATGGCTGATGTAATACTAAATAGTGTTCGCTTAGATGTGCAGAAATTAGAGGATACTGGTTTTGAATGGTCTTTCCCTGATATTGCAACTGCTGGGCATCATTTGTTTGCTCAGGAATAAGGGAAGGCACTATTCTTCAAATGCGATAAATTGAGAAGGATCTAAAGACTTTCCGTTATACCAAAGTTCAAAGTGCAGGTGAGGGCCGCTGGTCAGGTGACCTGTATTGCCTATAATAGCAATGGCTTCTCCCGCTACAACAGGTTCGCCGGTTTTTTTAAGCAAAGCGGAATTGTGTTTGTAATAGGAAATTAAATTATCATCGTGCTGTATCCCTATTGTATATCCGGTCTCCATCGTCCAGTCTGCGGAAATCACAATTCCGTTGTCCACCGATTTGATTGGACTTAAGGCTGGAGCGAGAATGTCTATTCCATAGTGTTCTCTGGCGCTCTTAAAAGGAGCGCTAATAACACCCTTCAACGGAGCTATCAGCGTTCTTCCCTGAAGTGTTTTTTTGTTAGATCTAGTACCTGCCATAACTCTAGGAAGTGATAATCCCCTTTTATTGGGCGGTGATACTTTCTGCCGCAGTTGTTCGTCCTCCAGGACACGGTCTACAATTGAAGCCGTATTCAAAGAATCCTGTTCTCCCATTGATACTTCATTTACGTCATCTATGTGATCACCGCTGAGCAGATTTTGCATTTTTTGGATATAAGTCTTATTTTCAACTGCTTCCCTCTCCAGCTGTTTTACTGTTTTTAAAAGATCTACGTAGACCCGATTTTCGTTAATGTCGGCGTAGCCCGGTATTACTCTTTTTAAAGGCGTGAAACTAATAATGGCTGCAGTGGCTGCGACGATAAGAAGGATACCCAAACCACTAAGCAAAAAGAATTGTAGCTTTGAAAAACGGAAGGTTTTTATCTTTTCAAGGTTTTCGTCTTTCAAAAGAATAAGGCGGAAGTTGTCAGCCCAGTTAGAGTTTTTCTTTTTTGTACTCATACATCAGATGCGAAAATATTTATATACAGTTTCGCGTATATTTTTCAAAGTTGTCAAATAAAAAGTAATATCTTTACACTATATAAGCAAAGGTAATACTTTTTAGGCTCAAAACTCGTTTAATGCGGGTACAGTAACTCCAAAATCCTTCAACTATAGAGGCACTATTACAAGATTAAATAGAGAAATACGAATACAATCAGGTCTACTTTAATGTAAGACTGACCAAAAACTTATTTGATGCGTGCCCTTTTAACAATCCTTTCCACAGTTCTGTTACTTGTCTTTATTTCTGCTTGTACAACGACTAAGCGCAAGGGAGAAGTTTCTAAGATTAAGAAGTTTTATCACAACACCACTGCTAAGTACAACGGCTATTTCAATGCAAATGAGTTGATTGATGAGGCGCTGATGCAGTTGGAGTCTAGTTATGAGGATAATTACAATCAGCTCATCCCCATTTACAAATGGAGTGACGCTCCAAACGTCGAACAACAGTATTCAACTTTAGATACGGCCATTAAAAAAGTGTCAGTTGTTGTGTCCCTTCACACCGAGGCGAAGTGGACTGATGATTGTTATTTACTCGCTGGAAAGGCTCATTATATTAAGCGAGATTACGAGGAAGCAGAGCGCACCCTTGAGTATTTAGTTAATGAATTCGATCCGACAAATCCTTCCAGCCGGTTTTGGGAGTTTCGCCAGGATGAAATACGTAAAGAAAAACGGCAAGAGAAAAAGGAGGCCCGTGAGGAGCGCACCGAGCGAAAGAAACAACAGAAAAAAGCGAGGGAAGAAGAACGAAAACAACGGAAAAAGGAAAGAAAGCGTCGAAAACGCGCACGATCTAAAGGTAAAAGAGTAGAAAGAAGTAAAACATCCAAAGAACGCGAATCGGAAGAGTTGGCCAAATTGGGGAAAGAAGTTGAATCTGAAACAAAAGAAGCAGGGAATGCACTTTATGAACCTACCTTTGATTCAGATGAGTATACAAAATGGGGCCATGAACCTGCTTTTAAAGAGGGACAGCTCTGGTTGGCCAAAACTTATATTGCTCGTGATAACTACAACGCGGCTAGGAACCTACTCAAGCGATTATTATACGATGAAAAATTAGATTCAGATATTGCGGAAATTGCGCAAAGCTCAATGGCTGAAATGTTCCTCGAGCAGAGAGAATACGCCCTGGCCATTCCACATTTAGAAAACGCACTGAACTTAGGTGGCAATAGGAATCAGAACGCACGTTATGCATATTTGTTGGCTCAGTTGTATCAGTTGACTGGCAATACCAAAAAATCGGGAACCTACTACGCGGAGGCCGGGAGATTGAGTAATCTGTATGAAATGGAGTTTGCCGCTCAAGTAAACCAAATACTTAATGAGTATTACAATGGTTTAGAACCCAGATCGAATAGTTATGACCGCATTGATAAAATGTTGTCTGATTCAAAGAATTACGAATATGCAGACCAATTGTACTACGCCAAAGCTCAAATTGCTAAGGAGTCGGGCGATATGGATGCTGCGCGAGCCTTTCTTGCGCAGGCCTTAGAGAATAATACAGGGAATAAAACTATTGTTTTAGAGGCATATTATACCCTTGGGTCCTATTATTTTGAGGAGGAAGATTTTAGGAAAGCAAAACTGTATCACGATAGCATTATGGATGTAATGCCCAAGGCTGACCCTAGATATGTTGCGACTCGAAAACGTCATCAGAGTTTAGAAATTATTGATGCACAGCAACAAATACTTGCAGCTAACGATTCGGCATTAATCATTGCTGAAATGACAAGAGCGGAAAGGGCTGCTTTGATCAATAAAAGGAAGCGTGCTTCAGAACGAAAAAAAGAACAGGCAAACCAAGAAAAGTCAAAATCCGCAAGCACAAGTATACCATTGAGTACAGGACCTACAGCCGGAAGTAAACCCTCTTCCTTTTTTGCCTATGATTTACAAAAGGTCCAAAAGGGGTTGTTTGATTTTGAGCGAACCTGGGGAGATCGAGTTTTGCAAGATAATTGGCGGTTTGTTTCAACTGCTGAGTCGCAAAATAAAGATGCGGCCCAAGAGGTAGCTGTTGAAAAAGAACAAGAAAAGTCTAATGCACCAGCTGGAGAACTTGCTGATGAGGATTTACTGGGTAAATATCCGAAAACACAAGTAGAAAAGGCCGCTGTTCGTCAGGAAATCGTTGATGCCATGTATACTCTAGCTGTTACATATAGGGAGCGCCTTCAACGTCCGGAGTTGGCTGTTCAATTATTGGAGGACCTGGTCCGTCGATTCCCAAGATCCACGAAAGAAATTGAGGCATTGTATTCCTTAATCTTAGCCTATGGTGAAATGGGTAATAAAGATAAAGAGGAAGAGTATCGCAATCTTCTTATAGATCGTTATCCCCAGTCCAAGTTTGCGAAGATTGTTCAAGACCCTGACTTTATCAATACGCTACAAGAAGAGGAACAAAAATTAGAGAACCATTATCGCAAAGCTTATCTCTCATTCGAAAGTGGTAATTATGAGCGAGCAAGAAGTTTGTCGGAACAGGGGCTCCGGATGAATGTTTCCGATGAGAGCTATATGCCTAAATTCATGATGATTAAGGCGATGACAGCAGGGAAGCTTCAAGGACGAGAAGCTTATACACGAGAACTCACAAATCTAGTAAAAACCTATGAGCGGTCTGATGAGGCAGCAAGAGCTCGTGAAATCATTCGGTTTCTCGGAGGCTCGGGAACTGCTTTCGTTCAAACAGAGGGACAAATGGGGGATTTTAAATTAGATGATGATAAGATCCATTATGTTCTTGCGGTTTTATACAATAGTAAAGATCTGGATATGAACCAATGCAAAATTAGTGTTTCCGATTTTAACAGGGAATATTATGATTTAAAGGAGTTGGTCGTGTCCAATATCTTTTTAGACTTAAATTCCGGTATCCCGCTCGTTATCGTACGAACTTTTGAAAACAAGGCCGATGCGATGAAGTACTATCAGACTGTTAAACAACAGGATGAGGACTTTTTACCCGAGAAAGCTAAGTACGATTTATTTGCAGCTACTCAGCGTAATTATCGGGTGATTTTGAAGCAGCGCACCATTGAGGGATATAGACCTTTCTTTGAGGAATATTATCTGCGAACGGATTAGCTTTAGATTTTGTGAGACGGTATAATGGGAGAACTAAGACTGAGTATATCAGTCTTCCTTTGAAGGTGCTGAAGAGGTTTCTACCAAGACATCATTTTTAATTACATTGTCATTGGCTTTTACATGAATTTTTTCGACTATTCCTTCTTCCGTGCTTTTAATTACATTCTCCATTTTCATGGCTTCGAGAACGACTAAGTCCTGCTGCTCTTTCACTGAGTCGCCCTCATTCACCAGGACAGATAAAACCTTTCCTGGCATAGGTGCTTTTATTATTTCGCCATCTCCGGCATTCATTTCATTGATACCAAGCGCTTTTATTTTTCTTTCTAATGGAGTCTCTACTAATACTTTTTGAAGACGGCCGTTGACCCGTACTTTAATTTCTCCCTTCTCTATTTCTAACTGGTCAATTTCAATGTTATAGCTTTGATCTTCATGGATGAGGTGATATTTTCCCGGCTCGATCTCGATCAAATCGAAGCCTTCCAAATCTCCGCTATTTAACTCAAATTCACTTCTATCATTTACGATGAAGTGATATGAAAAGTCAGTATTTGTCATAAATGTTAAGTTTTTGTTGATCGTCCTATTTGAATGAGCGCCCATGCTTCAAATATGGTAAAATAAATATACATCAAAAAAAATGGAAGCACGAACCACTTATTGACAGGTGGGTAGAGTTTTACATATACCACCACGAGCAAGATTGATCCTAACATTTTAAAAGTCATCGTAGATAATACTGCAGATCCAAATAATCCTGGATTTCGATGGTTATATGTTTTGAGTCCAGCTAATACAGCGAGAAGGGCAAACAAAACAAATACCAAAAGACAAACCAGATAGAAAGAGAGATGAGGATAAAATATTGAATTTGAGTAAGCAAACCCCAAAGTAATTAGGCTCAATAAAAAGGGAATACCTAATCCGTAATAATAGTAGATATTATTCATGATCGAATAAGTTCTAGAATGACCTTTGTTAGGTATAGCAGGGTAAAGACCGCAACGAAAATACCTGTCCAAATGGGTTTTGTGGTGGCAAAATATTGATCGAGAAGACTTCCTGCAAAATAACCTAATAAACCGGCACCAATCAAAGAAAAAGCAATATTGGAATAAGTGGCAAAAGCACGGAATTTATCTGTCCGATTTTTCCTTTTGTCTGTTTGGTTTTCCTTTCGGTTTTTCATTTTCTCCCTTATGCTCGGCATTGGAATTCATAGAGCATTGTCCATTTATTACTGCTCCGTTTTCCACAATTAATTTCTGTGTGTAAATATTGCCAGTGATACGTGCAGTAGATTTGAGGGTCAGGATTCCGGAAATTGAGATATTGCCGCGGATTGTTCCTTCAATTATAGCCTCTTTACTGTCAATATTACCTACTACCTGTCCCTTCTCGCCCAAAAGCAGGCGTGCTTCGCAGGTCAAATCACCTTCCAGGTTACCATCGATTCGAGAATCATTCTTTGACAGTATATCACCCGTGATTACTGTACCACTAACAAGAATATTCGTCCCTGAAGATGAGGCTGAGCCATTATTTTTAGCTGAGCTATTATCTTTACTTCCAAACATGTGAATTACTTACTACCTTAAGTTAAGGCATGATTAAAATACCGGGCAATACACACCGCGTCTTTCCGGCCCACAGATGGTGTAAATCATAGAAAATTCAAAGGCACCGTTTCCGTTTGCACCTGTACGTAGTGGTGAAACATTCACATCATAGCTAAAACCGAAGTCGAAATTATTGTATTGAAATCGAGTGGATAAAATGATGGCATCTGCTCCGAGGGAGTAATCCTCAATCATTTCTGCACTCCACTGGTACTGGTTTACTAAACGAATCCATGCACCAAACTGGAAGGATTGATTATCGTAACGCGAGCTTCCAAGTTGAAATCTCATCGATGTTCCACCATTTAGCTGCCAGGAGGGTCCTTGGAAAAATGTAACTAGTCCAGGGACTAAGCTCATGTTTCTATTAACAGGAAACTCACCACCAGCGTGTAAAGTATATCTGCTGTATAGAAACACTTCCTGATCCTCAGTAAAAGACTGATTGGGGCTATTAATATGGTGATACGCACCTCCAGCATAAAAAGAACGATTGTCGCCCCAATTGCTAAACCATAAAATACCAGCCGATAAGTCTCCAAAAAGGAAATTGTTTCGTTCAAAGTTTCCTTCCTCACCACTAGCTATACTTCCATCGAATACGCCATTTATATTTTGATTTCCGTAACGTGCATTTGCAAAATCTATGCTTCGCTGAGCTAAGCCACCATCAACACCTACTACGAGGTAGTGCGCTTGTGATCGTCCACCGCCCAGATATTTCGAGAAGGAACCACTGATTCTACCCTGTAATGTGCTAAAACTAACTTCACCAGCTCTATCCCCCCAAAAAGTAGCCCCCACTCCAAAATAGTCTCTTCTAAAAGCTGTAAACTTTTGATCGTAAGAAACCGAATACGTATTGAAAGCATTTGCTCGAAGAACCGATGCCCATTGGTTTCTGTAGTTGGCTACAAACCGAACATTACAGTTCATGACTCCTGTCATCGCAGGATTTAGATTCAAGGGAGATTGGTAGAATTGGGAAAAATGTATGTCTTGCGCGGAAGACATAAAATTCAAGCCCAAAAGTAGGGGCAATATGAGTAGGAAATATCTAATTCTTTTCATCTGCTTGGTATTCTTCGTGTGTTTCTGTGACAATATACGAACCATTCTTGCTTTTTATAAAAACAACTGAAAAAAAAAAGCATTTATTAGCAAGTGGCGTTGCTTTATTGCTTTTTTATATTCCAACTATTGAATGTTAGAGCAGTTATAAATAATTATCGCTGCCTAGAATTCATAAAGTTATACAATATTTGTAATTCTCAGTATGGAATCAGTCAAAATTCAAAAGAAATGAATTGGTGTATAGATTTTAAGCCACCCCAGGCTTCTTTTTCAATGGGTAGTGCATGTCCTATTTATCTGGCAGGCAGCTGCTTTGCCTTTGAGTGGGGTAATAGACTGAATGCGATTCAATGGCCGGCCGTTTATCACCCACTTCATATAAGCTATCAGGCACAAGCATTGCAGTATCAATTAAAGTATATTTTAGGCTTGGAGAATCTCTGTACGAATCATTGGGTAGAGCTTGAAGGGCGGTGGCGCCATTTAAACTTTCATTCTGCGCTTTCTGATGTCGACCGGGAGGTTGCTGAAAAAAAGCTTAAACTAGCAAAAGACCGAGCAAACGCTGCTCTACAAAAAGCCGAATATGTTATTATAACGCTCGGAACTGCGCGTAGCTATACCTATTTGCCCACGGGTAAAAAGGTTGCAAATTGTCATAAATTACCAAAAACGAACTTTAGCGTGCAGTTGGAGGATGCGGCTGCTATTGAGCGCCAGATTTGTGATATACAGCATATGCTTTCTTCTTTGCCGCGCTTTAGGCAAGCCATTTGGACGGTTAGTCCGGTCCGGCATTTACGCTCGGGTTTAATTGAAAATCAGCGATCTAAAGCTAGGTTGATCACTGCTGTTGAGCAGCTGACGGAGGCTGAAGATAATGCTCACTATTTCCCAGCCTACGAATGGCTCATTGACGTACTTCGCGATTACCGTTTTTATGCTAAAGATCTTACTCATCCTTCAGATCAAGCTGTCGAGTTTATTTTACAGCAGTTTTCTGAGATGTATTTCTCATCTGATGCTCTTCAACTGAGTAAAGAGCTTGAGCAATATTATCGGTTTTGTCAGCATCGGCCAAAACAGGGGTCAAAAGATGCTCATCAGAAGAAAAAAGATGCCATGAAAACTCTATTGGAGAACACTTACCCCCAGCTTCAATTAGATTAAGCGTTGGACTTGTGTGGAGGCGTCAATTTCCCAGTTGCTTTGCGGCCCGATATTGAGATGTATCAAGCCTGGCCGCTTCCCCTTTTCCAATGTGCCCAAAGAATCCTCAAAACCCAAAGCCTTGGCACCGTTGTGGGTAGCCCAAGTCAATAATTCTAAAGTTGACAGATAGGATTTATATTTTCGGAGGGTTTTAATTTCATCTAAAATAGAGAGTTGCCAATTGGACGCCAGGGAGTCGGTCCCCAAAGCAATCACAGCGTTATTTGATAAAAAAGCATCATAATCAGGCAGTTGATTCTCTATATATAAATTAGCATTGGGACAGCTGACCCAATAAACTTCATTGAGTTTCTCCTGAGCGTACTTGATATCTTCTGCATTTGTTTGTGTGTTATGGACTTTGAGCACGGGCATAACAGATGGAATATGATCGAGTGCATAGCGCAAGCTGGTTGATCCGGTAGGCTCAAAATGAGACATATCAAAGCCTGCCGACTCAAAAAAAGTTATGAGTTTGCTTTTTCCGTGCTGGAACATTCGATCTTCGTCTATAAGTTCTTGATTATGTATAGTAAAACGACTTTGAATATCAGCAGACCCGGACAGCAGTCGAAACAATTGAGGCGAAACGGAATAAGGGGCGTGCGGCACGAGGTCTTTATTATCACCCTTTTTCAATTGCAATGTTTGCATAGCGGAAACAGCCTTTTCAAAAGAACTTTCCGACAATGCGCTTTGCATAAAATCAAATACCTCTATAAATGTATAGTACCGCAAATCAGATTTTGATTTTTGCGCAAAGCTGTCCGTCACGTTAGAAATATCACCTACAGCTACAATACCCGCTTGACGCATGTCCCGATCTGCCTTTGAAATGGCAGACTCAATGATATCCGGGCTGGCACCTCGCTGAGAAACAACAGTCTGGATAAAAGGAACTAGACCCGTTCCCGTAGGTATGGCGCCTTTCATATGGGATAGTTCTAAATGGCAATGGGCGTTGATGAAGCCGGGAATAATGGCTCCGGAATAATGCTGAACAGCAGCTGACGGAAATGCATCGACTGTATCTATCTCTAAAATTACTCCCGTTCCGTCTGTGACGATGAGCTGGTTTTCCAGCCATTTTCCCGTTGGCGATAATATTCGGTCAGCACTAAATATGGATTTTTTCATGGATACGCATTTAGGAGAGTAAAGATAAAAGAAGCTCGATGAATAAGGATTTCGGATTGAAGAATACAGCTAAGGAAGCCTCTCTTTTTATTATTTTTTTGGCCGCATCCCTCGAGGGCCTTGCAGGCACCTCGGGGTCGGGTCGTCCAGGGGTTTCGTCCTCGAGATCGCCAAAAGCGATCTCGGGACCCAGCCGACCTTTGGCGGCTGGCCCTTCCCACCCCTTGCGGGGCCTGCGCGCACGGCCCTAAAATAGTTTCTTTCCATAGCACCATATAATCATGTCACCGCTTCGCGGTTTGGGATGCGGGGTTCTTGAGAAAGACGGGATTTGATTGTTTTTTTGTTATTTCTTTCCGCTGTCTGAATCACAGCCCGTCACGTCATAGCGTGAGATTATAAGGATTACTCGGATTACACGGAATAGATTCGGGTGATTTTGAGAGTGTGCGGTTGGGGAATGTTACTACGCCCCTTCAGGGCTTAGAATTGGCTGTTGATGAAACCCAGGCCTTCGGCCTGGGCTAATGTATGGCGCCCTTTCAGGGCTTTTTGCCCAATAGGTATTACGCGCCTTCCAGGTAGGTGCTTATGATATTTTGAGTTTTCATAGTAATCGAAGAAATATGCTTTAGAGCCAATCTTAAATATAATTCAAACCTTTAAGCCCTGAAAGGGCGCATCAAAAAAGCACAGGGCGCAGCCCTGTGTCTAAAGGCCACAATTCAGAAAAGAGGCTGAAATGAGTAAGTAAAATGGTTCTTTCAGCTCAAGTTCACACGTATGCCCTGCAAGGCCTGCCCGCCAGCCGCTTCAGAATAAAGGAAAATTTGAGATATAGATTAAAACGATTCAACGACTAAACAATTCAACGATTAAACATTGTCTTAGCGTGAGGGATAGTAGGGGCTGCGAGCATCGCGAGCGGGTCCCGAGGGACGCCTGCGGCGACCTCGAGGACGGAACCCCCGCATAGCCCGACCCCATCCTCGGGATGGGGGCACGCCCTAAAAATAATTAGGATTGACCCAGTAGTTCTTTTAGGGCGAAGCTTCTAAAGTGATCAGCAAAAGAAGTAGTTTTTTGATTTTCAGGGCGAAGGATACGCTGCCAGAGGGATTTGCGATCGTGCAAGCTGTAATCTGAGAATGTGCGGTTTAGAATCGGGAGTACTTCCTGAAAGATATCGTCTGGTATATCCTGAACCCATAACTCTACGGCAGAAAAAAGGGGGTCGTGATATAAAAGAAGCGTCGCGGATCCCGTTAATAGACCTTCAAGCCAGGCGGCGGTTTTTTCAGGCTCATGGGGAGTGGAGAGGTGCCGATGAAATTGGGTTTTGAAATCCTGAGGTGAGATTTGTTCTGCGTCGAGGAGTTGGCGCAATGCCCAGGCCGATAACCGGTGATCCGTGCTTGAGCTGAGGATCATCGCATGCAGTGCATCGAGCCAGGGCTGCTGAATCTTTTCGCGGTGAATGGATCTGATGAAGCTACTATACCGGTCGAGGTCAGTAAATAGATCGCGGCTAAAATCATCATCTAGTTGGCTACATTGGTAGGGGAGAAGGGTGCATATTTTCTCATGCAATTGCTCTGCTAGTTGTCCAACAGTACGTTTATCGAGATCTCTCACATTTCCGTACATAGCTATGCTAAACAGCGATGATGTGGCAGGTACGATATCTAGCAGGTCGTCGGTTGTGGCACTTTGCTTATCCATCTGCCGAATCAGTTCTGGTGTAATTCCCGGTAACTCAGCTAGCAAAACATTTTCCAGATCTTCAATGAGTTTTTTTAGCGTATACTCTGACTTCCATCTTTCTCGAAGTAATTCCCGAGCGAGCGATTCCAACTGACGGCTTTGAGTTCCCCACTGGAAAAGCTGTATTTCGTGATCGATATCCCAGTCGAAAAACCATTGTTCTCGAAACGAACCCCTGTTGCGTTCAGAGTCTCCGCCTTTTTGGGCCCACTGCATATGCATGAGGTGCAATGTATGCAGGAATGCGGAGCACTTTTGGTGTAGTGGTTTTCGAAGGTCGAGTTCCTTGGACGGTGTTTTTTTTGGAGCAGTTTTCGGTGCCCAGTATTTTGACAGACGCAGTGATCGAAGAGACTGCATGAATTCCTTAATAAGTGGAGACGAAATTAAATGGTCAGGTACTGAACCAGACTTATTGCCAATAAGCGCTTGCTGTTGAATGCGTTGAAATGGCGCTTCTTTTCCATGGCAGAGCGTCGCCTGGGCCGATTGTAAAAGTTCATTTTGTCCGGGGAAATTCATTTGTCGGAGGTCGGCAAGTTTTTGACTCATCTCTACAGCGGCCTGAGCTTCTGAAGGAGATACATGAAAACCTTCTTGACGTAGTAATCGAGCTGTTTTTGCCATCCAATGCTGTCCGGCATGTTTTTCAAATTGAAATTGGATATCATATAGAAGTGGAGCATCGACGCCGGCGGCATAGCCTGAAGCACTAGCCAGGCGAGCGTATGAAAACGGAATAAGGGCTGTGGTAGTTGTCTTTTTTCTAAGCCCTTTGAGTTTTTTTTTATCATCTGTAGCGGAGATATCCTCCAATGATGAGAGTGCCGGGCTGTGATAGGCGCCAACAACTGTTACGAGATTTTTGTGCGTTTTGAGATGATTTCGCAATTGCATGCGCATGTATGCTTCGCGAACGGCGTTCAGTTTGCTCGGCGGTCGATCGGATCGGATTTCTGCCATGAGCTCCGTTAAGCGCTGAAAATCATCAAGCGATCGAGTATCGCGTTCAAAGTAGTGATCCCAGAACGACTCAATTCGCTCAAAGCCCGTTTTTTCTAAGATAAGCGACCAGGCATGCGATTCTTCTCCATTTGTTGGTTTTTCATTTATTTGAACCTGTTGGCTATAAGGCAAATCGATGGGATATAATGGAATATTGTTTTTGTGGGCAAACTGTATGACTTGCCATTCCGGCGAGAAGGAGGCAAGTGGGAGCAGTGAAATTTGTTTGGGATTGGCTTTTAGATATTGAATTTGAGCAATGGGAGGTACCACTTCCTCATGAGAAATATGCTGAATGGTATCTTGGCTTCCGTCCGGCCACTCCAATGCAATGGCGTCCGGTTGCAGTGATCGGAGTTGCTCCATAACAGATCGAGCCGATCCCGGTCCGTGGTGGCGGATGCCGAGTATGATATGTTGGGTGCTCGGGACAGTCATGAATGGTGTCCTATTTGATCGGCACAAGCTTT
>CAZVLN010000021.1:0-23432 GCA_964627995.1 uncultured Saprospiraceae bacterium
GGGGTAGAGACGTACGGCCCTACGTCTCTACAATAATACAAACCACCAAAAACCCCAACCTATTCATCCACCTCTTGCTTTTTAGGCTGCCCTGTATCATGCAATTAGATAAATTCAGTACCTTACTGACCATAGTACAGCATGAGTTATCAAAATGGATTCAGCAGACGAAAATACTACCACAACTCAGCATTGCACAAACTGCAAAGCACCATTACTCCGGGATGCAAACTACTGCCAGCAGTGTGGACAGCGTAAAAGGGAGGTGAAATGGTCATTTCGCGGGTTTTTAGGGGATCTTTTTGAGCATTATTTAGCCCTTGACACGAAAATCGGTCATACTTTATATCCGTTTTTCTTTAAACCCGGGCAGCTCACACTGGAGTACATTACCGGCAGGCGAGCCCATTATGTTCAACCCATACGGCTTTACCTGTTTAGCAGTATTGTGTTTTTCTTTCTGCTAGCCTTATTGGGAAGTGAACTTGATTTGCAGCAAGTGTCTGCCTTTAATAGTAATGAACCTGAAGACGTTGAATGGACTTGGGGACAGTCTCAAGACTCTTTCCTGTATTCCTTGCCAGGCATTTCAAACCCGAGACCTATTTGGACTCCTCAAAATTCTACGGTTTTACTATCGCCTAAAGATAAGTCCCGAAACACCCCCACCGATATTGATTTGGAAATATCCACTGATGGGGAAATGGGTACCTCACTAGACAGTATCATACATTTGGCCAATGACCTCACACTTACGCCTGAAGAGGTGGTGGAAAAATCTCGTATTTCCAAATCAGATTTGAGCCCTACAGAGCGACAAATATTTATTCGTTTGGTGCGCATTTGGCGAACAAGCGTAGGAGATATTTATCAACTGATTGTTCGCAATATTCCTTTCATGATGTTTCTTTTGGTACCGCTATTTGCTCTGTTGCTAAAACTGGCTTACTTCCGTCGAAAAAACTGGCTCGTTCTCCACCACATTGTTCACAGCCTTCATCTTCATAGCTTCTTCTATCTTTTAGGTGCGTTTGTACTATTAATATTTTTGATTCCAGGCATCCCATCTATCATTCAGCAAATCGTCCTTATCGGTTCCATTTTTTGGTTGATCGGCTATGGGTGGCAATCACTCCGCAGAGTTTATGGACGATCTATTACCAAGACCAGCATTACTTTCTTATTTATAGTGGGCTTATATTTCTTTTTAGTTTTGATCTCTTTGATTACAGAGATTTTACTTTCTTTATTTTTCATATAAGTATTGTAAGGGCTTTTTTTATTTTTAACTAAATCGCCATGGCACTACAACTTACTTCTTTCAGTCTGATTAAGATTCTGAGACTTAGAGCCTACTTGCGTTGAGCTTGCTGCGGCATTTATTTCGTTGGGATGAAAGACGCCATGCTAACTTCAAGTAAACTTATCAAGCGCCCCATTAAAACTATAGAGGAACCACTACAATTCTATTCCATTAGACAGGCAAGAGTTTTTATAAAATGTTATCCATCAGTTAATAAGCCAGGCATTGAAGTTTACCTCCCGAAGAATATTCTCCCCAAAATGATCCGTTTTCCCTTTTCCGCCAAATTGGGATAAAAATAGAAATTCATAGCTGTCATTATATGGTTCCTCAAATGCACTAATTAGAAAAAGCTACGTTCATGACCTGGCACAAATAATGAACAAAGTTCATTTTAACTTGTAAAATGAGTATGTGTGCAAAACAAAAATCGGAATCAACTAGCTGCGACCTGGCGATTATAGGTTTGGGTTGGCTAGGCGAAGCGGCTGCACTCCGGCTCAAAAGCCGGGGGTATTCCCTTTGGGGAACCGTTCGGACCTATAAAAAAGCAAAAGCCTTGCAATCAAAAGGCCTTTTTACCTACGTATTACGCCTTCCTGATCGCTCAGCCTCATTGCCTGGTCTCAACCCTCGCGTTTTAATCTATACCCTACCGCCCCGGGGAGGACAGGAGCGATCTGAACAGATGATCCAGGATGCTATTCGAATGGCCGAACAGGCTTCTGTGGAAGCAGCTATTTATATCAGTTCGACCTCCGTCTATACTTCTCAGGAAGGATGGGTCGATGAATCCGATGCACAAGATGTTGAATCGCGGCATTCCGGAGCACGAATGAAACGCTTAGAAGATCAATGGGGGACGGCTTCCTTCCCAACTACGGTCTTGAGACTCGGTGGACTCTTTGGGCCGAACCGTGAACCCGGACGATTTATGAAAAATCGCGAAATTTCCAATCCGAATCAGTATGTAAATATGACGGAACAAAAGGATGCCGTTACTGCCATTTATCGAGTACTAGAGCTCGATCTGTGGGGAAAGACACTAAATATTGTGAGCAATAATTATGAGAAACGCGCTGAATTTTATGGGTCGAGGATTGACCAGCCCCAGTTTGGTGAAGAAGCAGAAAGCAACGGTAAGCGCGTTTCCACGGCGCAAGCGCGAAAATGGTTAGGAATTGATTTTTTAGCTCCCGCTCCTGAAGAGACCTGACTACAAGTATCAGTTAAACAGACGAGAAGAAAAATTCGGTCGCCTGCTAGTGGAATGCTATCTTTAGGGGATAAAAAAGAGAAGTATGGTATTGTCCATGACTGGATACGGAAAAGGTGAAGTCACTTGGGAGGAAGGAAAATTGATTGTTGAGTTACGTTCACTCAACAGCAAAAGCTTTGATTTGCGCTGTCGACTTCCACAGCTTTTCAAAGAACAAGAAATGGCGTTTCGTCGTCGGGTTCGGGAAGTTGGAATGCGCGGAAAATTTAATCTCAGCTTACATCTGCAAGGGGTTCCCGAGCAGACGAATGAAATTGATACGCAACAATTTCGTCGATATTTTCTACAAGTTCAAGACCTCGGTAGAGATCTGAATTTTAACACTTCTGATGCGGCTTCTGCACTTTTACAAATTCCTGAAATTCTCATAAATGCGACAGAGACACTAACAGAAAGTCAAATTCAACGTTCTAAAGAAGCCCTGAATGAGGCCCTACAGCAACTTCAATCCTTTCGCGAGGAAGAAGGTCGAGTGACGGCTGATGATCTAAAAAGTCACGTACAAACTATTCTCGATCTGCTGCACGACATAGAGCCTTTTGAAGAAAAAAGAAATCTTGAAGTTCGGGAACGTTTGGGACAAAAATTAAAGGACCGGTTCGATAAAGGTGAAATTGACCCGCATCGTTTTGAAGAAGAAGTATTATATTATCTAGACAAGCTTGACATTTCGGAAGAAAAGGTGCGCTTAGAGCAGCACTGCAAATACTTTTTGGAGCAATTTGATAGCACTGAACAGGAAATGGGGAAAAAGCTGAATTTTATCAGCCAGGAAATGGGCCGCGAAATAAATACACTGGGATCAAAAGCCCAGTACTTCCAAATTCAGCAACGGGTCGTACAGATGAAAGACAGCCTGGAAAAAATCAAAGAACAAGTTGCTAATATCGTATGAGTTCTACAAAAAAAATGGTTTTGTTGACGGCACCGTCAGGCGCAGGGAAAACAACAATTGCCCGGCGCCTCATGAAGGCTTTCCCGTTTCTTACTTTTTCCATTTCAGCGACAACGCGCCCGCCGCGTCCCAATGAAAAGCATGGCGAAGACTACTATTTTTATAGCGACGCTAAATTTAGTAAGCTTGTTGAAGAAGGCGCTTTTATAGAGTATGAGGAAGTATATCCCGGCAAATACTACGGAACCTTACAAAAATCAGTCGATCGCATCTGGCAGAAAGGCTTGACTATTCTATTTGATTTAGATGTCAAAGGAGCTCGCAACCTTAAGTCAATTTTCGGTGATCGTTGCTTATCCTTGTTTATAGAACCGGAATCTCTGGCCGTTTTGGAAGAGCGACTCAAGAAAAGACGAACTGAAACAGAACAGACCCTGGCTCTCCGCCTAAAACGCGCAGAATTTGAACTCAACCAAAGTGATTTTTTTGATTATAGTATCGTCAATAAAGACCTGGACGTCGCAGTAGCTGAAGCCAGAGATCGAGTGCTTGAATTTATGGAGGTATACGATTAAAAGCGGTAATCGGCGATCACACTAAAGTGCCACATGTCGACCCGATTGATACTGAGTTTAGGGTCGAGAGGTTCACTAGCCGTATCTCCTTTATACAATACCAAACCGGCCAGTGTAAACCCATCAAAAGGAAATGAAAAATCGTAATCCAAGCGGCCTGCCAAATGATAATAAGAAGGCATAGCATATTTGTTTAGGCTCGCTTCTTGGGGGTCGGGAAGGATCACGTAGCCCGCGCCTAGCATAGGTCTAATCTTATCCTCTAAGAAGGTGCCTTCCCACTTTATAGATTGGGCAAACACATTACCTGATCCTTCGAATCTTTCTCTGGGTAAGGTAGCCCAAAAACGTTCGCGTCCCCATTCTCGGGGAAACAAAAACCGCCCCGTTTCGGCAATGTAAAGGGTATTATAGCTCCAGTGATTATGGTCTGTTTCCAATCCAATGGTGGTCCCTACAGACCAGGTCTGTTCCCCATCTTGAATATAAGCCATAGAGGGATCAGGATTGCCCCCTTCTTGAACTTGCTGTTGAAAAAAGCCCTGTACACCTAGAAAAACTGTTGCTGTCTTAGGTAGCGGATGATTGTATAAAGCATCTGCATACGAAAGGTGAAATAAATTCTCAGCATAATAATGATAGGACTGCATTTCCCAGCGGGAAGTTTCCCATTCCCCACCTAAGATAAAAATACCTTTACTCTTGGTGTTGCCCTTATATCGAGAGGCATTCCCATCTACGTTTTGGCCAAAGGAGTAGAGTCCCAGAGAGGACTCAATACTATACCAATTCACTGTTCCACGCGGCGTTACGCTATATAGCCATCCTGCTTCCAGACGGAAAGCCTCATCGTTCCACTCAGTCCAAAGACCTGAAAAGATATTCGGTCGCATCCGGTTATCCTGACTATTGAGGAAAGGTGTTTCAATATCCTGACGGCCCGCAATTATATCCCATTTGTTTCTTCTGTACCGAATAAATAACTCTTCCAAACGATCCAAATCGGTCCGATTTTCGGGATCCTCCAAATCAAACAAGGCTTTTTCATATCGATTTCCTCCACCTGATATAGGGTCGGTATAATCTAAGTGATGGTCCCACAGTTGAAAAATAAAAAAGCCCGAAAACCCAAAGCTTAACCCCTTCCACTCCGGACTGACATACCCTAAGCCAGCACCAGCAGCCCAGGCTCCAAAGTCACTTATTGCCCCTTCATTTACCGTTCCCATAACGTAAGTTCGAGCGTGAAAATGAAAATGGCCACCCTCAAAAAATCCTGATGTCGTATCCAGGGGAACAAATTCATGCCGAATATCCTGCCCCCAGACAGCAGTCTGTCCTATCCATCCAGCAATAACCATGATAAGTATGTATTTCCCTATCTGCATTAGTTCCTGATTTTTGAATAAAAAAAAAGAGGGCAGAGCTCTAATTTTGCTCTGCCCTTTCAACTTAAAATCTATATAGACTTTTTAGCGAGATAAAAATCTTGCATATCGTAATCGCTAGCTTCGCGTTCTTGCATGTCAGCCACTGTCTTTGGTGGAGGCACGATCACCTGATCGCCAGGTCTCCAATCTAAAGGCATAGCTACACTGTGCTCATCTGCTGTCTGCAAGGCCACTAAAGCTCTCTTGATCTCATCCATGTTTCGACCTACATTAAGCGGGTAATACATGATGAGTCGTATCGTACCTTTGGGATCAATAAAGAAGACAGCGCGAACCGCGGCTGTTTCACTTTCACCGGGTTGTAACATGCCATATTTTTTGGATACGTTCATGTCAATATCAGCGATAATGGGGAACTCGAATAAAATCCCACTATTTTTCTGCACGTTATTTACCCAGGCAATATGCGCATGAATACTATCGATACTCAAGCCTATTAATTTGGTCTTGTGTTCATCAAAAAACTCCTGTTCGACGGCAAAGCCACTCATTTCTGTTGTGCACACCGGCGTGAAGTCCGCTGGGTGTGAGAATAATATCGTCCACGAATCTTTGATGTAATCGGAAAACTGTATGTGACCTGTTGTCGTGTCGGCTTTAAAGTCAGGAGCAGGATCCCCGATCCGAGGCATCGTTATTTGCTCTGTCTGATTTTCATTTGTTTTGTCCATAATATTTTGAATTTGAGATTAAGGTTAAGATTAAGGTTAAGGTTAAGGTTAAGGTTAAGATTGAGATTGAGATTGAGATTAAGATTATCGCTCTACGGGGCCATTCCAATAGTTTAGGCCACCTTGCAGGTTATATACCTTTTTAAAGCCGGCATCCCCCAACTGCTGAGCGGCCATTCCACTTCTATTACCAGACCGGCAATACAATAGAATGGTTTTGTCCCTGGGCAGTTTCATTAACTGCTCCTGAGCTTTCCCAGACATGAGATTAATAAGTTTAGCACCTGGAATATGTCCCTGACGATATTCCATTTCAGAACGTACATCAATAATCTGCGCATCTTTCGTCTCTTGCATGTGCTGCTGAAAGCCCGCAGCATTTATGTCTTGATAGGTTTTAGTTTTCGTATTAAATAATCCGAACATGGTGTATTTTTTTTGATTGTGATACAAAGATAGGATCCGTCAGAGGCGTCTACAGTGATAAAAGTTACAAGCGCAGCTTTCAAATGTAAATGGAGCTGTCTTTGCAAAAGTATCCAACCCCACTCAATGGATCACATCAATACACCAGCGACCCAATGGCACGGCTGCACTCTATTAAATGTCGATAGATAGGATACTACCGGCTTAAAACGGACAGAAAGAATTGGTTTACGTCCAGACAGGTATTGACAAACAGCCTAAGTGAGGTAGATTTGAATAGAAGGCCACAAATTTTAAAATTCCTTAGTGATTAAAATAAAAACAGCCAGACATTTTCGCCTGGCTGCTACATTTGATATACTAAATGCGATTACTCGAACTTACTCACCACTCAAATCAAATTCGATACCTTGCGCCAAAGGCACTTCTCGGCTCCAATTGATGGTATTGGTTTGTCGACGCATATACGCTTTCCAGGCATCGGAGCCACTCTCGCGTCCACCGCCTGTTTCTTTCTCTCCACCAAAAGCACCTCCAATTTCAGCTCCTGAAGTACCAATATTTACATTAGCAATACCGCAATCAGATCCTTTGTAAGACAAGAAGGTTTCGCTCTCGCGAAGGCTATCTGTAATGATCGCGCTACTCAATCCTTGAGGCACGTCATTTTGCATGGCTATCGCCTCTTCCACCTCGCTATACTTCATGATGTAGAGAATCGGAGCGAAAGTCTCGTGCTGTACTATATTAAAATCGTTTTCTACTTCAGCAATGCAGGGCTTCACATAACAACCGCTTTCATAACCCGGCCCTTGCAGGCGACCGCCTTCAACAACCATCTGACCACCCTGTACTTTAATGGCCTCCAGTGCGCGCTCATATTGCCGGACTGCATCTTCATCGATAAGCGGTCCCATATGATTTTTCGCGTCTAATGGGTTTCCGATTTTTAGCTGCCCGTAAGCATGTGCGAGCTTTTCTTTAACCGTATCGTATATTGAGTCGTGAATGATGAGGCGTCGCGTGCTGGTGCATCGCTGCCCGGCGGTACCCACAGCACCAAACACCCCTGCTGTTAGGACCAGGTCCATATTGGCAGAAGGCGTTATGATCATTGCATTATTTCCTCCGAGCTCTAAAATAGTTTTACCTAAACGCTCAGCCACTTTAGCGCCAACCTTCTTACCCATTGCCGTACTTCCGGTCGCACTAATCAACTGCACACGCTTATCTGAGGTAAGCATTTCTCCTACCTGATAATCTCCGACAATCACACTACTCAGACCATCCGGCAGATTATTTTCCTCAGCCACCTGATTGAATAATTTCTGACAGGCAATCGCACAAAGCGAAGACTTTTCAGAGGGTTTCCACACACAGGTATTACCACAAACAAGAGCAATCATTGCATTCCAGGCCCATACGGCTACCGGGAAATTAAAAGCCGAAATAATGCCGACCACACCTAACGGATGCCATTGCTCGTACATGCGATGTTGTGGACGCTCCGAATGTGTAGTCATACCATATAGCATACGACTTTGCCCAAGTGCAAAATCACATATATCGATCATTTCCTGCACCTCGCCCCATCCTTCTTGTAGACTTTTTCCCATTTCGTAAGAAACCAGGCGACCCAGGTCTTCCTTGTGTTCCCGCAATAGTTGCCCATATTGACGCACGATCTCTCCGCGCTGCGGAGCCGGAGTAGCACGCCACTCTTGAAAGGCTGATTGCGCTTGCTTCATTACCTCTTCATACTGCTTTCCATCCGTTACTGTGAGTTGACCTATTAAAGACCCATCTACAGGTGTATGGGAGTCAATTTTAGTATCGGAAGCTTTTGATTGCTGACCAGACCAGGTGCCCGGATTTACAGACTCTATACCGAGCCGTTTTAAAAAAGATGTATCCATAGTATTATTTTTTCGCAAAGGTAGAAAAAGGAGTTCGAAAAGCAGAACCGGCTTTTACTCCCCCTGATATTGGTAAATGTGTTCCAAAGAGCGGCCCTTTTCATTGTAGTCCATACCGTAGCCTACAATAAATTCCTTGCCTATTTCAAAGCCCGCATAATCCGGTTTCACTTCCATTTCCAACGCTGCCGGTTTAATGAGCAAGGTAGCTAAACGAATCGAACGCGGCAAAACGGATTTTAATTCTGCGATAAAAGCCGCCATCGTGTGTCCGGAATCCACAATATCTTCGATAATTAAAACTTCCCGGCCCCGCAAAAAGCCAAGGTCACTGCTCTGAATATCCACTATTTTGCCACGCTTCATACCCGAGTAAGAACTAATTTTTACCGGAAACCATTGGTAGTAGCCATCAGTTTTACGCAAGACATCCATCGCATAAAACAAAGCACCATTGAGCACTGGTATCACCACTGGAAGATCTTTGGAGTCCTTATATGTCTCATTCATCCAGGCAACGGTTTCCTCCACCTTTGCCATGATTTCTTCTTGCGACAAAAACAAATGAAAGGTCTTATCGTCTATTTTGATCTGCTTTTCCATACCATGAATGTACTGCACACGCGGCATTTCCCCTAAGATTTTCAATCTTTTCTGGGCGTCCACCGAGGATGCGCCTAACGGCGCATCTCGGGTGCGCTACGGTCGCCAGCTCGGCTACCGTCAAAGCCGGTATCGACGCCGCTGCGCAGCGTCCTGGCTCCCATCGCTGACGCATAGCTGGTGAACCCTTCACATGAAAGCTACCGATGTAACCCATAGTCTTGGCTGTTCCTATCGGCATTCTTATTTTTTGAGCGCTGCATTTAGAGTGAAATTATAGGGGGCGGCTGACCTCACCAGGGAGATCGTACTTCAGTGACTTTTATCACAGGAAGAATTAAAAAAAACCGCTATTTTACCCTTTGATTTAAAATCATACCTATGAAGACATTTTTCCATATTTTGACCATTGGATGGGTCATTTCGATTAGCTTTTTAGCCTGTTCTGCTCAAGTAGATGTAGGCCAAAAAACATCTGAAGAAGTCATTTTAGTCCTTGATAATGAAGAATGGCAGTTTGTTGATGTTCGCACACCTGCAGAAGTAGAGCGCGGATATTTAAAAGGGACCGACTTTTTCATGAACTTCAATCATTACGACTTTGAAAAAAAGGTGGAAACCCTAGATAAGTCTCGTCCGGTATTATTGATTTGCCGCAGCGGTAGTCGAAGCCAGCGAGCAGCGACATTGCTCGTTGAAAAAGGCTTTGAAGATGTTTACAATTTAGAAGGTGGGTTGATGCGATGGAGAGATCCAGCCTATATGATCAAAAAATAATGCCTCTTATCCAAAAGCGCATAAAGGGCTTAAGCCTTGCCATTATTGTTGCCATAGGTAGTATTATCCTGGCGCCCTATATTCCAGGAATTAATGATGTCATGTTGGCTATCATTATTGGCGTACTCGTATTTAATCTGTTTCGCGTACCCGACTCATTCCAGCCAGGCATATCGTTCAGCAGTTCTAAAATCCTGGAATGGGCTATTATTTTTATGGCGTTTAGTATTAGTCTGGATGAAATTCGAGCCCTGGGGTGGTCCAATTTAGCACTTGTCGCTCTGGTCATCATCCTGGTCCTTTTAACCACTATCTTACTATCGCGAAGTATGGCATGTCCGCATCAGACTGGATGGATGGTTGGCTTCGGCACCGCCATTTGCGGTTCGTCAGCCATTGCTGCTCTTGCTCCTTCTCTATCTGATGAAAAGGGTGGTTCTGGAATCGCCATCGCAGCGATCAACTTAATTGGTGCGGCAGGCATGTTTTTATTGCCTTTTCTTTTTCAATGGCTACCTCTAAAAGAGGAGCAAATGGGCTTTATAATTGGGTCAAGCTTGCACTCTGTAGGAAACGTAGCCGGCGCGGGATACGGCTTTGAAAAATACGTAGGAGACCTGGCCATTACAGTAAAAATGGCACGTGTCGCTCTTTTATCACCGGCCATTATTGTGTTCTTAATTATGCTCGGTAAAAAGGACGCCTCATCTGGAAAAGCAGCCGCCGCTAAGACTAAATTTTCTTTGCCTTATTATTTATGGGCATTCATGGCCATTACGCTGCTCCATTCTATTTGGCCGATGCCGGAAAAACTAAACCAATCCTTAGAATGGGTGGGAACCATACTTCTTACCATTGCTATGGCAGGCATTGGACTGAAAATAAGTTTTAAGCACCTCTATGGCTCTGGTCGAGCAGCAATGGTATTCGGTTTGGTCTTGTTTCTAATTCACCTGCTTATGGTCGGTTCTGTGGCCATGCTCTTCATATAGAAATATTCTGGTATTGAATCTGTGGATAGCTCCTTCATTCAAAGCTAAAATTGCCTCTTAGGTAGAACTCAAAGCATAAAATTAGCCCATTCTACATTTTAATATAAAGTCCGAAAGCTGAAAAAGAAGGAAAGAATAGAAGGAGTTGAATGATCCTCACCGATAGTATATGGAGGGCTATTAGACCTGTCATTTCTTTTAATTCTTTGGATAAACCACAAAAAACCATGCATAAAGGGGAATTAGGTTAAAATAAAATAGTTTGATATCGCACTAAGTCTACTATTCAAAAGGTTTAAAAAATGGCTGAAATCCCTTATATAATCATTCAGAAATGGGGTTTGGCGGTCTATTTCTTTGTATTCCCCTAATATTTTGCCATATTTGTGTCAAGCAAATGTCTTATTGTATGAATAGGGGACTTTATTTAGGATTCACCATTGCCATCTTGGGATGGATAGGGCTGTCCCAACATCCCAAACTTATGAAAGACATTGAAACGGTGGTTCAAAGTCATTGGGGGCTAATTTCAGCCGTTCTCTTATCGTCCTTCATATGGAAGTTTATCTTACGCCGAGTCGTACATTCTGGATCGCTAAATATCCAAAATTCCAAGGCACGGAAGTGATTTTCATTTTTTACCCATTAGACTAGCCTTTACATAAAAAAACCCTGACCCACCAAAGGCGAGTCAGGGAAAAAGATATAAGTGTCCTGGCTCTAGAGCAGAGTTGAAGGACAAACGTAGTCTGTCATCTCAATAGATGTTTCCTTGAGATCTTCGAATCCTCCTTCAACATCCACAAAGTTTTCAAATCCTCTTTGCTTCAAGATCGATGCTGCAATCATACTTCTATATCCGCCTTCGCAATGCAAAGCAAAAGTTTTATCCTTTGGGAATTCAGCCAAATGCATATTGATCTCGTTTAGCGGCACATTATGCGCACCTTTGATGTGCTGAGATTCATACTCACTCTTCTTACGAACGTCGAAAAGCTCATACTCCCCTTTCTCATAGGCCTGCACAAAATCATCTGAAGAGAGTCTCTCTGTGGAATCAATTTCTTTATTTGCTTTCTTCCAGGTTTCAAAGCCTCCCTTGAGGTAACCAATGACATGGTCGTAACCTACACGAGATAGGCGGATAATACTTTCCTCTTCATCTCCGGGATCGCTTACTAATAAAATTTCCTGCTTAATATCAGGAATCATCTCCCCGACCCATGGCGCAAAGTTTCCATCCAGACCAATGTTGATACTATTGGGGATAAAACCCTTAGCAAATTCAGCATCCTTACGCGTGTCCAGAATCAAAGCTCTCGATTCATTAGCGACAAGTTCAAAGGCCTCCGCATCAAGTGGCTGTTCTGCTCTATCCATAACATCATCAAGACTTTCGTATCCTTTGATGTTCATGACTACGTTTTTTGGAAAGTAGCCGGGAGGGGCTGTCAGTCCTTCGAGAAGTTCTTCTATGAATTCTTCTCTCGTCATGTCCGGGCGAAGCGCATAGTTGTTTTTCTTTTGGTTCCCTAAAGTATCTGTTGTCTCTTGACTCATTTTCTTACCACAAGCACTTCCTGCACCGTGATTGGGATATACGATCAAATGATCGGGTAAAGGCATGATTCGGTTTCGCAAAGAGTCATATAAATGAGACGCTAACTTTTCTTGAGTCAAATCCTCAACGACATGCTGAGCCAAATCCGGACGTCCGACGTCATCTATAAATAGTGTATCGCCGGTTATGATTCCATGTTGCTTTCCACTTTCATCTATCAACAGATAAGTAGTAGACTCCATGGTGTGGCCCGGCGTATGAATGGCTTTTACGATGTAATCCCCAACCTTAAATTCTTGATTGTCTTCGGCAACAATTGCATCAAAGCCCGGCTTAGCAGTTGGACCAAATACAATATCTGCACCCGTTTTTTTAGCCAGGTCAAGGTGTCCACTCACGAAATCAGCATGAAAATGTGTTTCGAAAACATACTTGATTTTTGCCTTGTCTTTTTCTGCTTTATCTATATAAGGCTGGACCTCTCTCAGTGGATCAAAAATAGCAGCCTCTCCTTTGCTTTCGATGTAGTACGCTGCGTGAGCGATACATCCGGTATAAATCTGTTCAACTTTCATATCTAATGGTTTTTAATTTGAAATACTTTATCTTGATTTACAATTACAAATATAAAGGCTCCTCTTTTTGGGTTCAGTGCCTAATGTCACATAGACCAGAAAATCAAGTTTCGCATTTATTGGTAAACTGGAAGACCATTTGACATCCATTTTTGTTATCCACTAAATTAACGCTGTTTTCTTTGTATATTGATATAAAATTAGGATAAAGATGACTTTTTTACGACTACTCATATTGATGGTTGGAATCCTTTTATGCGGTACAATTTCCGGACAGGAATTCCGACAAATGATTGAAGAGAATAACCATTCTCTTGCGGACATTCAAAAAGCAGCCGAGGCTCATTTCGACTCTGTAGGAACAGGAAGAGGCACGGGATATAAACAATATAAGCGCTGGGAGTACAACGCACAGCGTATGCAAACCGAGACGGGTATGCTCGTTTCAGAGGAGGCCTACGTCCAGGAGTGGTATAGTTGGCAGGCAGAGCGACTCTCTACAGCCAAATCAAGAACTGCTTTAGGAGATTTTTGGGAGGAACACGGCCCTAAATCCTGGAATGCAACCTCGGGATGGAATCCCGGAATAGGAAGAATCACTGGTGCTGACGTGAACCCAGAAGATCCTAAACATATTGTTATCGGAGCGCAAACCGGAGGCGTCTGGCATACCTTTTCCGGTGGTGAAGAATGGGAGCCTCTGTTGGATGACTTTTCAAATATGCAGATCTACTCAGTGGCCATTCACCCCATACAGCCGAATATTTACTTTTTCGGTTCTGGTGGAGGTCGATTCTATAAGTCCACAGACTTTGGAGCGACCTGGACACAATTGGGGTCGGTCGGCTCTTCATTAGTTAATAGAATACTTATACATCCGGAACATCCGGACACGCTTTTTGCTGCTTCACAGCGGTCGGGTTTATTTCGCTCAGTCAATGGGGGCGAAAGTTGGACTCGTGCAGTGGATAACGAGGATTCAGGCTATGACTTTGAATTTCAGCCTGGGAATACGCAGACCGTTTATGCTTCCGGTAGAAGTATACATGTGTCTAGGGATGGAGGCTTTACTTTTACTACAGTTGAAAATGATGAGCCCAAACTAGAAAATATGCGTGTGTTAACCCCCGATAGCTTGATCGGTGAATATATCTCTGCAGAAAATGCTTTTACCGAAGGTTATGTTCCTCTTCCTGAAGAGCCCGAAGAGTTTACTGCTGAGGTGGTCCTTTACAGAGATGAGGGTGACACCACTTATCTCGCGTGCACTCCGCCTATAAATGCTGAGGGCTTACAGGGTAAAATTGCAATTATGCGCCGTGGAACGTGCAGATTTGAAGAAAAGGTTATTGCAGCTCAGGATGCCGGCGCATTTGCCGTAATCGTCGTCAATAGCGAAGATGGACTGTTAAATATGGCAGGTGAAGCCGCAGGTGTTTTTATTCCCGCTGTTATGGTCGAGCAATCTATAGGAGAAGCCATTATTCAATCCGTATTGCGCGGTGATTCCGTTGTTGTTCAGTTTCAAAAGCCCGTTTATGTGGTTTTTGGCGATGGTCCTAAAATGTTGGGTGTATCCCCCGACGACCCTATGCGCCTTTATGCGGTGGAAGCTCAAAATAATGTGTTTGGCAATTTTTATCGCAGTGACGATGCCGGTGTTCAATTCAGAGCCCTTAACCAAAACGGAAAAAACTACTTTGGATATAGTACAGAGGGGGCGGATGACCGCGGACAGGCACCAAGGGACATGGCCATTGCTGTAAACCCTTATGATGCAGACGAAGTTCACATTGCTGGAATCAACACCTGGTACTCCTTAAATGCCGGAACAACTTTTTTACCCTCTTCGGATTGGGTTCCAGGTAATGCTGCCAATAAAAATATAGGCTATTGTCACGCTGATGTAGATGACTTATTTTTCGTAGATAGTGTGATGTATTCCGTTACTGATGGTGGAATCTTTAAAACAAATCATCCGAGTTTGGTCAATGCAAATTATTTTACCGATTTGAGTGCCGGGCTGGGAATTCGTCAATTTTACAAAATTGGAATATCACAAACCGAGCCGGCGCTTGTGTCTGGTGGCTCTCAAGATAATGGCACGTCATTATTAACCGCTGATGGCAGCTGGATTGACTGGTTGGGGGCTGATGGAATGGAGACGTTTATAGATAAAAGTGACCCAAACCTCATCTATGGAACCTCCCAGTTTGGAACACCATATGTTACTTTTAATGGTGCTCAATCCTACATCGGCATCCCTAAACCGCTTGACGGAACGGGACGCTGGGTCACACCTTTTGAGGCTGACCCCCAGGAAGAAAATGTGATTTACATCGCATATGAAAGTGTGTTTCGTTCAGAGAACAATGGCCAAAGCTGGACCGCTATTTCTCAAGAATTTCCTGCTAAACTCGACCAACTTAAGATTGCTCCCAGCAATTCGGACATTATGTTTGCCGCTCACGGAAGTGGACTGTACAAGACAGAGACGGGGTCCGGAGAGTGGGACCGAATTACAGGCTTTAACGGAAATATCAATTCCATAGCTATTCACCCCCGGGACCCCAACAAGGTTGCCATTGCAACTACCTCAGCTGAAAAAGTGTACCTCTCAGAAGACGGCGGGCAAAGCTGGCGATCCTTGAGATCCAACCTGCCTAATTTTTCCGCGCTGGCCCTATGCTGGCAAAACGATGACTTTGATGGCTTGTATCTCGGCATGAATTATGGGATATTTTTTATTGATAACACTCGAGATGAGTGGATTGCTTTTGATAACAACTTGCCGAACGTCATCATTAATGAATTAGAGATTAATGAAAAAGAGGAGCGTTTGTATGCAGCGACCTATGGTCGGGGGCTCTGGTCATCGCCCATAGTCGGAGCGACCAGCAGCTCAGAGCAGGCAGATATTGTAAGGTCTGTGGCTGTATTTCCCAACCCTGCCCGTTCGCATATTACCTTGCAAATGGACCAACCTCATCCTGCGGGTAGTGCTGTGCGACTTTTCAATAACCAGGGGCGCCCCGTCCGATACATTGAAAATCTACGATCATCGCAAATCAAGCTATATCTAGGTCAGCTGCCACGCGGTACATATTATCTCCAAGTGAGTAATCCCTATGGGCAGGTAGTCAAAAAAGTTGTCATTCAGTAGGCCATATCTTTTTGTAGCCTGACTTTTAGACGCTGAGTTTTCCCGACTCTATTTGACGTTTATACCAATAATAGACTTCTTCTAAGCCCTGGCGGAAATGGACCTTTGGTCGATAACCCAGGCCGTCCTTTATTTTTGTTATATCTGCAAAAGAATGAGGTACATCTCCAGGCCTTAAGGGACCATATTTGGGCTGTATAGATTTCCCGGATATTTTTTGAAGGTAGTCGACCATTTCGTTTAAACTGATTTGATCACCACAAGCCACATTATATACTTCGTTCAGTCCTTCAGACCGATCCGTGAAAAGTGCTAATTCATTGGCATGGATCGCATTGGCAATATTTGTAAAATCTCGGCTGTGATTTCCATCCCCATTTATCGTAGGTCTTATTCCCTGAATAAATGCTTTACAAAAAATGGGAATTACTGCAGCGTAGGGATTGTTGGGGTTCTGGTAGGGACCAAAAATATTGAAGTACCGCAACCCAATATAGTCCAAACCATAAGTGAGTTTAAACACATGTGCATATTGCTCAGCAGCGGCCTTGCTCACGGCATAGGGAGAAAGAGGGGCTCCAATGTTTTCTTCAACTTTAGGCAATGCTTGACTGTCCCCATAGGTTGAAGAGGAAAAGGCCAGGACTATTCGATCTATCCCGGAGGCTTGCGCAGCGTGGAGTATGTTGACGGTTCCACCCACGTTCACTGCATTAGTGTCCATGGGGGATTTAATGGATCTGGGAACAGAGCCCAAAGCAGCATGATGGGTAATCCTATCTATCCCCTTCATGGCCTCTATACAGGTTTTATAATCCCGAATATCTCCGCGTATAAATTCATAGCCCGGCATATCCCGTAAGCGATCAACATTTTCGATATAGCCATTCGAAAGGTCATCCAATACTCGAACCCTCTGCACTTCAGGGTGTTTTAGGAAATGCTCTGCTAAGTTCGATCCAATAAATCCAGCCCCTCCAGTGATTAAAATATTCATAAATTCAAAAAATTAGCCCTGCAATAATACGCATAATAGATTGGTTCAATTGTTCTTCCATGGGGTCAATACTTCCTTTACCTTTCAAGTGTCTGCGTCAGGGATAGAAGGTGATGCGCTTTTGAGCGCATGTCCGGCTTTATCTAATATCTATAGATTCAAAGGAAAAGTATACAGCGCAAAATATCGAAGGAATCTAAGCAAAGAAAACTTGCCGGACGGAACCACCGCATAGCCCGGCCCTGGCGTCATCGCCGGGGAGACGCCCAAAATGCATTAATTATAATATCCTTTATTGTATTTTCCATACCCATATTTATATCGTCCGTACCCGTAAAAACTACCCTCTTTAATACCGTTGAAGACAATGGCGTAATTTTTCAATTGATAATCTTTTCGCTCATCCGTTAAACTACTCAGCGCCTTTTTTTGAGAAAATCCATGTTTGACCACAAACAAAGACGCATCGGCCAGGTCTTTAATCCCGCGCGTATCCGCGACCAGGCCAACAGGAGCCGTATCCCAAATAATAATATCATAGAGATCCCTGAGTTCCCCGATTAGATCCTCGAACCGGTCACTTAAAAGAAGCTCGGCAGGGTTGGGAGGAACGGCACCGCTTAGAATATAATGGAGGTTTGGCTGCTGCTCGTGCTCATGGGTGATTTCAGAGAGACTGGCTTTATTCATTATATAGGAGGTGACGCCAGGCTGGTTCATTGAAGCTTTGAAATATGTGTGGAGCTTTGGCTTTCTTAGATCAAGGCCAAGGATGACAACTTTTTTACCTGTGATAGCTAGGGACTGAGCTAAGTTAGCTGCGACAAAGGTTTTACCTTCTCCAGACTCGTAAGAAGTAACCAATACATTCGGCGTAATTTGAGTAGGAATAAGAAATGATAAGTTTGTACGCAACAGCCGAAACATCTCTGCAGATTGCGATTTGCCATCACCAATCAATTGATCTTTTGCAGACGCAGTCTCGAGAATTTCACCAACGATTGGCGCACTTACCCCTGACTTTATATCTTCGCGACTTTTAATTCTAGTATTAAATAGTTCAAGGAGAAGGATAATTCCCAATGGAATGGTTACTCCTAATGAAAAGGCAATGGCATATACTTGGGTCGGCTTTGGAGAAACTGGACTTGCATTCATCCGGGGCCAGTCCACGACTCGCACATTGTTTGTTGCCATAGAAATCGATAAAGCAATCTCTTCCCGTTTTTGAAGCAAGTATAAATACAGGGATTCCTTTATTTCTCGCTGTCGGACAATCTCGAGTAGTTCGCGTTCCTTTTGGGGGATGGTTCGAAATTCTCCTTCCAATTCTTCGCTTCGGTATTCTGCTGCGCGAATCGTAAGGTCGATTTCTTTATAGGCTCGGTCAATATTTGTGAAAATATTTTCTTTTAACGAATTGAGCTGAGATTTGGCTCGCTCGATAATGGGATTCTCCGGTCCGGCACCTATGCGCATCTGATTTAATTGAAGGACTTTTTTATTGTACTGCTCGATGAGTTGAGTGAGTCTTTCATTTTCAGGGGACAGGGAGCCTGGCAGCAATTGAAAAGGCTTTTCTGGATCGCTCAATAAGGCTTCGAGTTCCTGGATGATATCCTTCTGGACTTCCAAGCGTCTCTTCTGTGATTCTGCCTCCACGAGTTGCGAGCTGATTTCTGCAATAGCTTCTCCCGCCTCGCCTGCAATTTTATTTTGTTTTTTGAATGACTCAATGGTTTGTTCAACTAAGCCCAGCTCATCCGTTAGCAACCGAATGCGGTCTTCGATAAAGCCCAGAGTTCGCTCATAGCCCTCGTTTTTTTCTTTCAGTGAGCGGCTTGCATATATTTCGATCACCTTATCAAGAATATCCCTACTTTTTTGGGGCATATTTGTTTCAATGCTAAGATTGAGTAAGGTTGCCCAGTCCGATTCACGCTTGACATTAAGTGCACTAGAATAACTGGATGCTGCGGCCTCCGGTGCGCGAACATTCAGGGTAAAAACCTCGCCTGGTGCTTCAAATTGACTCCGATTGGTCAAAACTAGAAAGCCCTGATCGATAGGAATTCTTTGGTTAAAAGAGTATGTGGGTCCCGGCTCCTCTTCAGACTGAGATAACTTAAATTGTGTAGTAGAAAGGGAAGTGAAATAAAAAGTCCCTTTCAACGTGGCGGTATCTACCTGACCAATCACTTTCGAGTAGTCTTCGGTAGTTTTAATTGTACCGGATTTATACCACTCATACTGTAAATCAAGATCTTTGACGACTGCCGTCATGAGATCTCGAGATTTCAAAATGGCTATCTCATTGAGTACATTTTTGTCTGTATTCATAAGGCCTAGATCCTGAAAGATCATTTCTTCTGAAACCATTCCTCCAGATCGATTGTCCTTGATATAAATTTTGGCTGATGAGCTGTAGGTAGGTTGGGTGTAACGCAAATACAAATAGCCGGCAGCCAGAAAAATAAAGATCGCACTTAAAAACCAAAACTTGTAGTACCAGACTTTAAGAAGAAGTTCTTTCACGTCCAGTTCATCTGAGTTAGAGTCGTTAAAATATTCAGCTGGTGGATTCAAAAGAGTAGATTCATAAGGTTGAAAAAAAGTGGTTTAAATACCTCCTGATACTGCAAGTATTGTAATAACGAGAGATACCACAGAACTGACGCCACCAACAATGCTAAATACAGCGCGAGCCTCATTGGACAAAATACCTGCTTTTTCACGCAGGGGTTCTACATATATAATATCTCCCTGCTGTAAGTAATAATATGGCGAGAAAAAGACATCGGTCGAAAGCATATTCAAGCGAGCAAAACTGCGTGTTCCTGCCACCTCTCGAATGACTAAAACATTTCCGCGATTTGATAGCTCGGTAAAGTCGCCTGCCATGCCTATGGCCTCAACTACATTAAGCGATTCTTCTGGAACGGTTACTGGGCCCGGTCGTCGCACCTCACCAGTTACTGTTATGCGAAAATTCAATACTCTAACCTTTACAACCACGTCATTGATCGATGGGGTAAGCAAATATGTTAAGGTATCAGTAACTTCTTGTGTGGATAATCCACTCACTTGAATTTTTCCGAATTTGGGGAATAGGATATTTCCTTTTTTAGTTACGAGATAGGTCATAGGACCCGTAACATCTCCACCTCTCGCCATTTGCGCTCCTGCCATTCCACCGGATCCCGAGGGCATCATGGGGTTGTAAGGAGCCGCAAGTTCCATATTGGAAGAAGTGACCTGGATTTGTAGAATATCATCGGGCTGCACAGTGAATTGGGGTGGAGCATCAACATCAATATTTCCTATGGGAAGGGGTGGGCCTTGTTGATAATTCACTAATTGGTCAAATTTTACACAGGAGGTCATCGATAAGGCCAAAACCAATAGTAGAGAAAGACTAATAAGTTTATGAGGTACGATGGACATTATTTTTGTATTGAATCATGTTTAACTTCGAAGGCCATTTTTTTGGTAACTGGGCACTAATATCATTTAAATCTTCAACGCTGTGCGCATCAGATGCAATCCAGCTGTACGCCTCTCGCTGCAATAGTTTATAGGCTAACCCCTTAACTTCAGCGCCATACTTTCCAATGAGTGAACTCAGGTTTAGCTGGAATTCTACACCTCGGTCTCGTAAGGTATCAAAATTTTTTAAATCTTTTTGCCAATATAAGTACCTTTCAGCATGTGCTAAAATGGGTGTATACCCTTTTAGTTGGGCGTCGAAAAAATATTGTGACCAATTTAAAGGGGGGCGGAAGAAAGGTAGTTCAATAAGTATCCGCTTTCCGCGCATGCTTAGCAAGGTGCCTGCCTCCAGATGAGATTGAAATAAAGCATCTGTTTGGTATTCCGCTGCCAATTCAAGTTGAATCGGAATACCCCGGGCCGATATTTCATCTTGCAGATCGGTATATACCATTTTTAAGGTTTCAGGACTGTTGGGATAATACGTTTCGTTGATATGGGGAGTAGTAACAATGTGCGTCCATCCCATCTTAACATAGGCATTCAGCATATCTAAGCTATCACTCAAATCCTTTGCCCCATCATCGACTCCCGGCAGCAAGTGATTATGCATATCTAGCTGTATGAAGCTCAGGGATTTTTTAGGTGAATATTTGTTGTTAAAAAAGGAAAACACTACATCCAAATTTATATGATCATACCGGCGCCTACGGTCTCGTTAGTATTCTCATCGATTAAGATCAAACTCCCCGTCAACCGGTTATTCCGATATGGATCGGCGAATAGAGGTTTTGTTGTTCGGATTTGAATCCGTGCGATATCGTTCATGCCTATTGTTGGCTGGTCCAGTTCGCGATGCAAGGTGTTGATATCCATTCGATATTGTATATTTTTCACAATACATCTTACTTCATCCTGCGTCGAATGCATAACGGCATACTTCCCTCGTTCCTTTAGCGGTTGTTTTGAGAACCAACATATCATTAAATCAATATCCTGAGAAGTTTTAGGTTGATTTTGCGGGCGGACAATCATATCACCTCGGCCTAAGTCCAAATCATCCTCTAGCAAAAGTGTAACTGACATTGGTGGAAAAGCTTCTTTTAATGGTCCGTCGTAAGAATGAATCCCTTTTATTTTTGAGGTAAAGCCAGAGGGAAGCAGCATGACCTCGTCACCTACCTTAAATATTCCTCCGGCGACTCGTCCGCCATAACCTCTAAAGTCATGAAATTCATCCGTATTTGGTCTCACCACATACTGAACCGGAAAACGTGCATCAATAAAGTTAAAGTCACTACCAATATGTACATTTTCCAAATAGTATATGAGCGTAGGCCCTTCATACCATGGGGTATACTTTGAGCGCTCAACCACATTGTCGCCATTTAGTGCAGAAATTGGAATGAAGTGAATGTCTTTGGCCTCCAACTTAGACGCAAACGATTCAAACTCTTCCTTGATTCCATCATATACCTCCTGGGAGAAATCAACTAAGTCCATTTTATTAATACATACGACTAAATGTGGAATCTGAAGAAGGGATGCAATAATAGCGTGGCGGCGTGTCTGCTCAACTACTCCTTTTCGAGCATCAATTAAGATTAATGCGACATTTGCTGTTGACGCACCTGTTACCATGTTGCGCGTATATTGAATGTGTCCGGGCGTGTCGGCAATGATAAATTTCCGCTTTGGTGTTGAAAAATACCGGTAGGCTACATCTATCGTTATGCCCTGCTCGCGTTCGGACTTGAGACCATCTGTTAATAGAGCCAGGTTGACACCCTCTTCTCCACGACGTTCACTTGTGGTTTTTACTTGATCGTATTGATCTTGAAATATTGCTTTACTATCATAAAGTAATCGACCTATAAGCGTAGACTTACCATCGTCCACGCTACCAGCAGTAGTAAATCGCAAGAGTTCTGTTCTTATTTCTTTAGTGTCCATAAAAATGAAATTCGCTTATAAATCCGGTCCGAAAGAAAGTCTTTTAAAATTTGAGGGGCTTGGTTAATGCCAAAAACTTGAGCCAATCCCAGATAGACAAAGATGGAAAAAATACCTAACACAACTAAGTGAATCAAGTAAATCATACTTCGCTGTGTTTCCTCTATTGCAGATGAAATAAAACCTGAAGTCACCCATTGATAAACTAGCTGGTCGCTCAAAAACAAAATCAAGATCATTCCGAGAGCGATAGCCCCGACGGGAATGTAGTTTGTTAAGTGTCTCCTCATGCTTAAACCAACCACCTTTTTTACCCAATAAACCCCTGGCAGATAACCCAACATTATACCCACAGATACCCCAATAGCCACTCCTAGGATTCCCCAAAATGCTCCGATTACAATTCCAGCAATAGTGAATACGCTTGTCACTAGAGTGTTATAAAAATGAATACGTGTCCGGTTAAGAGCAATAAAAATATTGGGCAGAAGTGCAGCTACAGAAAAGACCATACCCCCAATACTCATAACGCGCATAAGAGGAATCATTGCACTCCACTCCGATCCAAAAACACCCAGCACAAAATACGGGGCAAGCACAAACAATATTCCCATCATGGGGAAGGTGATAAATGCAGTGGTTTTATTTACTTTCAAATAAGTGTCTATAATCCGCTCCGGCTCATTTTGAATTTTAGAGAATGAGGCAAACATCACCCTATTGATGGCTTGAGAAATGTTACTTACCGGCAAATTCAATATGCTATAGGAGCGCCCATAAATTCCAGTATCAAAAGAACCAAACCA
>CAZVLN010000021.1:23532-37725 GCA_964627995.1 uncultured Saprospiraceae bacterium
CCATTTGGTCGATGACTCCCCATCGAAGACCTTTGATCGTTTTCCCTTTAAAATTTGATGTTGTTGCCAATTAAAAGTATCCTAACTTTTTCCTATCCTCCATAGCTGTCTCAGAGCGCTTGTCGTCTGATCTTCCACCTCGTTCTGTAATCCGTGTAGTAGCAATTTCTTCAATGATATCCTCAACCTCAGAAGCGTATGACTCGATCACGCCGGTGCAGGTCATATCTCCTATGGTACGGCATCGAACTTTTTTCATTTGGACTTCCTCACCTGGCTTTTTGGCAATATAATCAGTGTCAGCCAGCAGAATTCCGTCTCGCTCAAAAACGGGTCGCTCGTGCGCGAAGTATAAACTGGGTAAAGGAACCTTTTCTGCTGCTAAATACTGCCAAACATCTAATTCAGTCCAGTTTGAAATGGGAAAAACGCGAAAGTGTTCGCCTATACTTTTGCGACCATTAAATAGGTTCCAAAGCTCTGGCCGTTGATTTTTTGGATCCCACTGTCCAAAGTCATCCCGGTGAGAAAAAAAGCGTTCCTTGGCTCGGGCTTTCTCCTCATCTCTACGTCCACCACCCAGCGCCGCATCAAAATGGCCCGATTCGATAGACTCCAGTAAAACATGCGTTTGCAAACTGTTTCGACTGGCATTTATTCCTTTTTCTTCTTGCAACTTACCTTGATCAATAGCCTCTTGTACACTACCTACGATGAGCTTGGCGCCGAGACGCTCAACCAGTTCATCGCGAAATTTAATTGTTTCAGGGAAGTTATGTCCCGTATCAATATGGAGTAAAGGAAAGGGGATGCGGCCCGGATGGAAGGCCTTGGCTGCTAAATGCGTAAGCAAAATAGAGTCTTTGCCCCCAGAAAAGAGAATTACCGGATGCTCAAACTGTGCAGCCACTTCGCGCATCACAAAGATGGACTCAGCCTCTAATTCTTCTAAATGGCTCAATTGGTAGTTCATAATTCAAAAAATTTAATGCCAGTTTTAATCAATTTTACTGTTTGTGGATGATTACTTTTTGTTCAATAAACTGTAAGACCTTCCTGCGACTTTCGCCTAAGCTTTCTTTCGCTGTATTTAGCACTAGATCAGGACTTTTGGGCGCTTCATAAGGTGAGCTGATACCTGTAAAGTCCTGTATCTCTCCTGCGCGGGCTTTTTTGTATAGGCCTTTCACGTCCCGATCTTCACATACATCCAACGGGGCCTGAACGTAAATTTCGTAAAAGTCTCGAGGCCCAATAATCTGTCGCGCGCGCTCACGTATAGCTAGGGTGGGACTGATGAAGCATGCAAGCACAATCATATTCGATTCACAAAACATTTTTGACATCTCTGCAATGCGTCGGATATTCTCCGCTCGGTCCTCTTCAGAGAAGCTCAAATTATTACTGATTCCCGTTCGAATATTATCGCCGTCTAACATTTTAGGCCATAGTTTTCGGGTAAAAAGAGCATGCTCTACGCCCATGGCTACCGTGCTTTTACCCGACCCCGAGAGGCCTGTAAACCAAAAGACGGCCGATTTGAAGCCCCAAATCTGCTCGCGCTGATCGCGGGATACCAACTTGTCCGTGTTGGGAAAAATGTTTTCTGGTATCATGATAACCATTTTTTAACAGATGACCGGACCGATCCTTGCGGCAGCCACTGCCACAATCGCTCATGGAAATAATACAAGATAAGTTTTGTAACTACTTCAATACTTCCGATTGAAAGGGCAAAGGTAAGATTTCCTGTAATGAAATACGAAATCAACTAAGTATCTAAGGTCCCCAAAATCCTCCAGCTAACCCCTTTGATAAAACTCCCTAGGTGCGATTCCTTTTCCGGAAGTGTTATCTTATCGCTCAAAAGGGTGGCTTTCTAATGGCAAGGCTGCGAAGGGATGGTAATCTCCTTGTAAACCTAATGGGGTTTGGTTTCGAATGTCATGCACAATCTTGATGGCTGGCTTCGCTTCTGAAATTCGGAACCCCTTTCCACTGAGAATCCCTTCATATGAACGAGTGTGAAGCTCCGTAAATCCGCCACTAAACTCAAACTCATCTTCTCCGATTACCAGCGATCTGAATGTCCGTTGTCCCTGAGCCTTGACCTCTTCGGGCAAAGTGTCTGCATTTATACTTAAAAACCAACGGACTCGAGCCTTTTCAAATTCAAGATATCCAGCAGCTCGATCGTGTGAATGAATATGCACTTTGTTTTCTTGTACATCGCCGAAGATCCATTGTAACATATCGTAAAAATGCACTCCAATATTCGTAGCAATACCGCCTGATTTAGCACTCTGTCCTTTCCAACTCGAATAATACCAATTTCCCCGACTTGTTATATATGTTAAATCGATATCAGTTTTTTTATCTGAAGCTTGCCGCTCTATCTTTTCCTTTAGTTTTATTACGGAAGGATGCAGTCGCAATTGTAAAATATTATAAATATGCCGACCGCTCTCCTTCTCCATTTTTTCTAGCGCTTCTACATTCCAGGGATTCATAACGATGGGTTTTTCACATATAACATCTGCTTCCTGGCGCAGTCCAAACCGAATATGCGCATCGTGTAAATAATTCGGTGAGCAGACAGCAATATAGTCGAGGCCCTTTTCCTCTCTTCTCAGTTTATCCACATGTCGATCAAACCGCTCAAATTCCGTGAAAAAATCAGCATTGGGAAAGTAGCTATCTATCACCCCTACTGAATCGTTAGGGTCCAGGGCAGCGAGCAGTTTATTACCTGTATCTTGAATTGCTTTCATATGGCGAGGCGCTACATATCCAGCTGCCCCAATCAGACCAAAATTCTTTTCCATTTCTTTAATTTCTTTTTTCTGTTTCTAAAAGTTGAAGTAAATATTTTCCATAGCCACTTTTACGTAAGGGGTCTGCTAATCTTTTAAGTTGTTCAGCACTAATAAAGCCCTTACGGAAAGCGACCTCCTCAATACAGCCAACTTTTAAGCTTTGTCGTTTTTCTATGACCCGTACAAATTCAGAAGCATCATTTAAACTCTCAAAAGTCCCGGTGTCTAACCATGCCATACCTCTTTGCATAATTCCAACAGTAAGTTCCTTTCGTTGGAGATACACTTTATTGACATCCGTGATTTCGTACTCACCGCGAGCTGATGGTTCAATTTTACTCGCGATATCCACTACCTTATTATCGTAAAAGTACAAACCGGGTACGGCATAATTCGATCGCGGATGCTTTGGCTTTTCCTCTAAAGATAACACCCGGTGATTTTGATCAAACTCAACGACTCCATATCGCTGTGGATCGTGAACGCGATATGCAAACACACGCGCTCCAGACTCTACCTTAGCGTTATCTTCCATGAAACTAGACAAGCCTGCACCATAAAAAATATTATCTCCTAAAATCAAGGCCACCGAGTCATCTTTGATAAAATCCCGACCAATAGTGAAGGCCTGAGCTAAGCCCTTAGGCTCCGGCTGAATGGCATACTCAAATTGACAACCGAGTTGACTTCCATCGCCTAATAAGTTTTGGAAAGCAGCTTGATCTTCAGGAGTGGTTATAATTAAAATTTCTTTAATCCCAGCTAACATCAATAGCGATAACGGATAGTAGATCATCGGTTTATCGTAAATGGGCATTAATTGTTTAGATACAGCTTTTGTCAATGGATATAAACGCGTTCCTGATCCGCCGGCCAAAATAATTCCTTTCATAACGCCATTATACTTTTAAGAGTTACCATATTGTTTTTCGTAATATTCCTGATATGCACCTGAACTCACCGAGTCTAACCAATCTGAATGGGATAAATACCAATCGATGGTTTCAGACAAGCCTTCTTCAAATGTCACTGATGGCCTCCAACCGAGCGCGAGTTCAATCTTTCTTGCATCTATAGCATATCTGTGGTCGTGACCCGCGCGGTCTTTGACAAACTGGATCAATTCAGATGAAGTTCCGGTGGGGCGGTCCAATTTCTTATCCATCAGGTTGCACAAAAGTTTTACCAGATCAATATTCTTCCACTCATTATGGCCTCCTATATTATATGTCTCGCCAAGTTCGCCATTTTGAAACACCTTTAAGATAGCTTCCGCGTGATCCTCAACATATAACCAATCTCGAACGTTTTTCCCAGACCCATAAACGGGTAGAGGTTTTTTCTCTATGATGTTTCGAATGAAAAGAGGAATAAGTTTTTCGGGAAATTGGTAAGGACCATAATTGTTTGAACAATTAGAAATAACAATTGGAAAACCGTAGGTGTGGCCCCACGCCCGTACAAAGTGGTCTGAGCTAGCTTTTGATGCCGAATAGGGGCTCTTGGGATCATAAGGCGTATCCTCTCTAAAAAAACCCGTATCGCCCAGGCTGCCGTATACCTCATCTGTAGAGACGTGATAAAATCGCTTGTCTGAGAAATCATCTCCCCAGTGCTCCTTGGCAGCTTGGAGTAAATTTGCTGTACCCAGTACATTAGTTTTTACAAAAATTAAAGGGTCACTGATCGACCGATCGACGTGGGACTCCGCTGCTAAATGAACCACTGCGTCAATATCGTATTTTTTGAAAACGCCTCGCATGGATTCGAGGTCTTGAATATCTTCTTTTTCAAAACTATAATTGGAGGCACCCTCAATATCTGCAATGTTTTCTAAATTTCCGGCATATGTTAAACAGTCCAAGTTAATTATATGATCTTTTGGACGTTGTGTAACAAATGTCCTCACCACGTGTGATCCAATAAAGCCGGCGCCACCAGTTATTAAAATATTCATTGATACAAATTTGAGTCACCAGGTTTATATAAATAAACCTTAATAAATAAGATTTTGCTTCTTTTTCACAAAGAACGACAATTTCAGCCATTCAAAAAAAATGAAAAATATAAGGCTTCGCCTGCCATCTGTCTCATAACAGTGGTTTTTGATAGCCGCGACGCATATTAAACTTTTCTCAATGCATGTAACGGCACCTCTATGATCATAGTATGCTGAAATTGATTCATCGCTATACCAAGTCGCTGCTTACCACGCCACTCGACTAAGTGACCCTTGAGTCCCGTTAATTGCCCTGCTACGATCTCTACCTCTTCTCCCTTTTGCCATTTGCCTGGCTCTACCTCAATTTCTGACACCTCTCCCACCACTCTCTTCATCAAAATAATCTCTTCTTCTGGTATGGGGTCAATCTCACCTGAGGGACAAACCAACTCTATTACACCCGGAACAGACAATGCTCTACCAACCTTTTTTATACTCGTATGTATAAAGACATACTGAGTAATGAGTGGCAATTGAACTTTGCGAACTTTTCGCTTGTATCGTCGTGTGCGCTCTTGAAGTGGCACCCAGCTTTCAATTCCCTTTTTTTGAAGCAACTTCATGACGTGTTTTTCCCTTCTCGGGAACACCCGCAAGGCTAACCAAACTTGATCAATTTCCTTTTCTCTGGCTAATGACGACATCATATTATAATCTCCAGTACGTTAACTTTTCAGTGGCTTGGGACCCATACAGGCCCTTTAAATCGAACAATATCCCAACATCAGGGTTGAGCCATTTTTCGAAATCTTCTATTTTAAAGGAAGTATAGGCCTCATGAGCAACCGCCACAATGATAGCATCATAAGGGCCTTCAATAGAATCTACAAGCTCTACCCCATGCTGCTTCCGTACGTCCTCTTTGTCAGCATTAGGGTCAGACACGTCCACCTGAATAGAGTATTGACCAAGTTCGTGCGCAAGATCTGCCACTTTAGAATTCCGCACATCAGATACATTCTCTTTAAAGGTAATGCCCAACATTAAAACTTTTGATTCTTTAGGATTTCGTCCTTTCTTTATTATCATCTGAACGAGGCGCTTCGCAATATAGGCGGGCATATCGTCATTAATTCTTCTTCCAGATAAGATAACTTGCGGATCGTGCCCCACCTGCCTCGCCTTAAACAAAAGATAATAGGGATCGACGCCTATACAATGACCGCCTACAAGACCAGGGTAGTACTTAGCGAAGTTCCACTTTGTTCCTGCAGCTTCAATGACCTCATGTGTATTGATACCCATTTTATCAAAAATCATTGAGAGCTCATTGACAAAGGATATATTTAAATCTCGTTGGGTGTTTTCTATGACCTTGGCTGCCTCAGCTACTTTGATTGAACTTGCAGCATAAACGCCACCCTGAATGACCGCACTATACAATTCTTCAATGACTCGAAGCGAATCGTCGTCACAAGCTGAAATCACCTTGGTGATTTTCTCAACTGTCCGGCTTTGTTCCCCGGGGTTGATGCGCTCTGGTGAATATCCGACTTTAAAATCTTCAATATATTTCAATCCGGATTCCTTTTCTAATACGGGCACACAGTCTTCTTCTGTACAACCGGGATATACCGTACTTTCGTAAATCACAATATCCCCTAGACTCAATGCCCGACCAATTTGTTCTGTAGCCGATAGCAACGGGCCCAAATTGGGAACCTTCCGATCATCTACCGGTGTGGGAACGGCTACGATATAAATCGAGCATTCTGCCATTGCAGATTCCGAAGCTGAAAACTCAATCGATCTGCCTTCAAAAGTAGCCTTTGGAATTTCTCTAGCCGGATCTTTTTGCTGTTGAAGTGATTTGATTTTATCATGATTTATATCATATCCTACCACCTGCCACTTCTTCGCAAAAGCCAACGCTAAGGGTAAACCGACATATCCCATGCCTACCACTGCTATTTTTATCAGACCCGCATCTAACTTAGAGAGTGTCATGCTTTTTTCTGCCATAGTAATAAAGGTTTGTACTCCAAACGAAGTAAGTCTAGTTTCTTAAATTCTTCAGAGGTGTAATCAATACATCGAATTCGACGTCCTATTTTTTCTTCAGCGCGCTCCACGAGCTTTACTAAGGTTGTCCGGTCGATTTCTCCTACTATCATAATATCAATTACTGGGCCATCGATCCCTTTGGCAAATGTCCCGGTTAAATATACCTGTTCCACTTTCCCCAGTTTTTCAATAACACTTTCAATGATCTTATCAATACCGATATATTTATATACGATGCTGTGAATCTCATTAAAAAGAGGGTGATCCGTGTTAGCACGGTACATTTTTTTATTTCCATCCATTTTGGAGGAGAGCATATCCGCTTTTTCGAATCGGTTTAGCTCAATTCGAATCCCATTGGTCGATTCTCCAAACTCATTTTCTAACGCACGCAAATAGGATGACGTTTTACTGTTGAGAAAAAACTTCAAAAGAAGTTTGACTCGAGTCTTTGAGCTAATGAGGGTAGAAATCATATTGAGTAACAAAATTACTCGCTTTGCAAATAGAAAAAAAATATTTATCCGATTTTCTCCTTTCGTCACCGAATTCACCAATTATTTGAGCTTCCTGACTATATTCGTTAGCTTTAAGAATATTGTCATCCGCCTTTAAGTTTTTCGTATGATATCTGTTAGCTTAGAAAAGGAATTTCTCTCTCTAATTGAACAAAAAGAGTGGTGGAAGTTGAAGTCCTTACTTCGAGATGTGCCCGCTGTAGATATTGCAGAATGGCTAGAAAATCTCAATGCTGATGAAGCATTAGTGGTATTTCGACTGCTCGTGAACGAAAAAGCTGCTGACGTTTTCTCGTATTTAAGTAGTATAAAAGGAACTGAGCTACTCGATATTTTTTCAAAACGGCAGCTATCGGATGTGATGACCAACCTCGAACCCGATGAACAGGTTGCTTTTCTCGAAGAACTGCCTGGAACACTAACCTTCAAAGTGCTAGCTTCCCTAGATCCAGAAAGAAAAAAGGAAGTGCAGCAGCTACTGGGATACCCAGAGGAAAGCATCGGTCGGATAATGACAACTAAGTTTATACGCATTCGGTCTGAGTGGACAGTTCAAAAAAGTATGGAGCACTTGCGTATTTTTGGGAAGCTGGTGGAGTCCTTGAATGTGATATATGTCGTCGATGAACAAGGCCGCTTAATTGACGACTTGCGACTCACCGACCTGGTACTCGCTGATCTCGATCAGAAAATATCAGACATCATGGATAGCCAGTTTATCGCCGTAACCGCCTTTGAGGATAGAGAGGAAGCCGTAAAGATGCTGAGTAAATACGACCTCGTTGCACTCCCGGTTGTAGACTCAAGGGGTATTCTGATTGGAAAGGTTACAGTAGATGACATTATTGATGTGGCAGAAGAAGAGGCCACGGAGGATATGTTACTCATGGGGGGTATGGATGCCTTGGATGACCGGTACTCCCGAACAGATATTCCGGAAATGGTAAAAAAGCGCGTCGGCTGGCTCATTGTCTTGTTCCTGGGCCAAATGCTGACGGTAACTGCACTGGCAAATTTTGAAAATGCTTTAGCTGCGGCCGCAGTGCTTGCCTTTTTTATTCCCATGATTATCTCTAGTGGGGGGAATTCGGGTTCGCAAGCAGCAACACTTATCATTCGCTCACTTTCTATTGGTGATCTCGATTTATCAGACTGGAAAAAGGTGCTGAGACGCGAACTCTTATCGGGACTATTATTAGGATCAATTGTGGGTATCATGGGTACGGTAGTGATTGGTGCCTGGCTTTACATGCGTGGCGAACCCGTAGAAATGAGTATGTTCTTACAAGCACTGACAGTAGGAACCAGTCTGGTGGGTGTGATTGTTTTTGGAAATCTATCCGGGGCCATGCTGCCCTTTTTGATGAGTAAAATAAACTTGGACCCCGCAGTCACTTCAGCCCCCTTTGTAGCAACTCTTGTAGACGTAACAGGGATTATTATTTATTTTTCTGTGGCATCCGTGCTCCTCCGAAGCTTGCTTTATTGAAGTAGCTTACTTATAGTAGTTTTTCGTAAACCCTTCTGCTCTTACTTTTCCTTGCACCCATTGCCATAAACCACTCCAACTGCCCAATCCATAGGCAAAAACTTGTAAGAATAGGGTGATAACCGATAAATAGGCCACCCGTAAACTTCGAGTCTTCTTGTAAGAGTCCACTACTGCAAAAACGGCAACACCCAAGGCCCCAAATGCCATAAAAAATACGACCCATAAGAAAGGGGGATAAAAAATGGCAATCCCCAGGCTTACCAATAAAACAGCGATTAAGAAGGCCGGCATTAAATGGATGGGCTTCAACATTTCCGAATATGCTCGCCCTAAATTGATGCGAGCCACTCCCCAATTGAAAATTTGTTTGTAAAACTTCTTAAAACTCGTCCGGCGCTTGTGGTAAACGACAGCATCAGGAATCAATCCCACCTTATATCCCGCCCTGTAAATCCGAGCTGAGAAATCCATGTCTTGACCGTGCCTAAGGTCATTCATGCCGCCCAGATCTTCATATACCTTGCGGTGGATGCCCATATTAAAGGAACGAGGATAAAATTGTGTTATGGAATCCTTCCTACCCCGGGTCCCACCCGTACCAATAAAGGAAGTCATCGAATAATTTATAGCCTGCAGTAGCGGAGGAAAAGAAGGATGGCTGTCGTCCGGCCCTCCAAAAGCATCCCATCGTTCGTTCTGCACGCTTTGGTTTACGGCCTGTAAATAATTCTTCGGTACAATGACATCCGAATCTAAAAAGATGAAATACTGCCCGCGAGCCTCCGCCATAGCCCGATTCCTCGCAGCGCCCGGCCCCTGGTTCTGCTGGAAATGATATTGAATATCAAAATCTGTGTCCAACTCTTTTATGTAGTCTGCCGTCCCATCTGAAGAACCATCATCCACAACTACCCACTCAAAATCATCGGATGGATAATCCATGGCCTCTAATGAAGCCACCAACTCCCGAAGCTCCCCTATCCGGTTATAGGTTGCAACGATAATGCTGTATGTATAAGCAAAGGGCTTACCCATCTTCTTCCACTTGATTTACAACTCCCTTGTAAAGCCCCCCCAGAATAACGAGCAACATCACTATCGAAAAGCCCAATGCAATCTTTTCTCCCTGATAATACGATTGCGGCTTAAATTCAAAGACGATCTCATGCTGGCCTGCCGGCACACGCAACGCTCGCAAAATATAATTGGCCCGCATATGCGGTACGGGCTCGCCATCAATATAGGCTTGCCAACCTTTGTCCGGACCATACCATATCTCGGAAAACACGATAAGCTGCTCTTGAGATGAGGAAAAAGAATAGGTCAACTTCTCCGGATGATAATCGGTGAGTTCTAAACGTGTATCTGCTGCACGCTGCACTTCCAGTCCACTGAGCTGATCCTCAAATTCTGATGCTAAAATAACAGCCTGATCCTTTGGCCTAAAAGACCGCAAGGCCTCAATTTCAGCTTTTGGACTTTCTACCGACACGATTTCATCTACCGCCCAGGCATGTCCCAAAGCTTCCGGGTTGCGCTGAACACTTTCTCCCCCTTGCTGATCAGGCACGATAAAGTACTTGGTGTTTAGCATACTCAACACCTGCTGATTATTATTCCGAATATGATAATCGATCATATCCTGATAGCGCTGTAATTTTGCTGGGTGATACCCGCCGATATGATTGTGGAATGTGGATGGAAAAGTGGTGTTGAAGGTATTCACGCTTAAATCCAACACGCGATAATCATGTCGATTTTCTTCCGCATTCATGATGGATTGATCCACTGGCCGTGGTTGGAAATTTTGGCTGTGCTGGCGGGCACTAACAAAATCATCATGCGACACATAGCGTTTACTAACGCCCCAATTGTCGACAAAAGCTAAAAATCCAATCACTCCCATTAAAATCATAGGAGACTTTATCTTTTCCTTTCCAAATAACCATAAAGCCGCAGCAGAAAACAATACGAGAAAGAAGGTGCGCCAGGCATCCCCTGTGGCCAGCGCTTTTCGATCAGCAATCAAGGCGTTTACATCTATTCCTTGCTGAACATACCGGGCATCCCCAGGCGCCTCAAAACTCAAAAACAGATCGGGTAAAATTGCAAATAACAAGGCAACACCCAAGCTGATTCCCCCGCTCAAATAAAGCGCTCGAGTGAATCGCGATTCGAATTCGGGACGCGTCTTTTTCGTAGCTTGTTGTTTATTTTGAACCAAGCGATACAGCCCCAGCGCCCCCAAAAGCGGAATAAAAAAGACTGTCACACTCAAAATCGATTGTGGCGTTCTAAATTTATTATACAGCGGCAAATAGTCAAATAGTAGTCGATTGAACCACTCTACATGGCGGCCCATAGACACAACCAAAGTCAGCAGCACAGCGAGTCCCAACCAAATGCGCAGCGGACCCCGCGCATAAAACAACCCAAACAAAAATAAAAACCAAAATACAGCACCTAAATAATTAGGGCCGGCCGTAAATGGTAATCCGCCCCAGTACAACGGACCTTGTTGGAGGCGGTATTTTCTATATAGCTCTGAGTCCTGATCTAATTTTTCTGCTCCGGACCCACCAGCTAAACCTGGAATATATGTGGCCATCAAGTCTACCATGGTATTTGACCACTGCATCGCGTACGACCACTCTAAACCTTCTACCTCACTGCTCGAAGTAGCTGCTTTATCACTTGACTCCTGCTCCAAAATGGGCGCACCACGCATAGTGGATTGATTGAAGTCGTACACTGACCAAATACGGGACGCCGATGAGCCTATAGCAAGTATCGCCAAAAGGACTACAATGCCTGTCGCCATAAAGAAAGAGCGGAGTTCCTTTTGCTGCAAAGCCTGCACAAAATATATGACACCCAAAAAAACAAATACCATAAATGTGTAATAAATCATTTGCGCGTGTTGCGCATACACACTCAAGGCTAAGCCCAGTCCCAGCACCGCAGCACCCAAATACATCTGTCTCTTATGATATAAAAGCAGCACTCCGCTAGTCACCCATGAGAGGAGCGCCAGCGTTCGCACTTTACTCGCATGGCCCGCATCCCATAGTATTACGTTGTTTACCGAGTAGGTTGTCCCCAGAGCCAGCAGAACAGCCCCCAGTGGATGCAGACCCAGCACTAAAAATACAATATACATACCCAGGGACATCACATTAAACATCCCTATCGGAGAATCAAAGCCCAATTTTAGCACTTCATATACAGGAACGATAATATTATTTTTTACCGGAGGAAAAAGCATCCGCGGCATCCCACTGAACTGACTATTCGTCCACAGCAGATAATCTCCAGGCTCCTCCTTGTATTGATTGGCTTCAGAGGACTTGGCCTTTGACGCGATCAAGTCGTCTTGGTTTAGCTTTTTTCCCTCAATTTGAGGCCAGAAATAAATGGAATTGACAAGCAGCATAACAATAACTGCCCCCACATGCCAATAAAAATACTTCGAACGAAATAGTTGCTGAATCTTTTCTTTCATAGCTGGGTATATTTGAAACTCTAATATAAGACCTTTCCCCACATTCCGTCAAGTACATTGAGTTTCCATACTTTTTGAGGCTTCTGTTTTTTTCTTTGGGCGTTTCCCTACCCCCAAAGCCATTGGCCTTGGCGGTAGGGTCAGGCTGTTCAGGGGTTCCGTCCCCACCCATCATGGCTGGGGACCAGCGGCAAAGCCGCTGCCCTTACCATCCTTAACGCGAAGCTCTTGGAATTACTTGACACGCACACCTTCAAATGAACGGATCCCGGAGATGTGAAAAGTTAGGCTCTCTATTTTCAACACAAATCCCCGTGCAAGGGATAGTAGGGGAGCCTCTGCCAGGGGCGGAGGCTGTCACCCTTAGGGGACCGGCAGCCCCGCATAGCCCGCCCCTCGAGGCTCCCCCGCCAGGCGGAGCCTCAGGGATGCACCCAAAACATTAAAAAAACAAGGAGCTGTTCTGTATGCTAATATATTTTCATTATGTTTAAGCATCATAATAATATTTATAGACCTTTTTTATGTGCCTCCTACTCTCAAAGCCATGCAAAAATATAATTCACATCTTGCTGACTCAGCTTGTAGGAATATCCGGCGCTTATTCGACACTTCATGCACAGAATATTCAGTATAATCTCAACTGTACCGGGGGCCCGGGCCAGGCACAATTTACGGTGGAAAGTCCGCTTGGAGCTGAATGGAGCTATGCTTTAGACGGCGATGATTTTCAGGCCTCCAATTCCTTTTCCGATGTCTTTCCGGGAAATCACTGGTTATTTGTGCAAAACTCATCCGGAGATGTGGATAGCATTCGGTTTAGCGCCAATTGTGGGCTAAAAACCTATTCCTGCACTGACTGTGATGAATCAGGTGCTTTTTTTCAAGTATATACAGAAAATGGTTCTATAGCGGGATTGAGTATTGAGACAAATCAATTTTCCAACTTGCCGAATAGTCCCGCGGGATTTCATATTAATGCAATTGGGATGAACCCAACAGATAGCTTGGGTTACGGAATGAAAAGAAGATTCTCAAATGAGCTTATTGTAGTTGATGCTCAGGGAACGGCCATAAACTTGGGTAGTGTTCAAAACTTACCTGCTGGAGATTATACGGGGGGAGACTTTGATGCAGACGGCTATCTACATATTAAAGAGGGCTTTTCAAATGAATTATTTAAAATTGATGTGAAATCAGGTGAGATGATAGAAAGATATCAGCTGAACAGAAATTTAAGAACTAATGATATTGCTTTCAATACTGTTGATGGCCTGTTTTACTCTGTAGATAATGATGGTACCTTATGGTCATTCTCCTCTGTTCAAAATGAAGTGCTTCGCATTGGCTCCTCTTTTTTATCGGGTCCGGTAGGAGCAATGTATTGCGATCGGACAGGTAGAGTGTTTGGTATACATAATAGTACAGGGCGTCTTTACCAGTTTTCCCTAATAGATGGCAGCGCTACATTTATTATGACCACATCTAGCTCTAGTTATAATGATGGATTTAGTTGCCAAAATATATTTTTAATTAACCTTCCGGAGCCCGTTATTGAGGTGGAATGCAGCTCTGATTCTGACAGAGTTAGTATAGCGATTGTAGAGCCAACTGGTGATGATCTCGAATTTAGTGTAAATTCAAGCCCTTTTGAAAGTCGTCGGGGTTGGTCCGACTTGCCTGTAGGGCAGTCAATAATAGAGGTGCGTAGGCAAGAGTCTTGTATTTCAGATTCCATCGTTGTAAACTTAATGCCGATTTTCTCTACCAATTCCGCTGTCATCATCGAAGCTTGTGATGAGTTTGTCAGTCCGTCGGGAATCCGCTGGACTGATTCCGGAAATTATCGAGATACGATT
>CAZVLN010000022.1:0-36543 GCA_964627995.1 uncultured Saprospiraceae bacterium
TTCGAGCGACAGATGGAAAATGCGACCTTGCTATCCACTTCTGAATTCGGGGATGCTATAATTGCTCATATGTGAAATGAGCCTGTTGAATAAAATTAACCTAAATGCCTGTGATCGATTCGATCCGGGCATTTTTTTTATCGCAAAGCTTCTAATTCCATTTCTAAAAGGACGGGAACCGGGCGCGAGGTAATCCGATATAGGTTTACGCGCACTTGAACTTCCATGAGGTCTGAAACAAAGATCTCTTTTACATTTGATAAGGTCGGCAATAAGTCGATGACCTGCCTGTCTCGTTGCTGTAAATTAAGTGTATAAAATATCTCAAAATCGCGAAAGGGTTCTTCTTTTTGCTCGATGTGAATTTCAACAGAGCGAATATCGTTAAAGGTGATATTGGGATCACGCAGCTCTAATTGCGCCCGTCGCGGTCGGATAATACTAATGTCTTCAAGCGGGAGTTCGTCCGCTGGGAAATAGTCCTCAATTTGTGTTTGCACATTTTCAAAGGCAAAAAAGTGAGTTTCAAAAGTGTTTAAGCCGGATGGGATTTCAAAATCCAAAATATAGGGCATAATGCGGTCGGGCACTTCATTTTCACTTTTGCAAGCAAATAGCATGAGTGCGAGACTTACAAAAACGAGTCTCGATGGCAGCGTATGGGTAAACCTTAGCATTTTTTTTCTTCTGAATAAACGATGCGAAACGATTTATTTATATTTAACGACAGAAACATCTTTTAGATTTTATCCTTTCACTTAAAATCCAAACAAATGGGCGAACAGCGGGTATCATTAATGGCTTCGAAACGACAACGGCAACGATTTATGAAGGCTTTGCTTCGGGACGTATCTGCCCTGGAGTATATGTTGGATAATGATTGGTTTGAACGGGACACCATTCGAATTGGAGCTGAACAGGAACTTTGTCTGGTTGATTTAAATACCTTTAAGCCGAAGCCCATCGCCATGGAGGTTATAGAAAAGCTAAAGTTACCCTGGCTGGAGACCGAACTTGCACGATTTAATTTAGAGACAAATGTAAACCCTCAGGTATTTACGGGCGACTGTTTTGGAAAGGTTGAGAAAGAAATTCGATCAAGTCTTGCCGAGCTAAATGCTGGTTTATCAGAAATGGGAGCGGGCATGGTGCTTACGGGTATTTTACCTACCCTGCGTAAGTTTCATCTGGATATGGAATATATAACTCCTATGCGGCGATATTCAGCTTTGATGGACGCTATTAATGAGCAACTTCAAGCGCAGTCTTACGAGCTGCGATTGACAGGTATTGATGAACTGAGTTTGCGGCATGATTCCCCCATGTTGGAGGCATGCAACACGAGTTTTCAGGTGCATTTGCAAGTGGCGCCTCAGGATTTTGTTAAGCTTTACAATATTTCTCAAGTGCTCGTAGCTCCCATAATGGCCACCTCGGCCAATTCACCCATAGTCTTTGGTAAACGCTTATGGCACGAGTCTCGAATTGCGCTTTTTCAGCAGGCTTTAGATACGCGCAGTTCTCATGACCACTTACGAGAGCGCGCACCTAGGGTCAACTTTGGGGTAGATTGGTTGAAAGATTCTATTTTGGAAATCTACAAAGAAGATATCGCTAGATTTCGAGTCCTGTTGAGTGCAGATATCAAGGAAGATAGCCAGGCATTAATTAAAAATAATAAGGTGCCCAAATTGCGGGCCTTACAAGTACATAATTCCACGGTATATCGCTGGAATCGGCCGTGCTACGGGGTGAGTGATAATGGCAAACCTCATCTAAGAATAGAAAATCGGGTGCTCCCGGCCGGTCCTACCATATTGGATGAGATATCCAATGCTGCCTTTTGGCTGGGTGCGATGACAGGCTACGGAAATGTTCATGATGATATTACCAGGCGCATGAGCTTTGCCGAGGCACGCGATAATTTCTTCAAGGCCGCCCGCTATGGTCTGGACACCAAGTTTACCTGGTTGGATGATCAAAAAATAAGTGCGCAAGATCTCATTTTGAATGAAATGATTCCCATGGCAGAGGAGGGGCTGAAAAGTCGAAATGTAGATACGGCAGATATTGACAAATATCTGGGTGTTATTAAAGAGCGGACAAAAAAACATACCACCGGTGCGCGCTGGATGCTTCGGTCTTTTACGGACCTTATCGATAAAGTGCCTCGAGATGAGGCCGTTTCCATTTTGACGGCAACCATGGTGAAAAACCAGGAAGAAAGTAAACCTGTCCATGAGTGGGACCTGCCGGGCCCTGCAGATCTAGCGCAATATCAGCCGAGCCGATTGAAGGTGGAAGAGTTTATGATAACGGATGTTTTTACGGCTCAGGCAGATGACATTGTGCAGTTTGTCAGTGAAATGATGTTGTGGCGGAAGATACGCCACTTGCCCATCGAGGACACACAAGGCAATTTGGTTGGTTTAGTGTCCTCGCGAACACTTCTTCGCCATATGACCGACCAGAAAAAATCGGGAAGTAAGAAAGTCGTTTCTATTTCAGATATTATGATTTCAGAGCCCATCACTATTGCACCAGACGCAAACATTTTAGATGCGATGCGGCTTATGGAAGAAAATAAAATAGGTTGTTTACCCGTTTGTAATGATCTTGAACTGGTGGGTATTATTACTGAAAAAGACTTTCTTCGCGTGTCAAGTCGACTGATGGAAAGACTCTCTTAACCATGAGTTTTGGCAAGGTAAATGATGGCGGCAATATTTCTGCATCTGCTCTCCGAAAATGCAGCTGTAAAATAGGATGACACCGTTCATTTTATTATTTTTGACTGAATCGCTTAATAACACAAATAACACATATGGTTTTTGATATCGATATGATTCGTGATTACTATAGCAACCTAAAAGCTAAAGTAGATCGAGTAAAAGAGAAAATTGGGCGTCCTTTGACGCTGACTGAGAAAATATTACTGACGCATCTGCACGATGAGTCTCCCTTAAAAGATTATGGCCGTGGAGAAGATTATGTCTTTTTTGCACCGGATCGCGTTGCGATGCAGGACGCAACGGCTCAAATGGCACTATTGCAATTCATGATGGCTGGAAAAGATAATACGGCCGTGCCCTCAACAGTGCATTGCGACCACTTGATTCAAGCCGAAATAGGAGCAGATAAGGACTTGGCGACAGCGAAAACACAGAATGAAGAGGTCTATGATTTTCTTGCATCGGTGTCAAATAAATATGGACTGGGTTTTTGGAAACCCGGTGCTGGAATTATTCACCAGGTGGTACTAGAGAATTACGCCTTTCCTGGAGGTATGATGATTGGAACAGATTCGCATACACCCAATGCCGGAGGGCTGGGAATGCTAGCTATCGGTGTCGGTGGGGCTGATGCTGTAGATGTGATGGCGGGCATGCCTTGGGAACTAAAAATGCCGAAAGTTATCGGAGTGAAACTAACCGGGGAATTGAGCGGTTGGACTTCACCTAAAGATGTGATACTAAAAGTAGCTGGCATTCTCACGGTTAAAGGCGGGACTGGAGCAATCGTTGAATATTTTGGCGAAGGTGCCAAGTCCTTGTCGTGTACAGGAAAAGGAACTATCTGTAATATGGGAGCCGAAATAGGAGCCACTACATCTACCTTTGGGTATGACGACAGTATGGGAAGGTTCTTGAGAGCCACCGGGCGTGCCGAAGTGGCTGATATGGCAGATGAAATGGGTGAATATTTAACAGGCGATGAGACGGCCTATGCGAATCCTGAAAAATATTTCGATCAAGTCATTGAAATTGATCTCTCGACGCTGGAGCCACATATAAATGGACCATACACGCCTGATTTAGCATGGCCCATCTCAAAATTTGCTCAAGCTGCAAAGGATAATGATTACCCCCTTGAATTGGAAGTGGGGCTTATCGGATCGTGCACCAACTCCTCTTATGAGGATTTAACACGCTCAGCTTCTATTGCCCGCCAGGCAGTGGAGAAAAAGCTAAAAGTGAAGTCTGAATTTACCGTAACACCCGGGTCTGAGCAGATTCGATTTACTGTTGAACGAGACGGCTTACTGGATCAATTTGAAGAAATGGGCGGGGTGGTACTCGCAAATGCCTGCGGACCTTGTATCGGGCAATGGGCCCGGCACACTGAGGACCCGGATAAAAAGAACTCAATTATAACGTCCTTCAACCGAAACTTTTCAAAGCGAAATGATGGGAATCCCCAAACTCATGCATTTGTGGCGAGTCCGGAGATTACGACCGCGATGGCTATCGGTGGGACACTTACATTTAATCCACTGACCGATACACTACTTAATGAGGATGGAGAAGAAGTAAAACTGGATCCGCCAGAAGGTGTAGAATTGCCGATTAAGGGTTTTGATGTAGAAGATCCCGGCTATCAAGAACCTGCCAAGGACGGCAGTAATATTGATGTCGTGGTAGATGAGGACTCTGATCGCATTCAATTGCTTGATCCATTTACGCCGATATCTAATGAGCAAGTGCAGGACATGCGCATTCTAATCAAAGCGAAAGGAAAGTGTACTACAGATCATATCTCCATGGCGGGTCCATGGTTGAAATATCGTGGGCACCTGGATAATATTTCCAATAACTGCTATATCGGAGCCATCAATTATTTCAATGATGAGGCCAATAATGTAGCTAATTTTGCTGATAACGATGATAAAGCGGAGTTTATGACTCCTCCAGATAGTGCCCGAAAGTATAAAGCAGCGGGCATTGGCACTGTAGTTTTTGGCGAGGAAAATTTAGGTGAAGGGTCTTCCAGAGAACATGCTGCAATGGAGCCTAGACACCTGGGTGTGATGGCTGTAATTGTCAAGTCTTTTGCGCGAATTCACGAAACGAATTTGAAGAAGCAAGGGATGTTGGCTTTGACCTTCGATAATCCGGATGACTATGATCTCGTTCGACAAGATGATAAGATTGATATTGTAGGATTTGAAGACATGGCAGAAAAAACTCCACTCGTCGTGCGTTTGAAGCACAGCGATGGAACAGAAGATGAGTTTAAAGTTAACCACACGTATAATCAAGCTCAAATTGACTGGGTGCGTCACGGTTCAGCTTTAAATAAAATACGCCACGATCTAAAAAATAATTAGGATTTCGAAGGAGTAGGGCGAGAGCCTGTAATATCGAAAATTTTAGATTGGCTTTGCCTCGGTGAGGTGGAGCCAATCGCATTTTATAGACACAAGTCATTATGAGGATTGTCGATCAGATGGAACAAAAGTTGGCCCAGCTGGAAGAAGCGTTGGAGGCAGAGAAGCTGGAGGATATTGAGCGTCACCGTGCGATCATTGAGGAACACAGTCTATCCGATCGACGAAAGAAGGGCTGGACCTGGCATCCCGTCCGACCTCTGGACTTGGGATATACTTTTGGAGATAAGGCCTATGTCGAGTTAGAACGTACCAAAGATCTCGACTCATCCCACAAATTTCGCTCCGGACAACCTGTTCGTATTTACATTGAGGATGAGGATGATGATCGAGAAGTATCGGGAATCATTCACTATGTCCGGGATAATCAGATGAAGGTGGTACTATACGATGAAGACTATCCTTCATGGCTTGAAAACCACTCTATAGCTGTAGAGCAGCTTTTTGATGCTCGGACATATAAATCTATGGAGTCGGCGATCAGGAATGCCAGACATGCTCACGGCCGGCATTTATTTCTATTGGAGCTGTTATTAACGGATAAAGCGCCTGAAGACCTAGAGAGAAGTTCCAAATTAAAAGGAACACACCTCAATGATTCACAAATCGAAGCGGTGACCGCGATGAAGGCCACTAAAGATATTCTGGTTTTACACGGACCTCCAGGGACCGGAAAGACCACTACGCTGGTTGAAGGTATCTCTGAACTGGTGAGTCAGGGCAGTAAAATTTTAGTGACGGCAGCATCGAATACAGCAGTTGACGTGCTGACAGAACGCTTGGCAGCTACTCGCAAAATGAATGTACTCAGAATTGGTAATATCAGCCGGGTCAATGATGAGATTTTAGATTTGACCATTGAAGGCCGCTTGGCTAAGCAGTCAGAAAGTAAGAAAATTAAGGAGTTGAAAATCGAAGCCGCCGCTCTGCGTGATAAAGCCGGAAAATACAAACGCCAGTTTGGCAGAGAGGAGCGTGAAGAAAGAAATGATTTGTATCGGGAAGCCAGAGAAGTTCAGAAATGGGCGCAGCAACTGGAGCGTCGGATCATTAGTCGATTGGTAGATGAGGCACAAGTGGTTTGCGCCACGCTGATCAACTCGGATCACAAATTGTTGCGCGATCAGGAATTTGACTGCACAATTGTGGACGAGGCCGGGCAAGCTTTAGATCCGGGTCTATTTATACCATTGAGTCGATCTCAAAAGTGGATTATGGCAGGAGACCCATATCAATTGCCGCCGACGGTTAAATCTCAGGAGGCAAAAAAAATGGGGCTTTCGACAAACATGCTCGAACGATGGGTCGCAGCTGGGAAAAACAGTCATTTTCTGGATACCCAATATCGAATGCATAAAGATATCATGTGGTTTTCCAATAGTTATTTCTACGACGATCGTTTGCAGGCCGCTCCCGAAGTAGCTGAACGCACATTAGCTATCCAGCAGCCAGCGCCAGTAGAATTTATCGATACTGCGGGTTGCGATTTTGAGGAAAAGATCAATGAGGAGAATCTCAGTAAATATAATGAAGGGGAGGCTTTTATCTTGAGGGAGCACTTTCTCCAGCTACGGCAAGACTTCGAAGATTCCAAGGTACCTTTTCCCAAAATTGGAATTATTACACCCTATCGAGAGCAGGTTCGTTATATCCGAAAATTAATCTCAGAAGATGCCGAGTGGGCTGAGTATGAATCCTATATTAAGGTCGACTCCATTGACGGCTTCCAGGGCAATGAACGAACTGTGATTTACATCAGTTTAGTCCGTTCGAATACCGTGGGTGAAATAGGTTTTTTATCGGATTATCGCCGGATGAATGTGGCCTTAACTCGTGCTCAGATGAAGCTGGTTGTGATTGGCGACTCTGCCACCCTGGGCCAGGACTCATTTTATAGAAAATGGTTGGAGCGAGTCGAAACCGATGCATTATACCGGTCTGCCTGGGAATTTATGGCGGGCTAGCCTAATTGTTGTTTTTATTTTTTGGGTCTCACTGGGAGGATTCCCCGCTGCGGATTTCAAGGGCGCTACGGCTGCAATAGTCGCTTGTCGAGCTCAAAAAAGAGATCCATATCCCACTGGAAACTAAAATTGATATATACTGGCCAGGACCAGGATTCATATTGCGATGGACGGTGCCTGTCAAGGAGGTCGCTATCCCAAAAACTTAAGGGAATATGGACTTCTAGTCTTCGATCCAAAACGCTGATGCTGAGTCCCGGACTAAAGAGCCAGTTCTCATCGAGGCCTTCTCCACTGAGCGGATCTGTACCACGCACATAACCCACATCTGCATAAATAGCTAAGGGGAGCCATTTCCAGGGGGCGTCGATGCGAAATTCGGCCGTGCTCAAAAAAGAGATATCAAAATCCGGGCGGAATGGCGACTTCAGTGTGCCCTCCCGTTGGGAACTCTGAAGTCCAGCTAGCCCCCTTCCGGCCGGAGCGGAGCGGCCCATCCAGTGCTCCGAAAACCGAAAATCATCAACACCCGAGAATCGACCGGCTTGTAACCGAGCTTCTCGTGGCACGCTTCCGTGGTTTTCGGGAATCCACCCTCCATAAATCCTTGCACTCATATACGCTTTTTCGCGGTAGGCTTGCCGAAACGAAAACTTTGCTCCCAATCGAATGTGGTCCGGCAAAAAAGTAGTCCAGCTTTCCCACTGGTATCTGCGCAGGGGGTGCGTCCACTGCCCCAGATAATACAGCTCTGTAAGTACATAATCATCGCTTAGAGAAGGAAAAGGGCGAGCTTCATCCAGTTGGATATGATGGCTGCGGATCTCCATACGATGCCGGTAATGCGATGCCTCATAATCCAATTGCAGATAGGGGCTCCATCGGAAATAGCGCAGCGTCGTTTCATCGGTTTCCTCAAAGGGAAGGTAGCGACCATCTACCCCTAAGCGTGCATGGAACGACCGATGGATTTGACGCAGTAAAGGAAGGCTATATCTAATTCGGGCTGTCGTGGAAAATGCACCACTGATGGGATTGATAGTAGGCGCTACATAAAATTGAAAAGAACTACTGGGTATTTTTACGTTATGCATTACAAGACCCAGGGAGAGATGATCGTAGATATTATACCGGAAAGTGGGCAAAAAGAATATTGATTTTCGATGCTCGAAGGAATTCAACGAAAGCAAGCCGACTTTCCATTTTCGGAATGGGTAGGTCGGATTGTTACTTGGTTTTATATTATCAGTGAAATCCGATTCGATCAAATTCTTTTTTGGATTAATAACGAGCGCCTCAGCGGAGTCAGGAACTGGTAATCGGGCGAAGTGGCGTCCGGTGAATCCTGGAATCCAATCCATAATCTGTACGCTATCAATTGTGAAAAAGCCAATACTAATCGGGGCAGCGACAGAGGAAGCATTGCGAATTTCAAATGAGATGCTATCTCCCTCATGGATGGGATGTAGGAGTTCATAATCAGGTAGTTTCCCCTGATCCACTCCTTGCACAAACAACCAATCGAGGTTTTCAGACCACTCTTTCTCCAGAAATTGCTGAAGGAGGTCACCGTTGATATGAGAAAAGGCATAAGTTTTATAAAAGCGGCGAAGGGTCGCCCGAAATCGATCGGCTCCCACATAGTCTCGAAGATGCATAAAGCTTTTCGGGGCCCAGTGATAATGAGCCAGGTAGTAATTGATCGGCTGGAAAGTTTCACTGGAGCCTCCAGGCGACTGCCATTTCCTACGACGATATTGGTGGCTGCAAACCGCATCCTCAATCTTCCAGTTTTTCTCTTTCCAGTATCGATCTAAGGAGAGGGTAGGCGTGGAGTAGTGTTTTTCCATATACAACTTCTCGTAGAAACTCGTCAGCCCCTCATCGATCCAGGGCTCAGATCGCTCATTACTGGCGAGAATGCCATACCACCAATTGTGACCCAGTTCATGAGCGAGTACCCGATCCAGCTCTTTGGCATCAGCAGATTCTCCAATGACGGTTATCATCGGGTACTCCATACCGGCTCCGGCGGATAAAGCTCCTTCAATTGCTGTGAACTGCGGGTAAGGGTAGGTGCCAATTTCTTCAGAGAAAAATACCAGCGCTTGGGAGAGATAGCGGGTCGTGTTTTTCCATAAATCAGCCTGTCTGGGGGTATAAAAAGCCCAAACATCCACCTCAAGTCCACTATCTAGGGCCTGAGTATCGTGGTCAACGCGAAAATTTCGGTTAAGAAAGAGAGCGAAATCGTGAACACTGTCAGCCCGGTACGTCCATAAAAGACGCTTTTTTGAGAGGGGAATGTTGTCCTTTACGTACTCTTCATAATATTGTTTTGACTGACCAATCTTTTGTAGCCGCTGCTGAACGGCCGCATCAGGCTGCCCCGTGGCAGCTACTAAAAAATCAGAAGGCGCATCCAGTGCTACTTCAAAGCTTCCAAACTCACTGTAAAACTCTCCCTGGTCGGCATAGGGAAAGGTGATCCATTCCCCATCTTGGTAGACCGCTGGTTTGGGATACCACTGGGTAAGTTGATAACTGTCAGCGGTTCGTCCCAGTCGAGAGAAACTGAGAGGTATACGCAGTAAATAACTGATTTCCAACATCAGCGTGTCGCCAGTCAATAGACTCCGATGCAGCGGTAGTCGAGCGATGTCAGGTTCAGTGGGGTATTCAATAGCTATCGCCTGTCCCTCCGTACGAATCTCGAGTTCCTGATACCCGCCCCGGTTATTCTTCGGACTAAAATGAAAGTGCGTTTCATTTCGGTTCAGTAACTCTTGGGCAAAAGTCGTGCTCCGGTCCTGGTAGGCATTGGCCCACAGGTGAAAGTATATCTCCTCTAGAGTATCCGGAGAATGATTGATGTAGGTGATTATCATTTGAGTCTCTAAAGAATGTGTCGTAGTATCCAGCTGCGCCTCAATTAGGTATTGAACCTCTTGGCCCCCGGCAGTGATTTTCTGCGCTTGGCCCCAGTTCGTCAAAAGACACATATACCATCCCAGTAATATCCACTTCTTCATAGCTGATAAAAGTACGCATTATTGACAATTCCCTACAGTGGACTATCCCTCTTATATTTTTTCTATTTTTGAAGGGGGCGATTCCCGAGCGTATACCTAAAGGTCCCCGCTCGGGTCGTTATGCTACAGGCTAGCGGTGCTTCCCCCAAACCCGATTTGGGGTCGCACTGCCGCAGGGCGGCACCTTTCGCAGCACTATCGCGAACCAGACCATCTGCTTAATGTCCATCTATTGGGTAAAGTGGTAAACCGAAAGTAGCAAGATAGAATGAAGAGGTACTCAAAAGGATTTATATGAGCGCGCGAAGCGCAAGAGCACCAGGGATGGTAGGGGATACGCCCTTAGGCGGATGTCGCCGCCAATAATTTGGTGGCGACGGAACCCCCGCACAGCCCGGTCCCATCCGCCAATTTGCGGATGGGAGGGGCCCAAATAAATGTTATTTCTAAAACAATCCATAGGCTTAAATGGTTTGTTTTTGTAGGACTGGTTATAATTATCTTATCTTGCGACAAAATAAAATACCTATGAGAATATCGATACTTGGAATGCTTTTCTTGCTATGTAGCAGTAGCGTATTTGCCCAATGGGAAGCCTTATCACTTTCTGCAGTTACCACTCGTCACCATCCGGTAACCTTCACGCTTAATGATACGGCGTATTTGCTCACCGGAACCACTGTGCAAAGCTCACCCCAAGGAACAGCAGACTTTTTTAGATACGATGAAGCCGATGACTCTTGGGTACGTTTGCCAGATTTCCCTGGTGGGGCAAGAAGTTTTGCCTATGCAACTAGCTATGAGGGTAAAGGGTATATAGGTTTTGGTACGAATGATAACAACGTATACTTTGATGACTTATGGGAATATGACCCCGTGACGAAAGAATGGACTGAATTAACTTCATGCGATTGCAGGGGTCGGAATCACCCTGTTTTTGTTGCCCAGGCTGGCCGCATTTTCGTTGGCTTAGGTAACGGGCCATTTGACTTGAACGACTTTTGGTCGTACGATATTGATTCTAATGAGTGGACGCAAATGCCAAATTTGCCAGGTCCGCCCAGACATCACCCTTTTCATTTTGCCGCTGACGGTCATGTGTATGCTGGAATGGGGCACAGTGGGTCTAATTATTATGCAGACTGGTATAAATTTGATACGAATACAGATACCTGGACAGAAATGAATGAGCATCCCGCCGGCGGACGCGTAGCAGGACAAGAGTTTACCTACAAGGGATATGGATATATTATCAGTGGAGATGGTGCTTTTCACCAAAATCTGGTAGATGGCGAGTTTTGGAAATATTTGCACGAAACTGATGAGTGGGAACGATTGCCGGATCACCCCGGTAGTGCCCCGGATAACCGAATTGGGCGATGGGCTCCGGGATCATTTGTACTTAATGGTCATGCCTACTTTTTTGGCGGTGTCAATCGAGGCGCAGGATTTTTGTATAACGACATGTATCGTTTCGATTTGGAGGAGGAGACTGTTAGTGTAAACAGTCCTGTTCGTGAGCAAGCTACTCGAGTTTACCCCAATCCCGCTACAGATCGATTGTTCGTACAATGGGACGCAGAACCTGGCTTTCAGTCGCCTTATGTATTGTTTACTATGGATGGACGCCCCGTATCGGAGGGCTTGGTCTCAAACTCAGGTGAAATCCGTTTAGGATCGAATCTTCCTGCAGGAATGTATATGTTGTCCCTTGAAGGCGACAAGCATATCGTTTTTATACAGCGGTAATAGCCTTGAAATGGTTTTGGATAGTCCGCAGGGGCTGTTGAAAATTATATCGGATTAGATTCCAGAAAGCGGGTGCAGACTCTAGATGTGCTCCCATGCTTTCTAAGTGGGGTGTGTATAACTGACAATCAATTATGCTTCCGGGTAATTTTTGCAATATTTTAGCCAAAGAGATGAGCGCAAATTTTGAAGCATCTCGCTTCAAGTGGAACATAGATTCCCCTGTGAAGATGTGCCCCATGCCTACGCCATAGAGTCCGCCTACCATTTCTTGCTTTTGATCCCAGACTTCGATTGAGTGGGCTAAGCCCATTTTGTGCAATTCGAAAAAGGCATTTTCCATCGCATAATGAATCCAGCTTTCCTCGGGATGATCGTGTCGGGTTTCCCGACAGGCTTTCATGACATTAACGAAGTTTTGGTTGATGGTGCAGCTGTAAGTATCATTATTGAAATAAGTCCGCATGCTTTTAGCAATTTTTATGTTTTCGGGGAGTAATAGCATACGCTCTGGGGGGAAGTGCCACATGGCGATAAAGCTGTCCCCATTATACCAGGGAAAAATACCCATGCGGTAGGCAAAAATTAATTGCGATAAACGCAGATGCGGCGTTATGGAGTTCAGCCCGTCCGGCTGGCTGAGCAGCGGGTGTGGGAAATTCGGCGTTCCTAAATTCTGTGTCAGAAGAGAATCAATCAAATTGTCAGACTTTAGGGTTAGCCATATTTATGCAAGCAGACATCTTGGGGGAAATAAAACTCAGATTAGAAACACAGCAGTTGAAACGAACAGGCTTCTTTGAGCTAAAGGTTACGCTGTCTGATGCTCAATAACTGCGCTCAGTCCGCGATCTACTAAAGCATCTTTCATAGGCTTCAAGTGATCTAAGGATGCTGTTTTGACGGTGGCTTTTCCCTTATAATGGATGAGTAAGCTGAGTTGCTCTGCTTGCTCTACGGTATGCTGAAGGACCTCGACAAAACTTTTGATAACCCAATCGAATGTATTGTGATCATCATTGTAAACAATAAGTTCGGCTTTATCACCTAAATGAACGGCTTCATCAAGAACAACCTCTTCGGTTTCTTTTACACTGTGCACTATTTTCATGATAATTAAAGATTTTCTAACGTCGATTGAATGGCTTCAAAATCCGGTAAATCTCCAGCATCATCTAAGACTTCGGCATACTGAACTACGCCGTCCTCGTCAATAACAAAAGCAGAACGCTTCGCCACACCCTGCATACCGAATACAAATTCTTCGTATAAAGCACCATAGGCTCTGGCTGCATTTTTATTAAAATCAGAAAGTAAAGGGAAATTTAGCTTTTGACTTTCCTTAAATTCCTTTAGAGTAAAAGGACTGTCCACAGAAATACCGTAAACTTCCGCATCTACTTTTTCGTAAGGCTTAAAGTTATCCCGAATATGGCATAATTCAGTAGTACATACTGAAGTGAAAGCTAATGGAAAAAAGAGAAGGACTGTGGGTGATTTTTTCGAAGGGATTTGAACGGTTTCTAGATCCGTATTTACTAATTCTAATGCTGGTGCTTTGTTTCCTTTTTCCATGGTCATTTTCTTTTAGCGATCTAACGCAAAATAGCTGCCAACTGTTGGCGATGGGCGCCTTTTCCTGCTAGCTGAAAAACAAAAATACAATCTTTTGGTGAAAATGAGAAATAGGTTTTGGTAAGATAGGAGGCGAAAGGGATTAGAGACCCTGTCGCAGCCACCGGCGGAATTTCAAACTGCATTGAGGCGGTTATCAACATGTGAGGTATATTCATTCCCGCCTTAAGGATGGGGGAGAGGGCCCAAGCCCGCGGGGCTGCTTTATGTTCTGAGAGGGGAGTGCGGAGCCCCTGAACAGCGGAGCGCCCTGAAAAAATATAACATAAAATACGATCCAAACTATTAGGGCGGAGTAACAAAAAAACCTTTTTTTGCTAAATAGAGAAAATGAATACCTTCACAGAGCAAATTTTTGGAAATTGTGAATACGAGCTCAACTTCAAGCAACTGGAAATCCTACCTGTACCTGCATGTAGCTGTGGTACTCTTCGGATTTACTGCTATTATAGGAGACCTCATCGATATGGCGGCCTTACCTATTGTATGGTGGCGTCTTTTGATAACCTCTCTTAGTCTTGTTTTTGTGGTCAATTGGATTCGATTGAAGCGAGAGCTGGGGATGCGACAGATATACATATACTCTGGGATAGGGGTAATCGTTGGCTTACACTGGTTAACCTTTTACGGTTCTATTAAGCTTTCAAATGCCTCCGTGACTCTGGTCTGTATGGCTACCACCTCTTTCTTTACAGCCATTTTAGAGCCGAAAATAATTGGTCGTGCTTTTGATCGAATAGAGCTCGCCTTGGGTATTTTTATCATACCTGGAATGGCTTTCATCGTTTCAGACCTGGACCCTTCAATGATTTGGGGTGTCCCCGTAGGTCTGACTTCGGCCCTACTGGCCAGCCTATTTTCAATTTGGAATAAAAAGTATATTGGAGATGGCGGTGTTTTGAGGATAACATTTATAGAATTAACAGCTGCCTTCTTATTTCTTAGTGTCTTATTACCCTTTTTCTGGGAGGGGAGTGGCTGGGAGTATATTCGACCAAGTCTGGTAGACGCTGTGTTTCTTATTATTTTGGGACTGCTTTGCACAACTCTTGCCTTTTCGCTTGTGTTGGAAGCTTTAAAGCAAGTTTCGGCTTACGTGTCTACACTTACCATCAACCTCGAACCTGTTTATGGTATCTTTTTAGCCTATTTATTGTTAAATGATCATAAAGAAGTTTCAGGTTCGTTTTATTTAGGAGCTTGTATTATTTTAATAGCGGTATTGGGATATCCCTTACTGCAACGATACCGAAAAAAGAAAATATGAATAGTGGATCTGATGCGATACATGCCTATTGTGAACAATTTACCAGCGAACAGGATGATTTACTTGTAGAAATCGAGCGTGCTACACATCTTGAGACGACTCAACCTCGCATGTTGTCCGGTCATTTGCAGGGTCGTTACCTTTCATTTCTTTCCCAGCTGCAGCGCCCTCGGCGAATATTAGAAATTGGAACATTTACGGGCTATGCCACCCTCTGTTTAGCTGAAGGACTGCCAAAGGACGGAGAAATTCATACACTGGAAGTAAATCCAGAGCGAGAGGAAATATTGCATCGCTTTTTTAAGAAATCAAAACTTTCAAATCAAATTCACTTGCATATTGCGGATGCAGGCCAATTTTTAAAAGAGTACTCAGGTGAGCCTTGGGATTTGATATTTTTAGATGCAGCTAAAAAAAACTATCCCGAATACTTTGACTTATTGCAAGCCCAGACTAAAGAAGGAAGTGTAATCATAGCCGACAATGTCTTATGGAGCGGTAAAGTGTTGGAGGACTCCCATACGGATACATCCACGACGGCATTAAGAGAATACGCAAAAAAAGTGCATCAACATCCAGATTGGCAAAATGTGATGGTTCCGCTTCGAGATGGGCTTATGATGGCGCGCAAGAAGTGAAGTGAATGGAATAAATAAAAGATTAGCTAGGCTGTTGGTAGATTCATCAGAAACATTTATCTTTGCCGTCCATTTGAAGATCTTTGATCATGGAAACTTTTGAAGAGTACCTAATCCCAATTAAAGGATTGGAAGCTGGTGTTCACTTATTTGACTTTAGGTTGAAAGACGAATTTTTTGCTGAATTTACAGATTCACCTATAGAAGTAGCAGACTTGGATGTTCGTGTAATATTGGACAAACGCGAGACAATGATGCTTTGGGCTTTTGAGGTGACTGGAAAAGTAAATACGTTTTGTGACCGATGCATGGAGCCGATTCGGCTTCCCCTTCACGCTTCACACGATCTTGTCGTGAAATATGGGCCAAAGGGGGAGAAAGGAGACGTGGTTTATATTCCAATGAATGAACCCGATTTCCAATTGGCTCCGTATTTATATGAGTTTTCATGTTTATCGATCCCTATTGTAAAAGTGTATGATTGTCAAAATGATGATCCGCCGCCCTGTAATTTTGAGGTATTGGATCGTCTTGAAGCCGATGAAGAGCAAGCGGACGGTCAACAGCAAACCTTAGGAGAACAATTGAAAAACTTGGGTCTAGACCCCGAAAAATAGTAGTATTATGGCACATCCGAAGAGTAGAATTTCGAAGCAACGAAAAAGAAAGCGTAGAACACATAAGAAGTTGAATGCACCGACATTAAGCACATGTGCGGAAACTGGTGAGATACACCGTCGCCATCACGCTTATTGGGTAGATGGAGCTATGTACTATAGAGGGCGAGTAGTTATTCCCGCGCCGGAATTCGACGACGAATTATAGTATATCCACGAAAAGAGATCTGTTAATAGCTTTTATGCGATGCATAAGGGCTATTGCTGTTTAATACCAATAAGATGAAAGATATAATTTCTACAGATAAGGCTCCCAAAGCTATTGGTCCATATAATCAGGCCACAGTGCACGGACAAACTCTCTATGTCAGTGGGCAAATAGCGATAAATCCAGAAACTGATGATTGGGAAGGAGGGGATATTGAAGCCCAAACCCATCGAGTATTAAAGAACCTAAAAGCTGTATTGGAGGCAGGAGGATCCGCCATGGAGCATGTGTTACATTGTACTATTTATGTTCGTGACATGGCAGATTACCCTCGAATCAATAATGTATATAGCGATTATTTTCCAGCTAAATCTGCTCCTGCTCGTGCTTTAGTGGCTGTAGCTGGGCTTCCTAAGGATGCCTTAATTGAAATGACAGCCATAGCTGCGATATAAATGGAAGACGAAGGTTGTGACCATCTTGAAAAGTTGCCTAATTGAGGTTTTTGACGTTTATTTTCATTAATATGAGCTTAGAACTTTGCTCTTCTGTAGGTATTAGACTGAGTAATATTTAGTGTTGACAGGAGACGAATCGGTTTGGAATGCTTCGAGCTTAGTTAGACTTCAAGCCAATATGATGAAAATAATCCTTCTAAATTGTAAGAATACATAGGTAGAATCGTTATAATTGCGGTGTGTAGAACTTATTAAGCAATAAATGACCAAAATATGAAATTTATACTTCCTTTAATCATTGCCCTTTTTTCCTTCGGAACGCTTCAGGCACAAGAAGAATATAAAGCTGGGCATGAAGGCTGGCATGTAGATGTTGATGAAGCCATGAAAGAATCAAAAGCTACGGGTAAGCCTATTATGGCAAATTTTACGGGTAGCGACTGGTGCGGATGGTGCAAGCGATTGAGTGCTGCTGTTTTTGTAAAGCCAGAGTTTCAGGAATGGGCTAAGGAGCATGTGGTATTGTTGGAATTGGATTTCCCCAAAAGAAAGAGCGTGCCTGATGAAATCCGTCAGCAGAACTCGAAATTACAGCAGGCGTTTAAAGTGAGAGGCTTTCCTACCGTATGGGTATTTGAAATGGACAAAGACGCTGAAACAGACGAGATGAAAATAAATGCCCTAGGAAAAACGGGATACAAATCTAATGTTGATGCATTTATCAATGACGTAGAGAAAATGCTTGCAACTGCTGGTCAATCTAAATAGTAGGTTGACTAAGTATTAGATTTAAAGATAAGCAGCCGGCAGAAATTTTTCTGCCGGCTTTTTTTATTCCTTTGATGTAAGTCTATACTTAGGAAATAAATAATAGACTAGCGCATAAATGAAGAGGGCGGCAGTAATCCCATAAATGTTTCCATCCAGGCCTGCGGGACTGCCCCATTTCCACTCAACCCACAATGTGGTTCCACCGCCTAAAATCATGGCAGATAGAGCCGCTAATTCATGAGCTTTTTTTAGTAACAAACCTGCTACTAAGGGTACGAATAAGCCTGAAACCATAAATGCATATGAGTATAGCATTAAATCCAGTACGCTGGTCATTTGACTGGCTAATAATACCGCAGCAGCACCTAAGGCTAAGGTCAACACCTGCGAAGCGATCAGTTTATTTTGTTGGTTGTTGAAAAAACGACCAAAGACATCCGATTGGATATTGCCTGAGGCGGCCATTAAACAACTATCGGCAGTTGACAAAATAGCTGAGAAATAGGCAGACATCATGAGTCCCATGAGTCCAACAGGTAAGATTTCCCTAAGCAAAAGGGGTAAACCCATTTCGCTGTCCATTTGGGCTATGCCCACATAGCCCAAATGTTGGAACATACCCTGATCAGCGGCTACGCGAGCGAATAGGCCCAGCAATACACCCATAAATGCCATTAAGGGATACTCGAAAAAACCAGCGATATACCAGGCCTTACGAGCTTCCACTTCATTTTTAGTGGCATAAATGCGCTGATATAAAGTCATACCTACAAACCAAATGGGTATTATGGTAACTGCCCAGTTGAGCAATTGAATACCACTAACGTTATCGAGACGAAGCATATCTGGCTTTACGACCGACTGAAGGCCTGACCAACCTCCAATTGCATAATATGCCAATGGTAATGCGATAAAGATAAGACCGAATAATAGAAGCGCCCATTGGACAGTATCTGTATAAATCACAGCTTTAAGACCACCCATTGCGGTATAAATTACAGCAATTATTCCTATGGTCCAAAGAGCTACATTAAAGTTTAAACTTGGAAAGGTAGCTGTGGCTAGTTTTGCACCAGCCAGAATTTGGCTGCTGGTGAATCCCCAATAGCCCAAGGCGGAAATAATTCCTGCCAATAAAGCTACCCGTGGAGTAAATATATAGTTGAATACTTCAGGAAAGGTGCGAAGTGATAATTTCATGCCGAGTGCGTACACTTTTGGGATTAAAAAGGTGGCTGCAAGCCAGGCTCCAATCAAACCCGTAAAGAGCATCCAGGATCCGGATAGGCCCATAACAAACCCTAGTCCGCCTAGACCAATAGAAAAACCACCACCCACATCTGTGGCAACTACTGATAGTCCGATGTGCCATTTGGACATATTTCGTCCACCTACATAATAATCGTCCTCATCTTTATTTTTACGCAAAAAGTATACACCAACACCTAGCATGGCCATCATGTATACTATAAATATTGTCCCGTCAATCCAATGCATAGTAACTGCCCTTTATCAAGTATAATAAAAAAGGGCACCCCATTAGTTGGGATGCCCTTTAAAATGTTCTTATTTGCGGTTATAATCCGCCTTCCGGCACTAAAATCACACCATGTGCCAAAAATTGTAATTCCTCTTTTGGCTCAGTGATTTTTGCAATTTCTTCTTCTGACTTTCCTGCATCTTCAGCCAAATGCTTGAGATCATCTACACTCACCACTTCACGATAAGCGGTTCCTTCCATAATGATTTCCCGCCCTGCAATATCTTTCGGCATAAAAAATCCGTAGTCCTTAAACTTGACAAACATTTCTTTGTCGTCCTCGGTGATGGTCATCCAACAGCCTTTGGCCTGACACACACTGGATACTGTTCCACGAACTTTAACATCGTTCATTCCGTCTGTTTTCTGCATCTTTTTATACAGCTTTTTAAACTTCATGGCTTTTTTAGCCGTGATTTTTTCACCGTAATACATTTGCTCATCGCTCTCAGTTTCTTGAGCTAGGACTGTATTCGAAAAGGTGAAAATAAATAGGGCTAAACTCATTGTGAATAGTAAGGATAGATGTTTCATTTGTACTTGTTTTTATTTGATGTAAACATTCATTTTGATATCATTTATGGGACGATTTGACCCATCTCGCTTTTCATTTGCAATCTTTTCAGCAACTTCAAAACCAGATATTAGCCGGCCAAAAACTGTATAATCGCCATCTAGCTGCGGAGTGCCGCCTTCTTTTAAGTAGGTCGCTCGTTCCTCTTCAGTATAACTTATACCTTTCGCCTGCTCAGTTTTAGTGAGCTGTGCTGCTGTCACTGGTGAGCCGGTAACAATATAAAACTGAGAACCAGAAGACTTTTTTTCGGGATTAGCGGGTCCACCTCTTCGAGCAGCCGCAATAGCACCTCTTAAGTGAGGGGCGCCAATTTCTGCTTCGATGGTATAGCCTGGTCCGCCTGTTCCCAATCGTTGACCAGGAGTTGCATTTTTAGAATCGGGATCTCCTCCTTGTATCATAAACCCGGGTATAACTCTGTGGAATAAAAGACTATCGTAGAAACCCTCTTCCACTAATTTCAAAAAGTTCTCTTTGTGTTTAGGTGTTTCATCGTACAGTTCTAACTCCATGCTCCCCAATCGGGTATCGATAACAACGATTTCTTTGTTATCTCCACAACCTAAAAACTGAAAAGCCATGGCAAAAATGAGGATCGAAAGTTGAAAAAAAGTGTTTTTCATATAGTATTTATTCTATGGGTCCACGTTCCTGTTCTAAAGTGTGAAAATAGGAAATAATTTTCTCTTTAAGAAAGGCTTCCTGTTGCTTAACCCCACGCTCTTTAAATGGTCGACGTTCTTCATAATGTGGCCAGCCTTCGTCATCGAAGCCGATAAATTCATAATAACCATCTTCCTCGAGCAATCTGCACACGGCAATATGCATTAAATCCTGTTTTTGCTCTTTTGTGAATTCATCAGGAATCTGACCCAGCTCTTGAATTCCAATTAGAAATAACACGGCATTCACATCTGGCAAATCATTTTTGCCCATGCGATCTTTAATCAAATGCCTAACTCTGAGCCACTCAAAGTCTATTTTCCAGTCCTCTTTCATCATTCAAATATACGGTTCCAAAGGGGAATTTATTGTCCTATTTTTTTGCTTTTGGGTTCTTTAACTATTGATTTAATTCCACCTTTTGTAAAAAAGATGATGTCAGCTCAACAATTCCTTCAACCAAATCTAATTATAAAGCGTTTTTCATATATTGAGTCAATCTAAATAACCTACTATGCGAAAGATTCTACTTTTTGGGTCAATTATCACCATTCTGAATATTAACCTACTATTTGTCATATCAGTAATGGGGCAAAATACGCCAACTTTCCCACTTCGATTTACAGATGTTCCTGCTCAACCTTTAGAGAAAATGGATGCCAAAGAGGAATGGTCTGCCTCTCACCTTTTAGTTAAATGGTCCTCAACGGCAAACATAGAAGCCTTCCCCCTAAAAGAAGCTCATTTTTTGGGCGAAAGAAGTTATATTATAAGCATATCTCAGTGGGAAAAGCTTAACGAGAGTCAAAAGTCTCAAATAGAGGCCTGGGCGCCTTATCATGAAAAGTATAAGGTTCACCCTGATCTATTGACAAACCCTAATGAAGTAAGTCAACTCGAAGTTGTTTTAGATAAATCAACTTCATACGCGCAATGGACCACTGCTTTTCAACTAGAAGGCCTTCCCGTTGAAAAATACCTACCCGGCTCCCATTTTATTGTAGTTGAGAATGCGCCAGGTCGAATTGAACGCTTGCAATCCATGCCAGAAGTTGTCTTTATTTATCGTGGCGGGCGTTGGACGGAACCCGAAGACTTGAGATCTAAGCGTTTACACACCAGTATTCAACTTGATGATCCTTACGGAAATGACTTGGGGTATGATGGCGAAGGGGTAAAAGTGCAAGTGCGAGATGATGGTATGGTAGGACCTCATCTTGATCTTAAAGGACGTCTGATTAATGATCCCTCTCTTCCTTTCGACACAGTAGGTACACATGGAGATGGAGTAGCTGGAGTTTTGGCCGGTGCTGGAAATGTGGAAGGCGAAGCGCGTGGCATGGCCCCGGGAGCTATCGTTTACGCAACGCAATATGATGCATCCTTTTTAGACAATACCCTCAACTTGCATATTGAAGAAAATGTTCTTTATACAAATTCATCTTATTCCAATGGTTGTAACGAAGGATATACACCCAATGCCGCTGAAGTAGACCGTCAAATATATACATACCCAACATATCTCCATATTTTCTCGGCTGGAAACTCAAATAATAGAAACTGCGGGTATGGTGCCGGGTCAAGTTGGGGAAATATTACAGGCGGCCATAAACAGGCTAAAAATGCGATTGCTACGGCAAATGTAAATCCAGAGGGAAGAATTATGAACTCTAGCAGCAGAGGTCCTGCCTCCGATGGACGTATTAAGCCCGATATTGCAGCTAATGGAAATCGAAATTATTCCTTACGTCCAAATAATAGTTATGAGCCCTTTGGAGGCACGAGTGGTGCCGCACCTTGTGTAGCTGGAGTTGCGGCTCAGCTGAACCATGCGTATCGAGATCAATATGGAGGCGACGCACCCTCTGCTTTGCTCAAAGCAGCTATGTTAAATGGAGCACGCGATACCGGAGAGCCCGGCCCGGATTTTATCTATGGATTCGGATTGCTAGATGCCTACAATGCCTATAAGATATTATCGCAGGAGCAGTTTTTTTCCGCCTCAATGGAACAGAGTCAAACACGAGAATTCACTATTGATATACCACAGAACGCTAGCCAAGTCAAAGTTTTATTATACTGGGCTGATCCGCCTGCTGCTCCTATGGCGCAAAAAGCATTGGTTCATGATTTAGATTTGCAGGTGCTATACAATGGAGAAACACACCTTCCTTTAGTATTGGACCCAACACCAGTAGAGGAGAATTTAGCCCGTCCTGCTGAGCCTGGAATCGATCGACTCAATAACATGGAACAAGTCGTAATTTCAGTTGAAGAAGCTCAACAAGCTACGCTTGTTATTCAAGGTTGGGATGTGCCTCTGGGAGCTCAGGACTTTCACCTCGTTTACTCTTTTTTGGAGCCTGAGGAAGATTCGGATTTCAATTGGATAAAACCACAGACTAATCAATATATTGAATTAACGAATTCATTATCATTAGAATGGGAATCTGAAGCGACTTCTAATCAAAATAGAAGGGTATCCTATTCTTTAGATGGGGGTGTTTCATGGACGGAACGCGCAATAATCCTGCCTTTTGATCGCACAACCATCAATCTTTCAGACCCTGCTCCCCAAAACGGAGACTCCATAATTGTTGCTTATGCTGATGATAACTTGACAGACACCTTATGGGAGCCGAATTATTTTGCAGGCCCGCATACTCCTGAGGAAGTATGGGTCGAATCCTACTGCATTGACTCCGCCACTATCCGCTGGCGTTCTAAAGCGGGTGCTCAATCCTATCAGCTTTATGCATTAGGTGAAAAACACATGGATAGTCAATTGATAACCTCTGACACCTTCGCTACAGTTCCTATCTCAAGCCCAGTGGCTCAAAACCTATTTGCTGTGAGAAGCAATTATGGAAATCAAGTGTGGTCGGAAAGACAAATAGCTACTCTATTTAAAGGTGAAGGATTAATTGATTGCCCCCAGGAACGCGAGTTGGCATTAGATACGTTGAACATAGAGAGTCAACTGCAGGGATTTAGCTGCGAGCCATTTGAAATGAATTTTCAAATTACGGTTGCTAACAAGGGACTTCAGGCCGCAGACTCTTTTCAAGTTTGCTACCAATTGGATAATCAGACTCCAGTTTGTGAATGGATAGTGGATACACTTGCAGTTCAGGAAACAACTACCTATACTTTTGATTCTCTTCCTTGGATAGCTGAGGAATATACCCAGTTGAGCACTTGGGTGCGCTTAGATGATGACCGATTTGTTTGGAATGACACACTGAAAGAAAAGATTTCAATTCGGTTCTTATCGGAGGACCAAATAAGAGAAAGTATGAATCTGAATTTCGACTCTGATGTTTTGCCTGCCGGTACCGAAATCTTGTCAGCGGACGAAGAATTTTCATGGGCGATTTTTGAAATGACGGATAAAAGACAAGATGATGCAAGATCACTAGTCATGCCAAACTACTTTTACGAAAAAGTAGGAGAAGTGGATGCCTTCCACTCCCCGGTTATCCGATTAGATTCCTCCTGGCAGAATGCGGAATTATTATTCGAATATGCATATTCGGCATTTAATCTAGCTCCGGACTCTTTATTTGTTTTGGCTCTTGATCCCTGCGATCTAAGTGTATTGGACTCACTTTGGATCAACGGAGGCGAAAGTATGTCCACAGCTAATGTGGGTTTTGAAGCTTTTGTGCCATCTAGTTTTCGCGATTGGGCAGATGTAAGGCTTCCTATAGGCCATTTGGCAGGACAAGACATGATTATTTCTTTTACTTCTATAAATGGATATGGGAATAATCTATGGCTCAACAGACCGGTAATTGTTGAAGACGATACTTATATTCACGATGTAGCTATAGAGATCGACCCGGAACGTATTTGCGCGGATAGTACAACCCGACTTACAGCAGATATAGACGGACCCTACATTTATCGCTCAGAGTGGTTAGTACCCAACAGTACCGACAAGTTAAATGGGGCTTCTATAGATTATGAGTTACAAGGAGGTAGTCCGCAAACGGTGATTTCTTTCGTCTCTAATGACTTTTACACAAGAATCACGCAGGATACGATTAGACCTATAGAGGGTGTGCAACTCGATGTCGACTCGGAGCGATCAGGCAATACGGTAGAACTTATAGCACGCAGCATTGGTGCCGACTCCATATTGTGGGAGTCTAATCGTGGATTTCAATTTGTTGGAAATAATTTGACTTATGTGGGAACTCCAGGTGAGGGACTTGTTGTCATTACGGTAACAGCCTTTGGAGAATGTGGGCCTGTCACAGAAACGGTTGAGCTGGAATTTACAGTATCAGCGGATGAACCTCTTTCGGCACTTGCTGAACCCATATTGTACCCCAATCCCAGTAGATCGGGAGCGATCTATATCCAAAATTTGAGCGATAAGCTAGCAAGTCAAATGCGTGGACTACGCTTGCTTAACGGAGCAGGGCAACTCATGTTTGAAACAGAATCTATTTCGGGTACAGAAAATGGAGTTCTACGCGTGTCTTGGCCAGCTTCATTAGGTCCAGCCTATTACATATTAGATATGTACGATGAAAATGGACAAAGCTTGCATCGCTGGAGAGTGATTCGCCAATAAGCAAAATCGATTAAATTCTCTCTAACTTACTCCTCGAGTAGGTAAGAGGGGATTTTTTGCGCCCGATAAGCGGCAGGTAATGCTGCCAGGATTCCAATAGCGAGAATGATAATTGCAGTAAGTGCAATATCTCCGAGACGCAATTCTACAGGGTAAGCATTTACGCTAAATGAATCTGGAACTCCCACAAGACTATAAGTTTGTTGTAAATAATATAGAATTAATGCAGCTCCTGTTCCAATAATGAAACCAAATGTAGCTATGTATCCTCCTAATGTTAAAATGATGCGGGATACCCCTTTCGAGCTTAGACCTATGCATTGAAGAAGGGATAAATCGCGCCGCTTGTCTAATACGATAAGCCAAAGCGTTCCTACCATATTAAAAGCGACTAATAGAGAAGCAAAGCTCAACATGATAAAGGCTAGCCATTTTTCAAGACGCATCAATCTGAGAAACTCTTCTTCCTGCTCGTAGCGATTTGAAACAGTAAAATCACGCCCAACTATTGATTGAATCTTTTCAATGGCCTGTTTTTCGTCTGCATCTGACTTCAATTTCACCTCTAAGGCACTCAATCGCCCTTCTTGTTGCAGCAGCTTTTGAACAGCTTCGAGCGGAGCAAAAACATAGGTTTGGTCGTATTCCTGCTGAATGGAAAACAAGCCCGTTGGCTTTAAGCTTAACTTTTTGAATGGAGATCCAAAAGGCCTGCGACTGGATTGACTTGTCAAAGCATAAACTTTCAGGCGACTCAGTGGGTCGAGAACGTTGAGGCCCAATTGAGATCCAATTCGGAGACCTGCCACGGCTGAATTTTCGTCAATTGCATCTAAAGCATATACTCCCTCGACGATTGTAGAATCAAACCTGTTTAACTGATTGAAATTAGGTGATACACCCTTAACTTTACCCACCTCTCGACGCTCGTCATGCTCAAAAAGCACGACTTCTTCAAGGCTCTTCGCCACCATACCCACTTCGGGAAGCTCCTCAATTAATGCTAGCTTATCTTCCGAAATTGCAAATGTTTTCCCCTCTATTATTTCAATTTTAACATCTGGATTGAAGGCATTAAAAAACGACAAAATGGTGGTTTCGAGGCCATTAAAAACCGACATCACCAAAATTAATACGCACGCGCCCGTAGCCAATCCAGCAATTGACAGTCCCGTTATGATATTGATCAGGTGGGTGGTGGTTCGACTAAAAAGATACCGACGAGCAATGGTAAAGATGATGTGCATAAACTGTGATTGCAGGACAAAGATATACAGAACATTCATTCTTATTCATGTAGCAATTATTTTTTGGGTGTATCCCTCGGATGCCTGAAAGGCACCTCGGGTCGGGCTATCCGCTTGTAGTCAGCTGACAGCCGGCAGCCGACCAACCGCTGCGGTGGCTTCTTTGTCGCCCAAGCCCACTATTTATATACGGCTACCCGATTTCACCTGCTAAAATAGAAGTAGGGGAAAGGGCATGTTTATATTACCCTCGAACCGTATAGTGGGATCCTCGCTGGAGGTCGGCAAATGCCGGCTGCGGCGCCTCCTATCGCTTCTATCCCTTACACATAAAAGCTATTTATCCTATGGCCCTGACCAAGAAAGAGCTCCCAAATTCAATGGAGTTGCGTTAAGGCCGCGTTAAATTATTAAGAAATGCAATCATTTTGGTACTTTTACCATTATAATTCCAAATTGATTAACAAACGTTTTTACCTATGAGATACTTCATAATTGTCCTTTTCTCTCTTGTTCTAAGTTATTCTGCAGGGGCTCAATCTCAGCGAACCGCCGTTGTTGATATTGATGAGGTCCTGAATAATATGCCTGATTATCAAGAAGCACAGGATCAGCTAGACCAAATTGCTGAACAATGGCGACAGGAAATCGCTCAGGAAATGGATAAGGTTAAAAGCATGTATAATAAATATCAGGCTGAACAGGTTTTGCTCAGTGATGAAATGAAGCGGGAGCGCGAAGAGGAAATTATGGAGAAGGAAAAGGAAATTCGCGATATTCAGCGACAGAAATTTGGACCTGAGGGTGAGCTATTCAACAAGCGTCAGGAATTAGTTGCACCTATTCAAAATGAAGTATATAAGGCGATTTCCTCATATGCTGATTCGAGAGGTTTTGATTTGATACTTGATCGATCTGCTAATGCAGGAATTATTTTCATCAACGATGCGCTGGATAAAACTGAAGACATCAAAAAAATCTTAAGGCAATAGAACTAGACGCTTTTTTTTATTTTTTTACCTTAGCGCAAAATTATAAACTCATGATTCGAAATATCCTAATTCTAACGATCTCTATCCTTTTTAGTGTCTCCTTGATGGGACAGAAGTTTGGATATATGGACTCAAATGCTCTGGTTGCTGAAATGCCAGAAGTAAAGCAAGCTGATGCTAAATTAGAAACCCTTCAAAAACAACTGCAAAAGCAAGGGCAACAAAAGCTTCAAGCTCTTCAGCAAAAGGCTCAGGAACTGGAACGCAAAGAGCGACAAGGCGAAATTGCACCTAAAAAGCTGCAGGCCGAAGCTGAATTATTGCAAGCCGAACAACTAGAGCTTCAACAGTTTGAGCAAGACATGCAAAGACAGGTCATGCAAAAACGTCAAGAATTGTATCAGCCTATATTCGACAAAGTCAACACTGTGATTGAAGAAGTCGCGAAGGAGCAGGATTATACTTATATTTTTGATCTCAGCGCGGGTTCTATCTTGTATGCTGATGAAAGTACAGATGTTACTGCTATCGTAAGAGAACGTTTGGGAATTTAAGTCCAAATGTTTAGTAAAGAAGCTTCCTGGGTTGGTGCGTTTTACGCATCAGCCTTTTTTTAGCTGCCTTTCATACCATTTCCGAATACTTGAGGTGTTTATGCCCATTCGGAAAGCAATAACAGCCATGGCGTTTACCATCTGAACCTTTAAATAGCCATTATATTGATATTTTCGCGATGAAACTCGTAAGGGTTTCTGTATAATATCCCATTTTACACCTGTTGACTTAAGTCGTGCGAAAAGGTCAAAATCCTCCATAACTTCTAACTCTTCCTTATATCCGCCAATATCCTCAAATAGTGCTCTAACCATAAACAAGGCTTGATCCCCTCCACCGGTAAATCCCCAGCGTTTTCTTGTGAACCAGGCATTGACTTTAAGAAAACCAGAGCTTGGATAAAAATCGTAAGCAAATAAACCAAAACCCTCCGTTTTTCGAATGCTATCGGTGATTAGAGAGAGATAAGTTGGCGGCACCAAAGTATCTGCGTGCAGAAATAAAATGATTTTGCCTCGCGCTACCTTTGCCCCCTCATTCATCTGATATCCTCGGTTTGCCTTTGTAGATTGTACAATTTGACAGGGAAAGTTTTGGGCAATTGCAAGCGTATTATCTTGGCTGCCTGCATCAACTAGTATAATTTCACAGTTTTGTTTAGGCTGGTTTTGTGTGAGCTCCTTGAGGCACTTTTCGATATATCTCTCCTCATCAAGACAGGGAATGATTACAGAAAGAGTAACTTCGTTTTTCATAAAGTGGATTATGAAACTATTATATTATTATTTTATCAATTGTGGACAAGATAAAGATTCAAAAGGCTTCACCCACTGTTATATAAAAACCACTCTGATCTGCTCCACGAGCATAGTCAACTCGGAGATGGAGCCCGTTTTCTTTGTCTACTAAAATCCGAAGACCGGCACCTGCACTCCAATGGCCATCTGAAATCGGCAACTCTTCTTCATTACTTACTGTGCCATATGATCCAAAAATTTCCATTTTAAATCGCCAGTAAATGGGGAATCGATATGCAGCCTGAAACAAAGAAAGTCGTTTATCGCGATAACGACCCAGGATATATCCCCTATGAAACTTTGGGCCACCTAATGCGAGAAGTTGAAAGAAAGGAACATCACCAAATTGCATACCCCATTGAAAATGCCCCACCAGGATGTGGTTTTTTGCTATTGAATAGTACTTAGCGGCATCAAGGAAGAAGCCCTGATATCTATACGTAGCTCCAATTGAACTACTACTTCGAAATAAATCCAGCGAGATCAAGCTTCCCCGTTTTGGATAATAAATTTGGTCTCTGGAATCCCATACCGTTCGAATGCCCAATTCTGAAATGACAGCGCCAGTAGCTCCAATTGGCATTTCCTCAGCCAGAATTCCATTTGATGCTCGCTTCGAAATAAAGAAGTTATCAAATTTATAAGATAAGCCAGTGTACAAGTGCTTGCGTATGGCATATAAGCCCGAAAGGCGAACTCTGGGGAAAGTAGATTCATAAAACTCTTTATCTGCCAATTGAGTGTCATTTCCTATTCCAAAATAAGGGTAGACATAGCGATAAAACCCCAAGTCGCTTTTGATCCAAATTTTATCTTTCCATAAGAACCACTCAAAAGGTAGGTGAATCAAAAGCTGGTCCTCCAATGTGTAGGTAGCTGCAAATAGAATTTGAGATGGGCGCCGTTCTATACTATCTGCACCCCAATAAAAATTATATGCGCCACCTAGTCCAAAACCCCAACTCGTTTCAGGAGTTCGAAATAAAATAGGAGTAGCAACAAAAACACTTTTATTCTGATTGGAGTCTATCCGCTGACTAAATGCAGAAACCGCATCCATTCCAACTATCAGGAAGATTATTATTGCAACTCGAATCATACGGATGGTAATACAATGATGCCTGACATAAAAAGTGAAGAAAATACTTACGGCTACATAATTGGGTGTAATTATACGGGAATTAACAGGGATTGTTTATAAGATGTACGATGATTTCACGAAAACCTGACAGCTTTCAGCACTTTAACAAGCTGAGAATCTATATCTTTGCACTCTAAAATAAATAAGTATGTTTCCCAAATATGATGTGATCGTAGTTGGTGCTGGACACTCGGGTTGCGAAGCGGCAGTTGCAGCTGCCAATATGGGCTCCCAGGTACTCATAGTGACTATGAATATGAATACTATCGCACAAATGAGCTGTAATCCTGCTATGGGAGGAGTGGCAAAAGGACAAATAGTGCGTGAAATTGATGCACTAGGAGGGTATTCGGGGCAAGTAGCAGATCAAACCATGATCCAGTTCCGTATGCTTAATAGGTCTAAAGGGCCAGCCATGTGGTCACCTCGCGTACAGAGTGACCGCATGCTATTTGCTGCTAAATGGCGGGAAATGTTGGAGGCTCACCCCAAGATTGATTTTTGGCAGGAGATGGTTACGGGCTTAGTTGTTCATGATAATCAAGTCCAGGGAGTTCGAACAGGTATGGGCATAGAAATTAAAGCCCGGAAAGTAATTCTGACGAACGGAACCTTCCTAAATGGCCTAATTCATATAGGCGAGAAACAATTTGGAGGTGGTAGAAGTGGAGAACGTGCCTCCACCGGCATCACAGAGCAACTCGTTGAGTTGGGCTTTGAGGCTGGCCGAATGAAGACAGGTACACCCCCAAGGGTTGACGGTCGTTCGTTAAATTGGGAGGCTATGGAGCTTCAGCCCGGAGATGAAAAGGTGGGCAAATTCTCTTTTCTTCAAAGCCCCACACCAGAAAATCAGCGCCCTTGCCACATCACTTACACTAACCCTGAGGTTCACCGAGTGTTAGAAGAAGGTTTTGATCGATCGCCAATGTTCAATGGACGTATAAAATCTATTGGCCCAAGATACTGTCCTTCTATTGAGGATAAAATCGATCGTTTTGCAGGTAGGGATCGTCATCAGATCTTTGTAGAGCCTGAAGGTTGGAAAACGGTTGAAGTTTACGTCAACGGCTTTTCCACTTCCTTGCCAGAAGATGTTCAATATAAAGCATTGCGCAAGGTTAAGGGTTTTGAAAATGCAAAAATGTTCCGTCCGGGATATGCCATTGAGTATGACTTTTTTCAGCCGACTCAATTGAAGCCTACTTTGGAGACTCAGCGCATAAGTGGCCTTTATTTTGCAGGGCAAATTAATGGCACAACCGGCTATGAAGAGGCTGCCGGACAAGGTCTGGTTGCCGGTATAAATGCCCATCTAGCAATTCATGAAGAAGCTCCATTCGTGTTAAAGCGATCTCAGGCTTATATTGGTGTGTTAATTGATGACCTAGTGAATAAAGGCACAAGGGAGCCGTATCGCATGTTTACATCTCGAGCCGAATACCGAATTCTTCTTAGGCAAGATAATGCAGACCTGAGGTTAACGCCGCTGGTGAACGAAATAGGTATGCACGGGATGGAGGAACGCATGGAACAAGTACGAGAGAAAAATGAAGCTTTAATAGAACTTAAAAAGTATTTCAGTCAGGAGAGTATTTCCCCCCAGGAGGTTAATCCCTATCTTGAAAAGCAAGGTGCTTCTCCTCTAAAGCAATCCGTAAAGGTGGATAGCTTGCTATTGAGACCCGAGGTTAGTTTATCTGAACTTCAAGCGGCTGTGCCTAAAATAGATCGAGCGATAAGTGCATATGATGAAGAGGTTCTAAACATGAGTGAAATCAATCTCAAATACGCCGGTTATATTCGCCGAGAGCAAGAAATGGTGGAAAAGATGGAGCGCCTGGATGGAGTAACCCTTGGTGAACGCATTGATTATGCCAGAATCGAGTCTCTTTCTTCTGAAGCGCAGGAGAAATTATCGAAAATCCGTCCGCTGACAATTGGTCAAGCTAGTCGAATCAGTGGCGTTTCACCATCAGATGTTTCGGTATTATTGGTTCATGTAGGCAGATAGGCTGGATTTTGATAATTTGATCGGTATCGCAAGACTATCGAAAAAATTAAATAGGCGTGCACTCCCTGTATTGCTTGCTTTGATTATATTCGCTCTAAGACTTTATAACATGAGGAATGAAGGCTAAGCAATCTGTATTTCCAAAACTTTTTTCTCTTCCAGCGCCCGTCGTCGTGGCTTTGTTGGCCTGTTTGCTTTATGCTCCTACTATTGGATTTGAGTATACACAAGATGATGCTATTGTTTTATCTGAGAATATTTATACTCAGGAAGGAATCGCTGGAATTCCCGGACTTTGGACTAACGATACATTTTACGGGTTTTTTCAAGAGGAGGGTAAGAGCGGTTTGGTGTCTGGAGGAAGGTATAGACCCTTCACACCTACCTTATTTGCTATCGAAGGGGGGGTATTTGGATTGACTCCAACTGTAGGCCACATTTTTAACATTTTGTATTACGGCTTGCTAGTCAGCCAGGTCTATATTTTTATCTTTTACATGGTTTCGTTAAAAAAACAAAAAGCGCATTGGGCTTTATGGGGGAGTTTGTTGTTTTTGGCTCACCCCATTCATACTGAGGTAGTTTGTAACATAAAAGGTAGAGATGAAATTGTTGCATTTGCAGCAGCCTTAGGAGCCATTCTTGTATTGTGGAAGTCTAGAGCTTTACACCGATATATCTTGAGTTTTTTCCTTTTTTCGGTGGCCATGTTCTCAAAAGAGAATGCGGTTGTTTTTTTAATGATCGGTCCCAGCCTGCTTTTTTTGAAAGGTAAAAAACAAACGGCAAAGGGTGCTTTTTTTGCTTTAGCGACAGCCTTTCTCATTTATTTTGGCGTCCGATATGCTGTTTTAGGTAAATTTTTGGGAGGGGATCCGCCGCGAGAACTTATGAATAATCCTTTTATGGTTTGGAATGGACAGGCGTATGAAGTGCTTTCTTTTGTTGAGCGTATTCCTACTGTTCTTTCAGGCCTTCTTGAGTACCTCCGGCTTATGATATGGCCGTGGCCACTGACTCATGATTACTATCCGCTACAATTACCCATAATATCGTTCTCTGACGTAAGAATGTATTTGAGCCTATTTATCTATGTACCCATTACTATATGGGCTATTGTAAATTTAAAGGCTAAAAACATTGGAAGCTGGGGTTGGCTTTGGTTTATAATTGCTCTTTTTCCCATGTCTAATATCGCTATCAATGTGGGTACTTTTCTTTCAGAGCGTTTTTTATTTATTCCTTCTATGGGTTTTATTTTGTTTTTTATTTTTTTACTGAAGAAGTATGGCTCGAAAGTGCTACCCAGTACTTTTAATTGGTCTTACTTTTGGGGTGTAATTTTTGGAATATATGTCTTGCTATCCCTGTGGCGCATGCCTGCCTGGCAATCGAACTTCACTCTTTTCACAACGGATGTAATCACCTCTTCAAATAGTGCTAAAGTAAATAACGCTACAGCAGGTGAATATAATCGCCTGGCTGGAGAATCAAATAATGTCTCCGAGCAGGCAAAATGGGCTGAGAAGTCCAAGCCCTACAGTCGAAAGGCTATCGACCTACACCCCACATATAAAAATGCATTTCTTCAGCAAGGCAATGCTCATTTTTATTTAAAAGATTTCGAAAAGGCGATCTCATCTTATGAAGCCTGTCTGCAATTAGATCCCAATTACGCAGATGCGTTAAATAATTTAGCTCTTGCCTACCGAGCAGCTGGGCAGTATTATGGGGAGGAAAAGCAAGATTTGACCACTGCTTTGCGTTATCTCAGAAAAGCATACGAACTTCAGCCCTCGGATTATGAAACCCTTCGATTGCTAGGGGTGGCAAACGGAGTTTCTGGTCGACCTGGTCGGGCTTTAGAATTCTTTAAAAAAGCACTGAAGCTAAACCCCAATCATGCTCGCGCCTACTATGATGTCGGTTCAGCTTATATGCAGAAAGGACGATTGGATTCGAGTCAATTATTTATGAATCAAGCACGGGATATGGATCCTTCTCTTTTTGAATCAAAGTCCAACTAGGAATGAAACGATCTATACTTATATGGTTTTGCCTTTTGGGGCTGTCGTTTGGGCTTGCGGGTCAAACAGCTCAGTTATGGGTAGATTCTGTCTACGCAAAAATGAGTGATGAAGAACGCGTAGGGCAATTGTTAATGATACGGGCACATTCAAATTTGGGTCCCCGCCATATTGCAGCTATTAAAGAGTTTGTTTCAGAGTACCATGTCGGTGGACTATGCTTTTTTCAAGGCACTCCTCAGCGTCAAAAAGAATTGACTGAAGAATATCAAGCTTTGGCGCAAACGCCACTATTGATCAGTATGGATGCTGAATGGGGAACCGGAATGCGTTTTAAATCAGATGGATACAGCTTTCCTAAGCAAATGACTTTGGGGGCTATGGGGAAAGGTGGTCTGGGTACAACAGAAAAAATGGGCTTTTGGATAGGGCAGCAACTTCGCGAAATCGGAGTTCATCTCAATTTCGCTCCAGTCATTGATGTAAATAACAATGCAGCCAATCCAGTGATCAATTATCGATCTTTTGGTGAAAGTCCGGAAAAAGTAAGTCAATTTGGAAAGGCCTATATGAAAGGTCTGCATGCAGCAGGGGTAGCCGCCTGTGCCAAACACTTTCCCGGACATGGGGACACTGATGTAGACTCTCATCTGGATTTACCTGTAATAAAACACGATAGAGCCCGATTAGATAGTATAGAGTTGTATCCCTTCAGAAAGTTGATAGCAGCAAAGGTACCTGCCATCATGGTGGCTCACCTGCACATTCCTGCTTTAGACGATCGCCCGAATCGACCTACTACACTTTCCAAACCGACTGTTCAGGGCCTATTGCGTGAAGAGCTAGGCTTTGAAGGCTTGATCATAACAGATGCCATGGAAATGAAAGGGGTAACACGACATTTTGATCCGGGGGAAGCTGAAGTCCTGGCCATAGAAGCAGGTAATGATATGATTTGTCTCCCTTCTAATCCCCGAACGGTACACAAAAAGTTGCTTGAGGCGGTACGCTCCGGTCGTATTTCTGCGGAGCAACTCGCTTTCCACGTAAAGAAAATACTTGAGCTGAAACATCGCGTGGGGCTTCATAAAATGAAGCCGATCGATGCTCAGCCGAATGCTTCCTATACAGCAAGACCGGAATGGGACATCACAACAGAGGATATTTACGAAAAAAGCATAACCTGCCTGGCGAATGAGGAGAACAAAATCCCTGTCCGAAGCATCGGGCAAGGACTAATAGGCGCTGTAAGTATCGGAGCTAATGGTCCGACTGCATTTACAGAGCAATTAAAAACCTATACGCCTGTACTAGATTTTAATGTGGACAAATACTTTCAATCTTCACCAATTAAAAACATGCTGCTCAAATTAGAGGTAATGGACCTCGTATTTGTGGGTATTCATGATCTCAATAACTCAGAAAAGAATAATTATGGCTTAAGCCAGGCGACCATGCAGTTTTTGAAAAAACTTAGTCAGAAAACACAAGTAGTGATTGTTGTATTCGGTTCACCATATACTGTGTCAGATTTGGCCTTTGCCGATCATTTACTCGTGGCCTATGAAGATCACCCCACAGCTCAAAAAGTAGCTGCACAAATGCTTTTTGGTGCTCGACCCATACAAGGCGAACTTCCTGTTAGTGCGAGGCCTTTTATGGAGGGTAGTGGATTAAAAATGCCAGATATGAAACGTCTGGCTTGGTCAAGCCCTGAGAGTGTAGGTCTAGACCGTGATTCTCTGGCACGAATAGATGAAATTGTAAAGGAATTACTGGAAAAGGAAGCTGCGCCTGCTTGTCAGGTGCTAGTCGCACGTAGGGAGCGCGTGGTATATCATAAAGCCTTTGGGCGACATACCCCTGATAGTGAAAGTCCTACGTTATTATCAGATATTTTTGATTTAGCTTCGGTGACGAAGGTAGCTGCTACTACATTAGCTGTAATGCGGCTTTTTGATCAGGGTAAGATTGATCTCAAAGCGCCGATATCTAAATATTTACCCGAAGCCATTGGCACCAATAAAGAGCACTTGACGATTTTAGATATCTTAAGTCATCGTGCCGGGCTTAAGCCCTGGATTCCGTTTTATAAGAATACTTTAGAGCCGTCAGCGGGCAAGTCCGGCGATGTCATGCCATCGACCAGGTATTATCACTCGACCTCCAGCAAAGAATATACCGTACCGGTCGCCGATCGCTTTTATATGAATGCTAACTATGTGGATACGATGTATCAGTTTATTTTGCAATCACCACTATCGAGACCTGGTCGATATGTATATAGTGATTTAGGATTGATTTTGATGGCTCGTGTTATTCATGCCATTGATGGACGGACTTTAGACGAATTTGTTGATGAAGAATTCTATGCGCCTATGGGATTAAAGCGCACGGGCTTTAACCCTTTAGCTCGGTCTATCTCTCCGGCATCCATCGTTCCAACAGAATACGATGATTATTTCCGCATGCAATTACTGAATGGCTATGTTCATGATATGGGGGCGGCTATGCTGGGCGGTGTGAGCGGGCATGCCGGATTATTTTCCAATACACAGGAACTGGCAGCTATTTTTCAGATGTTGCTCAATGAAGGAGTATACGGCGGTGAGCGATTTCTGCGATCCGAAACTATAAAGCTTTTCACCACCCGAGTGCCCGGAGCTAGTCGTCGTGGGATTGGTTTCGATATGAAGCAACTCGATTCGAGAGAAAAACTGAACATGACGGATTTGGCTTCTCCCAATACATTTGGTCATTTAGGGTTTACAGGAATTGCTGCCTGGGTAGATCCGGATGAGGAGTTGGTGTATATCTTTTTATCAAATCGTACGTATCCTAAAATGTCAAACCGCATCCTGATCAAAAATAAATATCGCAAGCGTATTCATGCAGCTATATA
>CAZVLN010000023.1:0-31726 GCA_964627995.1 uncultured Saprospiraceae bacterium
CAGAATTAAAGACTTTAATATATACTCGTGTTTCATAGTCTGGAGATAGCGTATAGCTTTCCACTTCCCCTTCAAAAGTAACCGTCTTACCCACCAAAGAGGCATCTTCAACAAAAGTGTTTCCTTCGAATACTTTATTTCCTAAACCTGTGGTCTGATCGACCCAAAACGGGTCATCGGGATTATCTGCATAGGTATTGAAGTTCGGGAATAAGTTCACTGAGTTTCCAGCTGTATCTATAACAGACTTAATATCAGCAACACCCCAGGGCGAACCAAATGCAAAACCACCACCGTTTGCAGGTGTCTCAAATACATTTGCAAAGCCGGTGAAGCTCGCAGACGCATCAACCTCCACAACTACCTCATCAGGTTCTGCTGAGCCTTCCTCGAAACGCACGTTATCAAAGTATACTACATTGTCCTGAGATCTACCATCGAGATTAAAATCTGGAAAAATGACAATACGGCTCAACTCTCCGTTGCCAGGGGGAGGGTTCTGTGCATTCGAAAAATTAAATGTGAGTTCCTCCCATTCATTTACTACAGTATTAGAGACTTTCACTTCGCCTTCAGACCATCCTGTCTCAGTATCAAATTTGATTCCAACGTCGCTTATTTCAGACTTCCAAACCATAATTTTCACGACTCGATTGGTGCTATCCCATTCAAAAGCTCCCAAGTCTACAGTCTGCTCTGATTGACAGCCTGCAAAAGGAGCACCAGTCTGCAATGCAGTAAACTGAGCTACGGTGGCAGAGGTATTCGCACCGGTAGGATCTGGGTTAGGAATAATTTCTAAATCCGGATTGGTATCATTTTCAAAGACTTCCCAAGTCCAGTTAGCCCCTTCTTCTCCGGGCTCAAAGGTGATTGGCCCATTTTGGGCATAGCCTAAAGATGCCATAAGCATCAAGCTAAATATTGTAAATACTGTTTTCATCGGTTATGATTTTTGTTGTTAAGTAATTGAAATGCATTGGATTATTCCAATGTTATAGTTTGAGAAAGTTTAGCTGTTGAATTTGATCCAATATAGAATGTAAATGCAGAGGAATCGCTTTTCCAATTTCCCTGAGCATTGTAGTATCCCAGGTCTGATGAAGAAAGAGTAAACGTTAGTTTTCTGGATTCTTCCGGGTCAAGAAGAACAGACTTAAATCCCTTTAAGGCTCGTACTGGCTGAACGGCTTCGGCATATTGAGTTTTTACGTACACTTGGGCCACTTCTCTGCCCCGTTTCGGACCTGAATTTGTTAGCTGCACTGTAATTTGAACTTTAGTATCCTCCCCTTGAATACTCCTGACCTGCAAATCGCTATAAGAAAAAGTAGTATAACTCAATCCAAAGCCGAAGGGATAAAGCGGTTCATTGGCTTCATCACTATAATGCGAATGAAAAACATCTCCCGGATTCGCGGAGGAAGGCCTTCCGGTAGAATAGTGATTGTAGTATATAGGAATTTGACCTAAACCTCGGGGAAAAGTCATGGGAAGCTTTCCACTCGGAGTAGCATCGCCATAAATTAAGTTGGCTAATGCCGGACCATGCTGATCTCCCAAATGCCAGGCAAGAAGAATAGCTTTTACTTTTGGTTCAATATCTGTCAAGACCAGTGGTCTTCCTGTATGAAGTACTAAAACAATGTTTTCATTGACCTTTTGGACGGCATTTAGCAAGTCGTTTTGCAGTCCCGGAAGGTTTAATTGAGCACGACTGCGTCCTTCACCACTCATCATTCCATGCTCGCCAATTGCCAGGATGACTACATCTGCCTTTTCGGCAGCCCGAACGGCATCTGCTATTCCGGAGGTATCCGAAACATTAATCTCGATGGGTTGAGAAAAAGCAGGAGATTTTTCCAACAGACGAACGCCTGAAGAAAATGTAAGTTCATTCGTAGCCTGATGCTGGGAAAGACCTTCCCACAAAGAAATAGCTTGTTCCTCTTTTGCTGCCAGCCGCCAATTGCCTAAAGGAGATGTTTTATCCTGCCCTAAAGGACCTATAACGGCTATCGAAAGACCTTTCTTCTGCAGGGGGAGGATATCACCCTGATTTTTCAATAATACTGCGGACTTTTCGGCCAATTCCAGGAGTTCTCCATTAAAATCCGGATTACGTATTATTTTAGCCTCCCTTTGATTATCACAATATTTGTAGGGATCATCGAAAAGTCCCAAATCATGCTTGACCTTCAAAATGCGATAAACGGCTTCGTCGAGCAACTCTTCTTCAATCACTCCTTCTTCTACCAAGGCAGGTATATGCTTCAAAAAAAGCCCCGAAGTCATATCCATATCCAGACCCGCCAAAAAAGCCTTTTCTACAGAAGACTTTTCATTAGGAGTATATCCATGGATCTCCAGCTCTTTTACTGTCGCCCAATCTGAGACCACAAAGCCATTGAAGTTCCATTCGTTTTTTAGAATTTCCTTTTGCAGATAAGCATTTGCAGAGACCGGAACGCCATTAAGCATTTGAAAACCACTCATTATGGTTTTAACCCCTGCGTCAACAGCAGCTTTAAAAGGAGGGAGCACCGTATTGAAAAGTGTATGGTTACTAAAATCACTTGTATTATACTCTTTCCCCCCTTCAACGAAGCCATACCCCACAAAATGTTTGGCGCAAGCCGCTAGGGTATGCGAGTCCGATAATCGGTCGCCTTGAAAGCCTTTAACTCTGGCTTGGGCAATAAGACTTGCCAAGAAGGGATCTTCACCAGCGCCCTCCATCACTCTTCCCCATCGGGGATCTCTTGAAATATCAACCATTGGAGCAAATGTCCAATTGATGCCAGCGGCCGTTGCTTCTTGAGCAGCTATTTCTGCTGAACGGCGAATGGTCTCTAAATCCCAACTGGCCGCCTCTGCCAAAGGGATTGGTGAGATGGACTTGTACCCGTGAATGACATCAAAGCCAAAAAGCAATGGAATACCAAGTCTGGATTCTTCAACGGCGATTCTTTGTAGCTCTTTAACATTATCTACGCCATGCACATTGAGAAAGGCTCCTACAAGTCCCTGACGAAGATGTCTAGATTTGATGGAAGCTATACTCTGATTTTCTTCAGAGGGCCCTGTGTAACCAAAATTACTATACTGATTGAGTTGCCCCACCTTTTCTTGCAGGGTCATTTTACTTATAAGAACGAGAATCTGGTCAATACTATCGGTTTGGTTGGACTCCCAATAATGATTAGACATAGCTTTAATATTTTCAGGTAGTATTACTAAAAGAAAAATACCAACTAAAAATTCAAGCTTTAGCATATTATTGATACACTCTTATATAATCAATATCCATAGTACTACTTTCAAAATCAGGATCTACGTCTCCCCCAAAGGTCCCTCCCATAGCCACATTGACGATGATGAAAAAGGGTTGATTATAGGGCAGAGATCCGTCATTATCGAAAGAATGGTACACTCGGTTATCAACAGCAAATAAAATCTTATCTTCAGTCCACTCAACAGTGTATAGCTTAAATTCATCAGACACTCCTTCTACTTCTATATTTGATGTGACCGCATTTCCTCCAGAGTTTCCCGGGAAGTGTAACGAGCCGTGAACAACATCCTGCTCATTCCCTCTATGCTCCATAACGTCGATTTCTCCGCAAAAAGGCCATCCAGCTGTTGGAAAGTCTACTCCCATCATCCATAAAGCTGGCCAGGTACCTCCGCCAGATGGCATTTTGGCCCGAAACTCAATTCGGCCGTATTGGAAGTCGAATTTACCCAAAGTATTTAACCTAGAGGACGTATAATCAAAACCAGATCGCTCTTCGGCTTCCAGAGTAATGCGCATTGCATCATCAATGATGGATACATTTTCTTCCGTATAAAACTGTACCTCTCTATTTCCCCATCCGTTGTTTCCATTTCCGGTTTCATAATTCCAAATATCCTCATTAGGCCTTCCGGTTTCATTAAACTCTTCTGACCATATGAGATCAGTAAATTCTGTTTCTAACTCTTCACCACCGGTATCGCCACCCTCGTTTGTAGTGAACTTAAGGTACCAAGCAAGACTATTTCCGGCCGAACCGGATATCGCACGAATATGCATCGAGGTTTCTGATATTTCTAAAATTTCATAGGTGCTCGTATTGATATAATAGCTCATAAAGCCTCCCTCGGAAATCATAAATTGTGTGCCTGTAGTAAGTTCCTCCGGAGTATCAAAAGTCGAGGTTCCCAGACTTAAGGTTTTCTGGCCTTCGGTCGAAAAAGGTAGACACTGATCTTCGGAACCATCACCGCCGGCGATGGTTGTAAATTCAGCATTAAAAAAGGTAACACCTTTATTGTCATGAGAAAAAGAAAGATTACCATTTGCGTCTTCAGAAATTGTGATTTCATCGTTATAGAAACAATCGGCTAACAAGCCCGGGCTAGCTGAGAAAAAATCTGGTCCATAGGAGTCCAATGGCCCCACACCTAAATGACCTGGTTCATTAACTGCCACGCGCCACACTTTTTCTGCCCCCCCGGCAAGAAGGGACTTAGTTTCCGGATCACTAAATGTACTCAAGACGCTAATCTCTATCGATGCTGTGGTGGTGATTCCACCGCGTCCAGTAGCGACGACGGTCACGGTATAATCATTTACGCCTACCCTTCCATAAGTATGTGCAACCTGACCACTTGGGATAACATCCTTAACATTATCACCGAAATCAAAAATATAACTAATTGCATCTGAAGCAGTGGCAGTAAATTCAACTAGGCCACTCCCATCTCCAAATGGGTCAGCGTCGGTAGCATTTACAATATTAGCTTCAATTTGTAAATTGTCTGGAGGTGTAACATCGCCAAACTCTACGTTTTCATCCTGGCAACTACTAAATAACCCTAGACCCAGAAGTATGAATATGCTTGTTAAAATTCTCATTTTTATTAATTTTCTAGTTGAATATTATCGAAATAGAAGTTTTCTTCCATTCCATTCTCGCCAAAATCCATAAAGACTACGACTATATCAACAGTTTCAGAAAGGTCGATATCTGCGAAATCGAACGTTAATTTTTCCCATGTATTTGCCTCAGAAACTGTAGCTGGAACTTCAATCTCATATAAAGAATTAGAGTCTTCGAGTTTCAAGAGGACTGTAATTCCTGACTTGGGAGCCCAGACGTCCATAGTCATAACTGTAGTTTCACTAAAATCTATAGGCTCTTCAAGTGTAATGAACGAGCCACCCCAGGTTTCTGCAAGATTTTGCTTAAACTGGTCTGCCACTCGATTAGAGTTATTTAACCCGCTTGGATCCGGATTATTAATAACATTGGTTGAAGCTCCTCCAAAGTTTTCAAAGTTATATTCAAGCGCACCTTCGAAGGTCAATGGTAAAAGAACTTCTTCAGGTCCTGTGGCCCCGCCATACACTAAGTCGTCAAAGTAAAACCGCTGGCCTTGCCCATCTGTACCCAAGTCGAAAAAGAAAATAACTCTGGTCCACATTTCGGAGATATCCCCAGCAGATAGGTCCACATCAATCTCCACCCACTCATTAGCCACAGGGATATTAACAGTATTTTCTATTTCAGCCTCTGTTTCCGGATTTTCCAACTTCAAGGTAAAAGGAACATCCGCCTCAGGAGACCAGACTTTAATAGAAAGTGTGGTAGAAATACCAAGATCTATGGGGTTATCTAAATCAATAAAAGCACCTGCAAAATTTTGGGCTCCATCGACCTTAAAGCTCTCGGCAACGCTTGCGCTGGTATTGATCCCCGATATATCCGGATTTTGGAGAACCATAGTGGGCGCACCTCCGAATTCTGAAAAAGAATAGGCAGAAGCTCCCGCCTCGAAATCTAATGGCAATCCAATCTCGACTGGATTTGTAAGTCGAATATTGTCAAATAAATAGGTTTCACCTTGACCTGACGTTTCGAAATTGAAAAACAAGGCTATGATTGAATACAATTGGTCTGGATCTACATCAGGCAGGTTAAAGATTAAGGTGTGCCACTCATTGGCGACTTGAGTATTCTGAATAGATTCAGCAAATATTTCAGGATCATCTTTATTTTCGACCTTAAATAAAATAGGGGTACCTACTTCTGGTGTATATACATCAACAGCTATAGCCTGTGTCGAAGAAAAGTCAATGCTTTCATTTAGTGCCGCAGAGGTGCCGGCCCAGGTTTCAGAACCATCAACTTTAGTATAGGATCCTACTTTTGGACTTTCATTAACATCATTTGGGGCGGGATTATCAATAATGGGAACCCCAGTTCCTTCTCCCCCACCAAAATTGTTGAATGTATAATCAATGGTGGTAGATTCGAAGTCCATTGGTAACACAAGAGGATTCGTGATAACAACCTCTTCGGAGTATTCCAAGGTGGCAGCGCCACCGCTAAAAGCTATTACTGTTATCGTGTAATTGCCTACGTCTGAGTATTCGTAACTTGCATTTTCACCTTGCAAAATATTAGTCGGTTCCGCATCTGGATCTTCTCCAAAATCAATTTCAAAACCAACTGCTTTATCAGCAGTAGGAGTTACAATGACGCGGAGTGGATTATCGGATGCGACCGAAATGTCAACCGTTAGGTTCTCAGGGGGATCAAAAGTAACTGTCAGGTCTTTATTAATACGCTCTTCTTCTCCTATAAGGTTCCTGGCAATAATTTCAACATCAAATTGTCCTTCTTCATAGGTATGTGTAATCTGCTCTCCTGCTGGAATAGGCTCCGAAAAATCGCTTCCATCTCCAAAGTCAACGACAAAATTTGCTACACCTACTCCTTTAGGTAGGATAGATACTTCGCCTGAATTATCTCGTGCAATTTTAAATTCTGCATCGATATTTCTAGGTGGCACGTGTTGTATATCTGCTGGATCATCAGAACAACCAATGAGCAAGCTCGTACCGATTAGCACGAGTGCTGTAAGACAATTTTTATAGCTAAACGTATTCATAGATGTTTATTTTAATATCCTGGATTTTGTGTCCAATTTCCTCTAGCAAATTGAATCTCTTCTTGAGGTATTGGAAAAATATTATTCTTAGGGGCGGTAAAGCCGGTAATTTCATCGGCGGCGCGGCCTGTTCGGACTAGGTCAAAAAAAGTATGCCCTTCACCTACTAACTCTAGTCTTCGTTCTTGATAAATATCCTCGAGGAGAGCTTGCCCTGTAGTTGTAACAGGATTTAAGCCGGCTCGTTCACGAACTTGATTCACGTATTCTTGTGCCTGCATATCACTACCACTTCCTTCCACTAAAGCCTCAGCGGCCATCAGCAGCACATCGGCATATCGAATAGCTCTATAATTGTTGGGCTGAGTTAAGTTAACATCAGGCTGATTGTCATTCATTCGAGGAAGATACTTTCGATTATAATATCCCGTATGCCCCGTTTCAGAATCCTGATTACCTATGTTGAAGGTCGCTCCATTTTCAGCAGCCCAGGTCTCTATATTTAAAATGCTCAAATCCCTGCGCAGATCGTTTTCTTCAAAAGCCTCGTAAATAGAGGCTCGGGGTAATCCAAATCCGAAACCGGATTCAAAAACCGGCCCCACATACCCCCGAATACCGCTAAAACCGACTAGTACATTTCCCTCACTACATTGCAAACAGTCGAAGCCTGCTCCTTGAACTCCAGTATACTGAACTTCAAAAACAGATTCCGGTCCATTCTCTCCTTCGAATTCAAAAAGGTCTGCAAAATCTTCATCTCCCTGGGTGCCATATAGATGGTACTGCCCAGAATTGATGACTTCTTGCAGTTGAACAGCGGCGGCATCAAAATTTTGCTCATAGAGATACAACTTTCCAAGAAGAGCATGCGCTGTCATTTGATTAACTCTTCCAGGTTCAACGGACATCACTGGCAAGTTTTCAATGGCTATTTGCAAATCACCTTCAATAAAACGATAAACTTCATCAATGGTAGCCCTCGGAATACTAATTTCTTCTCCCAGCTCAAATTGCCCTTCAGGCTTTATTGGAATAGGGCCAAACCACTTAGAAAGTTCGAAATTGAAATAAGCGCGCAAGAACCGAGCTTCAGCTAAAATTTGTGCTTTCCCCTCAAAGTCGATATTGTCCTCGTTTTGAATAATAAAACTTGCTCTTTGAACTCCAGCGAAATTGAAATTCCACAAATCGCGAAGATTATCATTTATAGGGGTATGGATCATCCGATCAACTTGCTGCCATCCAATAACATCCGTGGGGCTTTCCCCGCCGGCATTTACATCTCCTGAAGCTATCTCCGCTAAAATAGTATTTGCATAGGTTGCCTGTAAAAGGTCATAAGCTCCTATTAATGCATTATCATAATCTTCAGGCGCTTCAAAAAAGCTTTCCGAATTTATGGCATAAGGAGGCTGTACATCAACAAAATCATCTGAGCAAGCACCTACCGCTAGTAGGACGAAAAGGCTTAGTATTATATGTTTCATGAATATGATTTTCTTGTTCAAGTTTGATTAAAATTGTGCTTTAACACCAAAAATAAAGTTTCGAGGGATAGGGTAAAACCCAAAGTCAATTCCACCGCCAATTGGTGCTCCAGTAGAGGCTGTAGGATCAAAACCAGAATAATTTGTAAAAGTGTAAAGATTATCTACTCTAGCGTAAACGGTTAGTCTATTAAGTGCTACTTTATTGCTAATCCGGTCTGGAAAAGTATATCCAATATTCACATTCTGAATACGAACAAAAGAACCATCTTCCACAAAGAAGTCTGAAAATATATTATTAGCTGTAGGAGCTACTGTTGCTCTGGGAACCTCTGTGCTTGTTCCTTCTCCAGTCCACCGATCCAGTCTATAATTCATTCTATTTACATTAGGCTGATCACGTTCAAAGTTCCGAACTATATCATTCCCAAAAGAACCGAAAAAGACAGTAGAGAGGTCAAATTGTCCAAGAGTTAGGTTTAGAGTATATCCCATGGTAAAGTCGGGGATCGGGTCACCAATATTTACCCGGTCGTCAGGAGTGATTTCACCATCTCCGTTTGTATCCATGAATCGGATATCGCCAGGCTGAGCTTCTGCTCCTAATTGCAGCTGAGAAGGATGGTTGCGAACTTCTTCTAAGTTTTGAAAAATGCCATTTGTTTTATAGCCATAGAAATAACCGATCGGCAGTCCTACCTCCATTCTCGAGGGCGCCGGCTGACCAACGCCAAATTGTCCGCCTTCTAAGAAGTCCCCTCCGTTAATAGCCGTAACTTCATTATTAATGGAAGTAAAGTTGAGATTCATTTGCACTCCTAACTTAGATCCCCAAGTGTCACTGTAGCTCAACTCGAATTCGACACCTTGATTTCGCACAGTACCCGCATTGATAGTTGGACCTGATGCTCCTGGCGCCGCTGTTCCAAAAATACCGGATATCGGGAGATTCGCAATTAATAGATTGGCTGTGATATCGCGATAGTAATCCACAGCCAGGTTTATTTTGTTTTTGAACATCCTCAAGTCCATTCCTACATTAGCCTTCTTCGACTCTTCCCATTGCACATTTGGGTTGGCTAAAGGCCCGACTGCAATACCATTGATGAGGCTGTTGTCAACTCCAGACGCATAGGTAGCCTGGCCAGTAAGAAGAGCAAGGTATAGAAAATCAGGAATTCTATCATTCCCCATGATACCGTAGCCCCCTCGTATCTTCATGAAGTCGAGGTTCTTCCATTCAGGGAAAAAAGACTCGTCTGAAAAGACCCAAGCTGCAGTTGCAGAGGGAAAGTACCCCACTCTATTGTTGGGTCCAAAACGAGTGGAGGCATCTCGTCTCAATATTCCCGATAATATGTATTTCTCATCAAGTGTATAATTTAGTCGGCCGAAATAAGACAATCTACGGACATCATAAGCGTATGACGAGGCATTTAAATCATCTCCAGCGCCTGTTGCTGTTCCAATGTCTGCAAACAAGATGTCGTTGGATGGTACTCCAGTTGATGTTCCAAACAATCCCTCTCCAAACTGTCGAAACACTGTCATACCCGCCATGAAATTGACATCATGTCTATCCCCAAATCGTTTTTTATAGGTATTGAAAATATCTAATGTATAGTCGTTATCATTAATCTTACCCTGAGAGATTAAATTTTCCTCTAAACGATTGAAGACCTTACCCGGCCCATAGTCGAAAATAGGGATAAAGTCTCTGTTCTGAGTAAAAGATGAATTAAAACCCATTCTGACTTGCAGGTCAAGATTTGGTAAATAGTCGTATTTTAATTGGGCCGTACCACTTAATCGATTCGTTCGAGAGTCATTAAAAGTATTCCGGATTTGAGTTAAAGGGTTAACAACTTCATTTCCCAAATCAATTTGCCCCCTGAGGTTATCTACATCCCGACCAATCGTCGGTGCCATGTTTAAAGCATTAAAGAGAACAGAACCGAGTCCGAAATCATTAAGCGAATTATTTTGAGTAGAATAATAAAACAATCGAGTGTTAATGTTCAAATTTTCGCGCAAATCCGATTCGAGGTTCAGTGCTGCGGTTCGACGAGAAAACTGCGACTTTTCCTCACCGACGATACCATCTTGATTAAAAATAGAGCCACTTAAACTGTAGGAAGTACTTTCTGTACCTCCTCTGACCGACAGGTTATGACTCACCATAGGCGCTCGGGAAAAAACCTCTTCTTGCCAATTTGTCCCTTCACCAATTTGGTTGAGAGACTCCTGTATAGGTGATTGTTGACCTGCATTTGTATATGATTCATTCAATAATAAAGCATATTCTTCCCCGTTGAGAAGATTTAGTTCGCGACTAGTTTCCTGAATGCCGTAAAATGTCTGATAGTCAAACTTTGCTTCTTGATTTCGTTTACCAGACTTTGTAGTCACTAAAATAACACCATTTGATGCTATCGTCCCGTAAATAGCCGCTTGAGCATCCTTAAGGACAGTTATACTTTCGATATCCTGTGGATTGATCGAATTTAAACCGCCTTCATATTGGAATCCATCCAGTATGATCAGGGGAGAATTATTACCATTCGTGGAAATACCACGAATCCTAATATTAGACTCAGAGCCTGGTGCGCCCCCCTGCTGGGAAACATTAACCCCAGCTGCTGTTCCCTGTAGTGCTTGAGCAGCATTCGGAGGATCCAATTTTCCAATAAAATCACCATCAATTTTACTTACAGCACCTGTTACATTTCGACGGCTTTCGGCACCATACCCAATTACCACAACATCTTCTAAAACTTGTGCATCTGATGATAGCTGTATTTCATAAAATACCTCATCTGTTAATTCTACTTTCTTAGATATATAACCTAAATAAGAAACAACTAGGATAGCGTCCTGAGGAACATCAGTTAGGGTAAATTCTCCATCTAAGTCGGTTTCAACTCCTCTCGTTGTACCTTCAATACTAACGTTGGCGAATATCAATGGATCATTAGTGGTAGCATCAGTAACTTTTCCACTGATATCCTTTCCCTGAGCAAACAAGGAGCCAACACTTATAAGCCCCAGAATGACAAATACATACTTTTTCATACTAATAGTTGTGTAATTTAGTCAAATATAACATAGCTGATCTCTAATGCAAAACATATAGAGCTACAAAGAACATACATTACCTTATTATTACTTTTTAATCTATATAACATTAAGTAAATATAGGGTTTAAGCTATAAATAACTACAAAAACAAAATAGAGCATTACAGAAAACAAATGTGACATTGAAATGAATATGCGATTTGTAGTGGTCTTGTAGTGGTGATTAGGGCGCTATATACTAAGAATATAGTCAGTCAAATTAGTCTCAGCATCCAAATTCATTTTCTTTCGTAAACGATATCTTTTGACTTCAACGCTTTTTGGTGAAATACTTAATAAGGGGGCAATTTCTTTAGAAGAAAGATTTAATCTTAAATAAGCACAAAAGCGTAAATCGTTATTTGTTAATTCTGGATGTTCATTTTTCACTTTCTTAAAAAAGTCTTTATCCGCATCATTGAATGCTTTTTCGAAAAACTCCCAATCATCGTTACTTTTTAAATTTTTATCTATGATTTTAACTACATTTCCGGCTTTTGTTGCACCTTCATCTACTTTCCGTAATTCTTTTTTTATTTTGTTTAAAAACCGATTCTTTTTGATAATTCCCATTGTTGAAATAGCTAACTCCCTATTTTTAGCTTCAATCTCTTGTTGTAACTTCTCATTTTGAAGCCTTATGAATTTTCTTTTGTTTTCAGACTCCGTTAACTTGTGTTTTCGTTCATTTTTCCGCTTTTCTCTTTTTCTCTCTTCTTCAAAATACCGCTTATACCTATAGTGAATGCTTATTAGAAGTAAAATTGCTACCGCAAAATAGAGGATGATCATTCCTCTGGATAACCAAAAAGGTCGCTGAATCATAAATTTGTAGGTCAGGTCAGAGCTATACTTTTTCCCTCCGATGCGCCCTCGAACCATCAAGGTATAGTCTCCATGAGAAAGATTGCTTACCTCAAATTTGTTACTTCGCTGCCAATTCCCCCACTGATCATTATAACCACCAAGTTTATATTGATACTCGGTAAAGAAATAATTATTATAGTCTGGAATAGTAACACTGAAGGAGACCGAATTATAGCTAGATTTTAATTGAATGTCTGTGGACCGAAGCGACATTCTGACTTCTTCTCCATCTAAATTAGTTGCAGTTGCCGATCGCAATTGGATAGGCATTGTTTCTTCTAGTGTTTCATATTGATCAAAGTCAAAAACAAAGTAACCTCCAGACTGTCCAAACAAAAACTCTTTATAATCAAGTTGTAATATATTTTCATAACCTAGCATCGCATTCCGCTTTTGATTGGTTATGGGAATCGAAGCTATATCTTTCTCGTCTTTAATTTTCCCCGGACGAACCCAGTGGATTCCACTATTAGAGAAAATCCAAACGCCTTCTGGTACAGATGTGATGATTTTACCTGAAGAATAACCGCCACGCAGCAAAACCTGACTTAATAAACTATCTCGAACAAACTGATTTAACCGAGGATCAAAAAAATATGCTCCTTCTTCATAAGCATAATATACCCGCTCACCAATAGAAGATAAACTTGAATATAATCCGCGGCCCACAGAAGTATCTTGTTCCACCTTCAGAATAGTGTCTGCATTTCCACTCATACCCAGACTTAACTTAAATACGCCTTTGTACTCATGATTCACCACCACTAGAGAATCCGAAACAAACTCTATGTGGCGAGAAGAGTAGTCAAAATTAGTAAGACGATTGGTTATTCTCCAACCCTCGTCTGAGTCAGTTAGAACAGATAGCCCTTTATAATGACCTGATAAAATACGCGAAGAATCATTTGGAAACGGCCGAAAACACCATGTGCCGGCATAATCGTCGATAAGCTTAAGCTTATTATTCTCAACTAGGTACATACCATTATCATGACCGCAAAACAAATTCCCTCTATAGTTAAATAAAGACCAAACCTGACCAATAGACCCTGGAATCTGCGTGAAGGAGTGAGTCGTTTTTTCCTCTATATCCCTATAGAATAATCCCTGATTTGTACCTAAGTATAACCGTTTTTGGAAAATCGTAGATGAGTAAACTGTTCCAATTTCGCCGCTTTCATCATAAAAATTTCGAATCGGAGAAGATAGGTGAGCCACATTCACCCCATTATCTAAGGCCAACCATATGTTAGCATCCTTATCCTCAAAAATATTGAGTATGGTATTATTTGATAAAGAATTTGAGCGATTCATTTGATATTTCAGGAGCCCACTATTATCGAGACAAAACAACCCCTTTGAAACCGTTCCAATAAAAATTGAGCCGTCATCTTTTTGATAGGAAGAATATACTTTCATTTCTTCAAATCGGTCAAAAAAAGAAGCTGCCCAGGTCTTTTCTGGGTTATATAAACTTACTACACCACCCGTATTCGTTTGTACGAAAATTTCATTGTCAATGTCATACATACCGACAATTAAATGAGACGTAAATGCTTCATCTTGCGATACGGCAATCAACCCCTTCTTATCCAATTGATAAATGCCTTTTTCAGGAATAGCAACAAAAAGATCATTTCTTACTTGAAAAACTCGTGTTATTCCGTTTTTGTCCGAATAGCGATTAATGCTTTTCGTTCGTGGGTTATAAACGTAAATAGAAAATAGAGATTGAAATATAATATGTCCCTCAAATTGAGTAATCTTCCAGATCTCCTCATCATCTCCCATTTCAATAGATTGGTCCTTCATTAAGGATTGATAATGATGTCTCCCCTGTGCATCTCTTACCCACAGACCAAAGTCTCTAAAACAGCCAGAATAAACCGTGTCTCCAACACAGTAAACGGACCGAATAATACTTTCATTCGGGGTAGGATATAATCTCCAATCCTTGCTATCAAATTCCAACAAGCCTTTGTTATTGGCTACAAAAATATATCCCTGGCGATCTTGACTAATCGACCAGTTTTGATTGTCAGCCAAATAATCCTTGGGCGCAAATACAGAGACTGGAGGTAACTCTTGAGCGTCCAACTCAAATACCGTCCATAGACCAAAAAAAATAAATAGTCCACACCTCAATAAGGCCGGACATTTAAATTGTTTATTCCTCATGTCAATGTTATATTCTAAATCTGATAGATGTTTTGCCCCTTGTAATAGATTTCCGTTGAATGGGCTCTTAATTATACGCCTAAAACCTACCATAACCAAAAGTCAAGAAAATAACTAATCCCAATGCTGGTCAGCTACGCAAACTTGAGACAGCTCTTGTAGAATGCTTTAGACATCCTCACCTAAAATAAGGTAATTATTGTTTTCTTCCCTTTACCGGCTACTGGTACTTCAGCTGTCCATCCTTATCCCAAAGCCCCCAAAATGCACCAACATCACCTTCTGCACTTACCTTCCAAGACTCATCAAAAGAAGAGAAATAAAAAAGTTCAATGTTTTCATTTTTGGACCACAGTTGGGACTCAATAAAATATTTCATGGCATTTATCTCACTTGGAAATGCTCCTTTTAAATTCTTTCCACGACTAGGCCAACCTGTCTCCGATACAATTACTCTTTTGCCATTTGCAACACTAGAAGATTGGTTAAACATGTACTTCATGTGAATAATTGAATCTTCATAGCTGGTTCCTTCCCAAAAAGGATAACAATTACTCAGTATAATGTCGCAAAGGTCAGAAAGATCTGGATGGCGAGTAAATTCATAGTACGCATCCACATATCCTACCGGAATTTCCTTCAGGTTAGCTTTGACCTTAACTATATGAGACATCAATTCTTCTTTAGGCAAGTCATCTCTGTAAAGCACCTCATTACCTACTACTGCAATATCTACAAACCCATCACTGGCCAATTTGATCAACCCGTTAATCTCCTCTTCATTTTTTTCCTTATCATCGCTTACCCATGCTCCAACGAGGGTCTTAAGGCCATATTCCTTTGCTATAATAGGAATCAGTTCATTCCCTTCAGTTGTAGAAAATGAGCGAACCCAACTTGTATATGGTGCTATGATATTTAATCGCCTTCGAATTTGCGCCTCAGAGATTACATCTCCAGGCTTTTGGCCCTCCTCATATAAACTAAAACAAAGGCCATGTATGCCTTCGCGTAATATTTTATGGAATAGTAATCTGATTTCATCTTCTCCCAAATTTTCAGATAAATAACGCTTATATTCGATTTCTTTAGGAGGCTCAAACGGGTAAGAGTGGTTTTTTCTATAAGACAAAGCTATTGTATTTTTTGGTTAATAATCGGTTGATAGCTAGAGACATCAATTCTTTATTTCTATTATCATTGCATTAATATTATTAGTATTTATTCCAAGCTGGTTTCTGGAACTGAAGACAATTCATCATCTGAAGAGAATTTAAATTTTTCTTTTTCGTCCCATAATCCCCAAGAAGACCCGGCCCAACCTTCCAAATGAACTTTCCATGACTCATCAAATGAGGAGAAATAAAAGACTTCTGCACCAACCATTCTTTGCCAATGATCAATTTCCATGAAATACCGCATTACGTTTTCTTCAGAAGGAACCGCAGATTTGACAACTGCCCCCCTGCTCGGCCAACCTGTTTCAGCAATAATCACCTTTTTATGCGGAGCAGCTCGCTTGACATTTCCATACATCTCTTGAAGATAAATTCCAGCATGAGAAACGGAAGCACCCTCCCAAAATGGATAACAATTAATCATGATGACATCACAAGCTTTTCGCAGCTCTGGCCGATTTAAGATCTCATAATATACATCAACATAACTAACTGGAATAGGTCCGGACACTGATTTTATTCGACTCAAATAATCCAATATGGTCGACTCGGAAAGTTCTCCTCGAAACAAAACTTCATTTCCGACTGCTGCAATATCTACCGCACCTTCTTGAATTAATTTTACAAGGCTTTTTATTTCTTTTTCATTTTGATCCATATCCTCGCTAATCCAGGCGCCCACTACTGTTTTAAAGCCCATTTGCCTGGCTATGGAAGGTAGCTTTTCGAGACCGTTTGTACATGAAAAACTTCGAATCCACTTCGTATGAGGTCTAAGTATATTCAATCTTCGAACGATCTGATCTTCTGTAATTTCATCACCTGGATTTTGATTGGATTCGTAAGCACTAAAACAAAGGCCGTGCATTCGATTTCTAAATACGGGTGTAAAGTAATCTTTCAATTCCTTTCCTGATAATTTGGAGAAATCTAATGGAGCCGTAATGTACTGTGGAAACTTATTTTTCAGTTCTGTCAAGGACATTGAGTCTAGTTCACCATTAGAAAATATATTTCCACTGGTATAACCAACATCAACCCTTGAGTTCTTTCGACGATCAAGTTCGCTTCGAATTTCGTTGGCTCGCTCTTCGGTCAGACCATAATCTTTCATTACAAAAATAGCAACTAATGTACCTAAAATGGGTAGCCCGGAATAAAATATCCTAAGACCTGTAATAGCCTCTTCTGTCTGAACTTCAGCAGTTGCATCAAATCCTACAAGAGATAGAATCGCACCACTCAGTAAGCCGGCTATGGCAAAGCCAAATTTGACCATCCACCAATAAATAGCCCCAAAAATCCCTTCACGCCTTTTTCCGGATTTAAGCTCATCCAGGTCACATACATCTGCCGTCATGGACATCATCAGTGTAAATAAACTTCCTATGCCAAAAGAGAAAAAGGGAAGAGCAAAAATAAATAGATAAGGCTTTCCAGGAACAAATAAAAACCACAAAAGAATATATCCAACGATTGAAATACCTTGTGAAACAATAAACGCTCGCTTTTTCCCAATCATCTTAGACATACGAGCGACTATAGGAATCACCAGAAAAGTGGTTACCAGTGCTCCCAAGCTACCAAATAAGGTAGGCCAAACACCTGCAGCAGCCGCATTTCCGTTGAATAGATAATATACTACTATAAAAAATGAAAAACTTGCAATGGTATTAAAGGCATTAAAAATTAGGAAGGTAGAAATACATAATTTACGAAATGGAACAGAGTCAAAAGCTTCTTTAAAACTATCAATGATTCCCGCAACACTCTTTCCGACCGTTCTGAAATTTACCGGCGCCAAAGACTCGTCATCGGCTGTTGATTCTCCTTTAATAAATATCGCAGGAATCATCGCGAGAAGAGCACATCCCACACCGACCCAAATAGCTAGGGAGCGTGTGGCTGTATCAGCATTGGGAAACCAGTCTGGATCATACATGACTACCCAAAACCATGGAGCAATAACCCACGCCCATTGACCAATCCACTGAGCTGTAGCCATAATATCAGTGCGCTCATGGAAATTATCACTCAATTCGTAACCCATTGCCACATAAGGCACACTAAAAACGGTTAGTCCTAAATAAAAAACAATAGACCAGAGTAGGAAGTAAGTAAAATTGTAAGATATGCCACTTTCCCGGTAAAGCTGCCACATGGCAACGAAAGAAACACCCATTATAATGGCCCCAATAAAAACATATTGTCTTCGCCGTCCCCAGGTGGACTTCGTATTATCGGAGATAAAACCCATGATCGGGTCTGTTATCGAATCAAAAACCCGGGGCAAGAAAAATAAAATACCCCACATCCAACCGGGAAATCCCAAGTCTTGAACCAAAACAACCATGAAAATCCCAAGTGCCGCGGGAAACATCTGATTGGCCAACATTCCCATTCCAAATGCTACCTTCTGACCGAAAGGGACTTGCGCTTGAGACGGGGTGGGCTTAGACATATGAATTACATTTTATTTGTTGATGGATTGAAGATTATAGTTTGCAGCGCTTTCGGAGCAATTGAAACTGTTGTTATTTGGTTATTTACTATAACTCTGATTGATTCTTGGATAGGCCTTGGATTAAATAAAACCACCACTACCGACCCATCTGGATTTTCTGCCGCCGTGCACATCATATCATCCTCACCTTCAAAATCAAAGCCAAGCCGAACCGCATCCGGACGAATGAATCGACTAAAATGCTTCATGACATAATATAAAGGCGTAAAATAAATTTCATCCTGCTCTTCGTCTACGATAACTGGCGCCACGCACCAGTTCTCAAACCAATTTGGGCCACCCTTCCGATTTAATACCATGTTCCAATCTATCCAGCCATTTACATGATTATTCAAACAACCAATGATATCTCGGGCATAACGATATACTGGAACATACTTAGGATGTAAATACTTTTGGTCTTCTGGTGCCCACCTATATCCCCAATCCGTAGCCTCCTTCGACCAATACCAGGAGTCATCCTTCCACACAGGCTGCTGAGCATCAATACATGCCTCTGACTGTATGATCATTTTTTCAGGAGCCTTTTCATGAGCATACTGTAATGCTTTGGGGAAATAATCATATGTGCTGGCGTACCAATGCACAGCAAGGCCGTCGTAATAATCAGAGGCCTTTTTATCCCCATAAAGCGTATCCACCCAATGATAAAGAGCTTCATCACGATTTTGATCGTAACCTAAAATTTTCACTTCAGGTTCCATACCCTCCAACATAGGTCCTAAATGCCCTTTCACAAAAGCATTCATCTCTGAAGGCGAAAAATGCATGCTTTCCCAATTGTTGTCATTCCCTAAGGGCTCATTTTCTACCGTAACACCCCATATGGATATTCCTTTTTCTTTGTAAGCCTCTACATATTTTTTGAAAAACAATGCCCATGTATCGTAATATTGAGGAAGAAGTTTTCCTCCCACCCAATCTGAATTACTTTTCATCCAAGGTGGGGCTGTCCAAGGGGAAGAAAGTATGCGAAAACCTTCGGAGGATGATGCCATCGCCTGTTTTATCATCGGGATAACATCCGATGTGTCTTCTGAAATCGAAAAATGTATTAGGTTTGTATCCCCAGGTACGGGCGCATAACTATACTGCCCCAAAGAAAAATCGCTAGAATTCATGTGCTTTCTGGTCAACGAATATCGAGCTCCCGAATCGCCAAAATAAGCCTCAATGATCGAATCTCGATTTTTAGAACTCAATTGCTGAAGCAAATAGGCTGAAGACTCAGTAAAGGACCCGCCAAACCCTAAAATCTTTTGCTGTCTATCTGAAAGATTCACCATTAGGGAGCGGGCAGACTCTTTATCTTCCACACTTTCTATCTTTTGAAAAGGATCGCTACCTGCGCGCGTTTCATAAATTTCGACGTCCATAGTGTTTTTTTCTGAGCACGAATACAAGCTCATACTGAGGGCGATCAAAAAATAACAGCCCGCTTTGATCATTTTTTTCTCAATCATTGGGTGATAATATGCATATGATCAATAACCGGAGGTAGTTCCACATCCCCCTTTAATTTCGTTTCATCGCCGCCATAGGTTTTCGTGATGGGTTTTCCATCCCGTGTAAGTCCATCAAAAACTCCTTGATCCACTTCATCCCATAGAACGTACTTTGCTTCGGATTGCAAATTGATAAGTCCGAAGTGATTCTCAGAACCTCCCGGGTTGTCCGCATCTTTCCATTGCTCGTCGAAGGCTTCGAAATAAAAACAGCTGACTCCATTTTTTTCACTCCACTCTCTCATTAAATCGTGATAGAGTGCTGATTTGTATTCCCCGGTTGCACGAGATCCTTCAGAGCCATATTGCCTATTGGAAACTGTGGCCCAGCCTGTTTCTCCGATATGGACGGGTTTATCTATGTCGAGAGCACTCAGATAATTAACAACACTGTAGTATTGATTTACTGCATAATCTCTCGATCGAACCATGGCGCGATAGACTTTTTCACTGTTTGGTAAATTCACTTCCGAAGGATAAATGCCCCAAAAATTCGGATTATAATGAGTATCGTGCATCGGATAAGTATGGACAGAAACATAGTCGACGGCTTTGATTAACTCAACTAAGTCTTCAACATGATATTCTGGTCCACCACCACCCCAGGAAGCAAAGTTGTCCGAACTCGTAATCCAAATATCCGAAGGCAACTCTTCTATACTCTTTAAGTATTGTAAATATTTGACCCACTTCAGTATAACCCACGGCTGCACATAATAGTCTGCAGCCCATTTTACCATGGCCTCATTTCCTACAGCAATTATCTTAACTATATCTGGATATGTATTTGTAAGCTCTACAGCTTTATGGATTTCAATAGCATTATTTGCACTTTCGGCAGTATGATCGGGTGGCAAATGTGACCATGCATTTTTGCAGTCAATCCATGCGCCCAACATCACATACATCTCAAAATCAGGGTCTGAAGCCTTGATTTCGCGAATAGCTTTCAACGCGTTCTCGGCTTGTGCGAGGTGCACATTGTAAGTGCGAATCACGCGAATCCCCATAGCATAGAGAATCTTCATATCCTCCTTCAATTCCTCAATAGTGGGTTGGATATCTCTTTTTTTCATTCTATACCCGCCATAACTTATTGCTCGGCACTCAGGATTACCTAGAATCTGCTCTGCAGTCTTAGATTTATTTGTCTTATTTTCCATAGGGTTACATGCTACTAATATCAATATAAATATAACACATATTGAACTTACACAACGCTCGGGTAATTTATTCCCTCCACAGTTCAACATAGCGGTTTTACTTTAGAATTTTTTGATCAATATGAACTATGATTCTCTGAATACGGCCTTCCCTTTCGAATATCGATTTACTCCAGGAGGACGAAAGTGTATTCCCCTCTATCTCCACTTTCTCTCCATCGTAACAATCTATCCGTATCTTCGGCTCCTGAGATAATTTATATATTATAGGTAACTGACAATACCCAAAAAATAATTGGTCCTCAGAAATAGAAACCTGTTCTGCATCTCCTCTTACGTTCAAAAAGACAAAGGATGAGTCGCCGGTTGAAAACTCTTCCCTTCGCAATAAACAGGGATGAAATTTCAATTTCCCTTCTAATATAAACACACCTAGTTCTTTTATCCTTGCAATTATATCCTCTTTGACTTGCCCTGTCATGCCCGGTTGTTGAGCACCCCGGTGGAGCGGTGTATGGGAGTAAGGATCTGTTGGGAAAGCTCCATATAATTCGGGTGTTTTATGAACACCTATTCCAGCTTGAATCTCATAGTAGTGATCTAGCAATCGACCAATAACCTTCTCATCTTCATTATTGCGTATCGCACTCAAGCAACATTCCTGGGCTGCAAGCAAAAGCTTAGAAACCATGTGCCAATAAATAGACCCCAATCCTTCATAAGCATAAAAAGTGCCTGATCGACCGGTGAAAGCCTTGTGATTAAATACCTGCTCGAATAAATCTCGCAATGCTTCCTGATTAGATTGCACTTGACTTTGATAGCCGCCTTGAGCAAGTTCATCTAATGCCGATTGTAAATCGCCTACATTCTTGAAATTTCCGTTGAAATGGTATTCCCCTAAAGGATCTTTCTCGATGATTTTTTCATTGCCTTCGGCAATTAATTCCTGAATAAAATCAAAAGATTCCACCTGCTCGGGCGGAATGACGTTTCGCTCCATAAACCCAGGCAGCTTTTTATTCGGATATAAGATATAACTGTATTGATCGGGTCGAAATAAAGGACTCGATCGCATGGCATCTAATACCCCTAAGGCCTCTTGGCTGCTGAGATAACCAGAACTCAAGGCTGCTACCTGCCCTTCCAACATTTCATCTAAATGGAATAGTTTTACTCCGTCATTATTGTGCGTAAGCAGATTATAAGCGTGATAAAGCCCATCCGGACGCTTGTTTTCCTCTATACTATTCTTTAAAAAAGCAAGTGATAAGGAAACCAGGCGCTTAATTCCCGCTATGGATACCGTTCGCTTTTTACCCCAGAATCCCGATTTGTAAATATGAAGCCGATAATCCGATGCGGCTTGACCCACCTCGTCAATCACCTCTTTCCTGGCTATATCATCAAAGCCTTCATCCAGTCGATCTGTATAGGTCTCTAACACTTCTCGGACGGTATGATAAAACTCTACAAATTCATTAGACAGGGAGATGCGCTTCGCCTTGTATTTATGCAATGCCTTATCAAAAAACACCATAAAGCGGTGCAAATAATACAGGGTAACCATAGACACTCCGTTCCCTACCAATGCATTATTTGCATCATTCCATTCAGGACGCTGGGTATTCATCCAAATACCTCCCTGAGGAACAAAGTTTGATAGCTTAGCAAGTAAACTAGCTAACAATTTCTCGATGAAATTCACCTTGTAAATTTCACCGCTACTATTTCGTAATAATGCACCGTCTCCACCAAGCTCATCTCGTCGATCCCGTATGTGCTTATCCTTCTGTTTATTGAAAATAATAGTGTCCTTCGGATGGTCTACAATATCCGCATATGATTTGATTTCATACGGAACATCTGCATAAACAAACTCTTCTTTATCAAAAAGAGATTGCAAATGGCCGGGATGAAACTTGTCTGTTATCTCTAAAAACTTAAGTAAATAGATGATCTGATGGTCACCCCAATATCCAATATAAGACCAGGGGTCATCTGGCTCAATCGTTTCCCAATCGAATCCATCTTTAGTCACTCGATAAGGATTATACCCATCAAAGGTAGATGCATTCAGAAACTTGTAGATCATCCCATCCAAAAATTCGGGAAAGGAGTAAGCCAAAGCTTCCCAGTTTTGGAAAAGGTCACGCCAATTCCCCTCGTAATCTAAAACTTTACTGCCATCTTGCTCATCACGTATATTTATGGAAAACTCATTCCAGGGACGGCTCGGGTCTCCGTGTCTTCTACTAAATTTTAGAGGTAAGTATTCAACCGAGAGACGAATCAAATCCGCATGCTCAGTTTGGCGCACCCGCTCCGTTAGTTCCATATAGCTAATGGTAGCCGGAAGGGTAGATAAAAAGCCTTGCTTCTTTTCAAATAAATCCTTGTTGGCTTGCTTTAGATAGGGTAAAAAGTCATGCATCTCAACTTGATAACCTCGGTCAGCTACGCCCCCTCGCATGATATTAAATAATACATTTGAGAAATGCCTGTAGTCCTGCAGAGTATCCTCTGTATGTTGAATCCCATCAGATGATGTAACTAACCGAACGAGCTCTCTCGTTCCTTTTTGTATATCTGCAGAAATGGATGCATCCAAATCCTGCGCAGCTTTAATTCGTTCAGCTAACTCAACAACCTGGCCATGGTCCTTATTCACATCCGCCAGAATTCTCCACCGACAACTGTCTCCCGAGTCCAGGTAGATTTCCCGAGCAATAAAATACGCGCCTTTTTCACCCTTGACATCCCTTTCATCCATTAAAGAATGGCCCTGGCGAAATGCATCCAATTGAATAGAAGAAAGTAAGTATTTAGGACGATCCAAACCCAGTGACCAAGCCACATTTGTTTTCAGAGCCTCACTAGGCTCAGCTTTATCTACTATGATAGCACTCAATGCAAAAATACCCATGCCCACTTCTTCGTGCAATTCGCTTCGCTTATAAGCATCTACCAAATTACTGCTTGCTTGTTGCAGCGCACTACTCACACCAAAAGGCATAATGTTTTGGATGCCATCCAACACATGTACGCTTTGAGCGGTGTCTCCAAAGTTTTCCAATCCGCTGGTCTTTACAAAACCAAATTCTTCACTCGAACTCCACTTATATCGAAAGGATAGTCCTAAATCGTGATTGATTTCTTCAAAAACAACTTGATTTCCATAAGCCGACTTATACAAATTTGTTGAAAGTCTATGCTGCCCCATAAACCGCTCTGAAAACGGCTCCCAAATTTCTAACCCATGGACTGTCTTAACCTGAAAGATGGTCTTACTACCCGTAATATCTGCTAAATCGATCAACTTGTCATCGGTGTAGTAAGGGAAAAGAGCATACTGAGCATTTTTCCGCCCGGCAGTCAATCCTCCATTGCTAGCAATAAACATCCAATGATCAGAATTGCTGACCACACTCATTAAGAATGGATCTAAAACATCAGCATCCGATATTTTTAAAAAAGGAGTCCCATCAATATCCAATGTCTCCAAATCCGCTGTTTGCCCCTTACCCACCTTCTTCTCCACCTTTTCTGTAGCCATATATTTTCTATTTTTCGCTTTGTTTTTGATTTCGAGTATACACTCGCACGTAATCGATCACAAGTTCTTTTGGAAATACTTCATCCGGTTCCGGATATCCCACATACGTTCCCCCAATCGCTAGATTCATCAGCATAAAGAATGGTGTGTTATAAACCCATTCACCTTTTATCCCTTCCCGCTTTACAGTCTGATAGGGAGTTTGATCAACAAAAAACACTATCGAGTCGGCGTTCCATTCTACAGAGAAAACATGAAATTTATCATCGAAATGACCGGAATCCAGCGTAAATGTTTCTGTAATCGCCTCCCCGGCCGAATGCCCCGGACCATGCAAAGACCCGTGAATCTCATTTGGCGCTTCTCCGATGACCTCCATGACGTCAATTTCTCCACATTGCGGCCACCCCACTTTATCAATGTTGGAGCCAAGAAGCCAATAAGCGGGCCATATTCCCATTCCGGTCGGCGCCTTGATTCTCGCCTCAAATTTACCATAGCGCTGTTCCATTTTATCTTTAGTCTTTACGCGAGCAGAAGTATATTCCGCTCCTTCATAGCCTTCTCGATAAGCGCGAATTAGTAAATGTCCGCTACCGTCCATATGCGCATTTCGGATACGATCCGTGTAGTACTGCAATTCACCATTCCCCCAGCCATTATCACCACGTCCGATATCGTAAACCCATTTACTCGTATCTAATGTCTGTAAGCTGTCCCCCTCAAAATCATCTGCCCAAACTAATTGCCATTCCTCCAGAGCTTCCGAATTCGACTGATCTTCTTTTTCGGCATCACACCCAACTATGCCTATTAAGCCAAGCACGATAAGCAGCTTACATACGGTTAGTTGACCCTCTATTTTTTCATACAACAAATTCATAGTTGACAATTTACAACCTATACAATAGAAAAAAACGCTATTACAAATATATCACCGCGGCCAACCACTCCTACACCCCTATTATTTTGCTCAATATACTCCATTCAATGAATTTATTCAAAAAGAGCTGATAAAAAGACATAGAAATACCACCAAAAATCAGGTCAAAAAGACTATTATTCCCCCTACCTAAGGTAAAAACCTCATTACAAGCACCACAATACTGCTAACAAGAAAACTAAACATATCCCACCCTCAGAGATACCTGCATCCTTCCAAATGAAACCATAAAGTTGATTTTCAATTAAAGGTAAATGGGAGGTAGAGGAACCTCTTTCTTCATTCTATCCAGCATATAATATATCACCAATTTGGGCGTGCCCGCGCTAGAATAAATGAAATAAACTCAAGTATAGGATATGCTCAAGTCCGCTTAAAACCCATCAAAAAAGTTGAATTAATTGGCGCGGTCGCGTCGTCCAGGGGTTCCGTCCTCGAGATCGCCTAAAGGCGCTCCTCGGGACCCCGCCAGCCGGCGGGCCCTTACCACCGCTCACGCAAAACATTCACCTATCACCAACGATGCGTTTGTTTGCTACCGCAAAACAAATTGTGTATCAGTAATAGGTATGCCCATTAAATAATGGACCAGAAAAATGTAAGTAGCGTTAATTCAGGGTGTTTCCTGAACTACCTAGCGGTCTAAAAACACATGAATATTAAACTCCAGACCAAAGGTTTGTTGAATGGTTTCATATGTCTCTACAGTAGGAGTACTACCTCCTCCAAAAGTTCGATACTCATTAGAGTAAAAATTTCTTCCAAAGCGAAGAGTGGGCTCAAGGGCAACGGCAGGAGAAATAAACCAACTGTAACCCACCCGAGCATTATAATACCAGGACGAGGGATTCCAAACCTCCGGCTCCTCCCCATCTGCTTTAGAAGAATTAAACAAGAGCAACCCACCTTCAAGCTCAGCAAATAGTCCCCTGAATATATAATACCTGGAAAAAATGCTCCCAAACAGAATCTGATCGGAGAAACTTTCAATGCCCCCACCACCAGGAGAAAAATTTAATTTTTGATATAAGTAATCGAAGCCCCCACCTAAAACCCATTGATCAGTCACAAAATAACCTGCCCGGGGTGCAAGCTGCAATAAGGTGAACTCTTCCTGCCCGAAGTCAAATCGCCCGCGGCCGCCAAGGAGTAAATTTCCCTTACGCAAAACCGACTCTACCCGACTTGAGTCTCCGGCCATACGCCCTGGATAATATCTAAAGCCAACACCCAGCATAAATCCTTCCCCTCTGAAGGTTCCTTCATCGGCCAGAAGGTCAGTGTATGACAAACGAGGTTCTATCGCCCAGTCCGGAGCTGGGAAAAAGCTGTACCCCGCGGAAAAGGAAATGCTGTTGAACTCAAATTCTTCATCCACATAGGACATGTTACCCGCAGCGGATATAAAAAAGGGGGATTTTATAAAATATCGGACTTCGGGTGAAAGATATACTTGCGTGTCATCGCCAAACTCGGTTTTTGCGTATCCTACAGTAAGATCGGCACCAACACTCAAATTGTTGGCAACGAAATAAGAATAACCGCTATGAACGAAATACCGGTCGAAAAAATCTTTGTCCACTCCTCCCGAAAAATTATCCCGCTCCGAAGTCGAAGTCGTAAATCCGCCCTGATTGGGATAGAAGAGACCAAAGGGTGAGGTTCCCCCGGCAAGACTAATAGAACTCCCCACAGTGTATGTACCTTTAGAAATAAACTGAGCGGAAAGTGATCCGATCGAAAAACTAAATAAACCCAAAATAAATACAATGATAACTCTCATACTTTATGCCATTAAGTTGTTTATAAGAAGTCTTAAGGTAACTAAATTCTATTGACTTCTAACGAAGCCGAAAACCTATTACTTTAAACGCCGTATCCTTTGATATATTATGTAGGTTCAAAACAGGTCCTTTACAGGAGTCATCACTATAAATGAAGAAAAGAAGAACTTCAAATTCATGACTATTACAAATGAAGACACTCCCTTCTACGTTTCTCCTGAACTATCTAGCGGTCTAGAAACACATGAATACTAAAGTCCAGGCCAAAAGGTCGAACCCTATCTTCAAAAGTAGTAATAGATCCATCTGATAGTTCTTGCTCTGTCTTGAACTTAAAATTCCCATAACGAAGGGAAGGTTCCAATGCGATGGCAGGCGAGATAAACCAGCTATAGCCGAGCCTCGCAGTGAAATTCCAGGCGGAATAGTCTGTGTCTGACGAAGGCCCTGAATCATTAGACTCTGAATAAAAGGCTAAAACCCCAGCATCCAACTCTGCAAAGAGCCCCTTGTGTACATAATACCGGGCAAAAAGATTGGAATATAAACCCTGTGTTCCAAAATTTGAGCCTGAAACAGGTTCTTTAAGGCCCGAGTATGTGTAATCAAAATCGAGCCCAAGAACCAAATAATCCGTAAGGAAAAAACCGATTCTAGGATTTACATTAATGAATGTAACAAGCTCCAATGCGAAGTTAAAGAGACCGCTACCTCCAAGCATGAGGTTCCCTTTTTGCAATAAGGAATCGGCAGCAGCTTTTTCTCCTGTAGACCTTCCAGGAAAGTATCGCAAACTCAATCCACCAATAAAACCTTCACCTCTGAAATTCCGGACTTCATCTTCCACTAAAGCTGTATACATTATCTGAGGCTCTATTGCCCAGTCTGAGGATAAGAAAAAATTATAACCCGCTGCCAGAGAAATACTGTTGAGTCCAAAATAATCATCATCTAAATCCTCGATGTAGGAAAAATTAGTAGCTGCTGAAAGAAAAAAAGGAGAGTTGATATAATAACGCAATTCGGGAGACAGATAAAATTCTGTGAAATTTTCACCATCAATGCTGGTAGACCCGAAGGCTAAATCCACTCCTAAACTCAAATTATTAGCAACAAAATAAGAGTATCCGCTCGATATAAAAAACTGATTTATAGAATAATCTTCGGATAACCCAAAATAGCTTTCCTCAAACGAATAGCGAGTAAAGCCTCCTTGGTTGGGTGCGCCCAGGTTTGAAAGATCTACCCCAATCTGATTCGCAGACTGCCCAACGGTATACGTTCCTTTAGAAATAAACTGCGCAGAAAGCGAGCCACCCACGAAAACAAATAAACCCAAAATAAATACAATATTAACTCTCATACTTTATGTCATTAAGTTGTTAATTAATATTGTTAAGTTAACTAAATTTTATTAATTTTTACCGAATCCGAAAAACCTATTATTTTTAGAGGTAGTACCCTTTGATATATTATGGAGTTTCAACATAAGCCTACTACAGAAGTCATCACTTTAAATGAAGAAAAAGAAGAACTTCAAATTCATGACCATTACAATTGGAGGCTCCCCCTTCTGCGTGTATTTTTTATTTGTTTGGCATTAACAGGTCTGCTTGGGCTATATGATCTCATTAGAGGGTATGCCTTCCAAGTCTATGATGGTGTAGAAATAGTCCTGGGCCTGGCTGCTATACCGCTACTCATTTACTCCCTCACACAGAAAACGGCGCGCACTAAAATTCCCCTGGGAGACATCCGGAAAATCAAAAAGAAGTCCTCCTTAGGTGTGAGTCGAGTCCAAATTTATCTCACGAATGGAAAAGTCCGGGACATCTTTAAATCAATGAGCAAACAAGATCTTGACTTTTTAAACGAAATATCTAGACTCGTGACATCTGAGATGCGTGCAGGTGAACAAGCGCCTACTGCCTCTTGAGCAATTTTTAGCGTTTTAATTTATATAGGGTACGAACACAACTTATCAACTTGTCCGGATACGACTATCTATCATGTATTCAAATCAGTCTATTTTTGGATAGACTTAAAGTTTCTTACCTTTCGATTCCATTGGAGAATCAATCGACCCGGTTCGGTGAGCCTGTCACATAAAAACGCATGAAAAACCCTTTCTCAAAAAGTACATCTTCCGAGCAGGTCGTAGTCCCCGAATCCAAAACCGGTCTAGGCACCTTTGGGGGCGTATTTACGCCCTCCATCCTTACCATTTTAGGTGTGATTATGTACCTGCGATTCGGTTGGGTCGTCGGAAATGTGGGGCTATTGGGCACCTTACTGATTGTCACCTTAGCCACCTCCATCACTTTTCTTACCGCTTTATCAGTAGCCGCTATTGCTACGGACCAACGCGTGAGAATTGGTGGGGCATACTACATGATCAGTCGCTCGCTGGGCATAGAAGCCGGTGGCGCAGTAGGGATCCCCCTATATATTGCTCTAGCCTTATCGGTAGCCCTTTACACAGTAGGTTTTGCCGAAAGTTTAGTCGCTGTTTTTCCACAATTGGACTTCAAAATGGTCGGGCTCATTACCACGGTAGGCATTACAGCGCTGGCCCTCATTTCCGCCAAGGTGGCTATTCGAGCACAGTATTTTATCATGTTTGGAATCGCTCTTTCCCTTCTGTCACTCATCTTTGGAAGTCCTATAGAAGAGTCCTCGGTAGAAATGTGGGGCGCTTCGGACCGCAACTCAGAAGGTTTTTGGGTCGTTTTTGCTGTTTTTTTCCCTGCAGTTACGGGGATTATGGCCGGCGTGAATATGTCGGGCGACCTCAAAGACCCTGCCAAGTCCATCCCAAAGGGTACATTTTATGCCATCGGCGTCGGATACTTAGTCTATATGACCTTACCGATAATACTAGCCAACCGAGCGGATGCCCTTACCCTGATTGACGACCCGCTTATCATGCGGAAAATATCATACTGGGGCGATGCTATTTTGATCGGTGTTTGGGGGGCTACCCTTTCCTCTGCCATTGGAAGTATTTTAGGTGCCCCAAGGGTTCTTCAGGCACTAGCTCGGGATGGGATTCTTCCACGATCTCTGCGTTGGCTAGGAAAGGGAGAAGGAGAAGATGACAGTCCCCGCCTGGGTACCATTGTTACCTTATTCGTTGCCTTAGCTGCAGTGTACCTGGGCAATCTCAATGTTATTGCGCCCGTGCTGACCATGTTTTTCTTAACGACCTATGGAGTCCTCAATGCAGCCGCAGGAATTGAACGTATTTTAGATAGCCCCTCTTTCCGACCGGCATTTCGCGTGCATTGGAGTCTGTCCGTATTAGGAGCGCTCGGGTGTCTGGCTGTGATGTTTCTTATCAATGCTACCGCTACCGTTTTAGCCTTCATTTTTGTCATCATTATTTTCATTTGGCTCCAGAATCGCGAATTACAAACCGCATGGGGTGATGTACGGAAAGGAATTTGGATGGCCCTGATACGGGCCGGACTTATGCGAATCAAAATCGATACGGACGCTAAAACCTGGAGGCCTAATCCGCTGGTTCTTTCCGGCGCACCGACCAAACGCTGGCACCTGATCGAATTTGCAAATTCTATTACGCACAATCGGGGAATACTTACCGTAGCTACGGTACTGCCAGGCGAGGATGTCAATCCCAAACGGCTAAAAAAGATGGAAGCCTATATTCGAGACTTCCTTTCCAAGCGAAGTGTTCAAGCATTGACCCGTGTTGTTTCTGCCCCCGACCCTTTCGACGGTAACCAAAAGCTCGTTAAATCTTACGGGCTGGGCGCCCTTGTACCTAACACCATAGTTCTTGGCGATAGCCAAAATGAGAAAGTGCGCCAATCCTATTGTGATATGATCGCTTATTTTCACGAACTCAATCGGAACATCGCTATCATCCATGACAATAATAAGGAGGGGGGAATTTTTGGTGCCCGGAAAAAAATTGACTTGTGGTGGGGAGGAATAAAAGGCAATGGAGGCTTAATGATGATTTTGGCCTATCTTTTACAAAATAATCGAATCTGGTGGGATGCAGAGATTACGGTAAAAATGATGGTATCTCAAGAGCGTGCAGCTGAGGATGCGGAGAAAAATCTCACAGCTATCGTTCAAAAACTGCGAATGGGCGCGCAAAGTGAAGTCCTCGTTTCCCAAGGCAGATCCTTCGGAGAAGTGATGCGTGAATCCTCCAGAGATGCAGACCTCATCTTCATGGGTATGGCGCAACCGGACAGCCATTTTATCGACTATCATAAATCGATTCAAAAACAACTGGAAGGCATGCCGACTACCGTCCTGGTTCTCGCGGGTCGGGACATCTCTTTCAATGAAGTGCTCATGCAACAGGAAGCCTTCGATAAAGAGTAGTTCCGGCTACGCCCTATTGGATTTTTGTAGTTCGAAGCCCTTCTACGCCATAGGCTTCGGAAGGGCAAAGAAGGAAAAAGGTTAAAGTAATCCAAGGTTAAAGTAGAAAAGGATAAAGGTTAAAG